>CAZCDK010000267.1:0-1509 GCA_964497285.1 uncultured Anaerolineaceae bacterium | reverse complement strand
GACCTCACCCTGGCCCTCTACGAAGTCGAAGACCCCTCGCAGTTCGGCGTCGCGGTCGTGGACGACCACAACCTGGTGACGGGATTCGTGGAGAAGCCGCCGCCGGGGACGGCCCCGAGCCGGCTTGTCAACGCCGGGGTCTGGATCTTCGAACCGGGTCTTGTGGACGAAATCCCGCCGGGCGCGGTTCGGGTCGAAGAGACGCTGTTCCCCTCGCTGATTGCGCGACGCCGGGAAGTGCTCGGCTACCGCTTTGAGGGAATCTGGGCCGACATCGGCGGGCCGGCACGTTACCTGGCGCTAAACCGCCAGCTAGTCGAGTCCGGCCGCAGCAAGGCGCTCGCAGAGGGTGTGACCGTCGCTCATTCAGCCACAGTGACAGGGTCGTCAGTTGGACGCGATTCGCGCATCGGCGCCGGAGCCAGGGTTGAGGGCTCGCTGCTTTGGGAGAACGTGACGATTGAAGATGGGGCGACGATTACCGGTAGCATCATCGCGGACGGGGTGGTGATCGGATCCGAGGCGACGGTCAGTGGTGCGGTGATCGGCCGGGGGGCGACCATCGGTCCCGGAGCCGTGGTCCCTTCGGGCACGGGCATCGAACCTGAAACCCGCTATCATGCTGGCCATGAGCGCTAACCCGGTTCATTTCGGGACCGACGGCTGGCGGGCGATCATCGCCGAAGATTTCACGTTCGAGAACGTTCGGGCGTGTGCCCAGGCCGTCGCAGATCACTTTGGCGAGACATACGGCCGCGGGAAGCCCGTCATCGTCGGCTATGACACGCGATTCCTCTCGGACGAGTTTGCGATGGCCGTGGCGCGGGTGCTGGCCGGGAGTGGCTTCCCGGTACAGCTCGCGGACCGTCCCGCGCCGACACCTGCTCTGAGCCACCGCGTGATCGAGGCCGCCGCGTGCGGGGGTGTGGTGGTGACCAGCTCGCACAACCCGTTCAGCTGGAACGGGATCAAGGTCAAGCCCCACTACGGCGGCAGCGCGAGCCCCGAAATCGTGGCCGACATCGAGCGGCGCGTGCCCGCGATTCTCGAGCGGCCGGACCGGATAGCGCTGGCCCCGGTGGGCGACGAGCGCATCGCCCGCTTCGACCCGATCCCGGGCTACCTTCGCGCGCTCGCGCACCAGGTGGACATCCCGCGCATCAGGGCGGCGGGCCTGCGTGTGGCACTCGACCCGATGTATGGCGCGGGAGCGGGACTATTCGAGCAGTTGCTGGAGGGCGGCGCGACAACGGTGACGGAGATCCATCGCGACCGGAATCCCCTCTTCCCGGGCATTCGCGCGCCCGAGCCGATCGAGTCCAACCTCGGGGAGTTCATGGGACGGGTGGCGGCAGGCGACTTCTCGATCGGGATCGCAAACGACGGCGACGCCGATCGCGTTGGCCTCGTCGATGAACGGGGGGTTTACGTCGACCAGTTGCGCGCCTTCGCCCTGCTCGTGGACTATCTCCTGGGCGAACGGGGGCTCCGCGGGCCGGTCGTGAAGTC
>CAZCDK010000266.1:1285-1703 GCA_964497285.1 uncultured Anaerolineaceae bacterium | reverse complement strand
TCGAGGAGTTCGTCGCCGGCGCCCCGGGCTTCCTGTCGCTCCTGAGCTTCGCCACGACGGCCGAGTTCGCCAAGGCCGTCGGAGGCTGAGTTGCCCGGGCCGCCGCGCGCGGCACACCAGTGCGTCCCGTCCCCGCCCCCGCCGCCAGCCGGATGGCCAAGCGCCAAGGCCGTGCGACGGGCGAAGCCTGGCCGAAAGACCCCCCTCGGCCGGCGCCTGCCGTCAACGATTCCCCGGGGTTCCAGATCGAAATGCCATCGGACAGGCGCTCGCGGCTCGGCGTCATGATATCATCCGGCTTGACGGCCCCGGGTTTTCGCATGATGGGCGTCGACACGCTCCGCCCGTACGGCCCGGTCCGGTCAGTGTTCGGCGGGAAAGGGGTGGCAGGTGGACTCGAGCAGCAACAACCGTGGGG
>CAZCDK010000266.1:0-1275 GCA_964497285.1 uncultured Anaerolineaceae bacterium | reverse complement strand
AGTGGTCGATTCCGACCCGCTCGATTTCGATCCGCGCGCGGACTATTGGCATCCACCCGAGCGCCGCATTGCGGTGGCGTATCTCGCCGATCGATGGACCGGTCGCGTCGCGCCCATGCGAACCGTCCGTGAGCTGGCCCTTCGCATCGTGCAGCATTTCGAGCGCGCCCGTACGGATGGGATCGTGAAGTACTTGGGAGTGGACGACGCTGAGGTTGCCAAGGTGGCCGAGAGCCTGATCGAGCATGCGAAGAGACTCGGACCATTTCCCGCATGGGACGAGGCCCGCGATTTCTGGCCCAGGCTTCCGTTGACGCCAGCCGAACACTTGCTGGAGTTCCTGGAGACGGTCCAGACCGGCGGCGATTGGGAGCAAGCGTTCAAGAATCGACTGCCCTGGCTAGCCTACCTTGCTGGTGGCTCGCTCGATGACGTCGCAGATCGGCGGGCGTTCTTCTATGGGTACGCGAATCTGTGGACAACAACCAACGCCTACGTGCGCGCTGGTGCGCAATCCTTCGCGTCGGTCTTGCAGAACACGAAGGTCACCGACACCTTGGGGCCTGTTCACCATTGGGCGGCTGGCAAGAGTCCCATGGAGACCGGCTTCGCAACGATGGGCAAGGATGATGAAAGCCCGCAGGACCGGGTCGCATACTCAACGGTCATCGAGCTCCACGGCTTGCTCAATCTGCACGGGCAGCCGTTCCACAACCACCTTGCCGAGCGGTATCGCGACTGGTTCGAAGTGGACGCGTCGAACGCGTACGAGGTTGTCGCCGCTGTGGGCCGGCAGACGACGGCTTGGCTTGCCAGCCATCCTGAAGTCGTCCGCCGACTCGCTCCATTCTTCGAGAGGTTGATCGCCATCCCCGCCAAGAGCCGCGTCGAGTTCGAAGCTGTGGACCGTCCGAGGGCCGAGCGCAAAGCCCGCCAAGGCGGCGATCAAGTCGGCGACGCGGTCCTGCTCGCCCAACTCGATCGCGCGGCCCGTGACGATCTCAATGAGCTCGACGAGCAGGATGCCGCAGCTTGCGCGCTGCATCTCCTGTTGGACAGCGAGGTGTACCGGTCATCGCTGACCCCGGATCCGTCGCCCCCGCCAGCGCTCAATGTGCCAGATCCAGAGAAGCAGGTTCGGATCCAGCTGCCGGTGCTCGGCCCCATCAGGAGGAAGGCACCGCCTGGCCCGGCCGAAGAAAGGGCGGCTCGCAAGTTACCCGAGGCTTTGCGGCCGCCGGGAGAGAGGGCGCTGGCCTATCTCCGCGCGGGTCT
>CAZCDK010000265.1:0-1716 GCA_964497285.1 uncultured Anaerolineaceae bacterium | reverse complement strand
GACATGCTCGTTACAGCGGATACAGGGGTTGGGCGTGCGGCCCGAGGCATAGCCACTCACGAACGGGTCCACGACGTGACGACGGAACGCGTCCTCGAGGTTGACAACGTAGTGACGGATACCGAGCTGGCCCGCGACCCGGCGAGCGTCGTCGATGTCCTCCACGCTGCAGCACTGCCGGCGGTCGCGAAACTCGTCCGGGCGCGATTCGGTCCAGAGACGCATCGTGACGCCAATGACCTCGTAGCCCTGGCGGCAGAGAAGAGCCGCAGCCACAGAACTGTCGACTCCGCCAGACATCCCCACGACAACCCGGCTGCGCTGGATGGCTATGTTAGAATCTCCTCGAACGTCCGATGTTTGGGAAGGAGCGCGGTCACTGGAGCCTGAGGCCCTTGCCCATCGCGCTGTCGACGTCCTGTCGGATCGCCAGGCACTCGACATCGCGCTAATTGACGTTTCCCGCACGGCAACGTTCACGGACTACTTCGTGATCGCCACCGCCCAATCCCCGCTCCAGTTTAGCGCCCTCGCCGAACACCTAGAGAAGGACCTGAAACCGCAGGGCCACGATCTGCGGCACCGGGAGGGTACCGCCCAGAGCGGCTGGATGCTTCTCGACTTTGGGGACCTGATCGTGCACATCTTCTCGCCCGACCAGCGCGCGTTCTACCGGCTGGAGGACCTCTGGGGCAGGACGCACCCCGTGGTGCGATTCACAGCGTAGCCATCGGGCGCAGGGGAGAGGTCAGTCAGCCCACTCATCGAGCAGCCGTGTGATGACGTCGAGCCGCATGCCAACTTCGTCGAACCCGGGGTCTTGTTCGCCCAACCGCCGCAGTTCGGCCACGATGCCATGCATGGTGCTCGCCCGGGTCAGCTCGTGCAGCAGAGCGTCGCGCAGTGGGGTGCTTCCCGCCAGGCCATGCAGCAGCTCGCGAATCGTGGCGAGCTCGATACGGGCCGCGCCGAGGGTTTCCTCGATGGGCGCAGGCGCCTCATGGCCGGCGGCGCCGATCGGTTCCGCCAGGTAGGCGGCGACGACCGTCGCCAGTCCAGGGTCCTCGTGGACAAGGCGGTCTGCGTGCCTCCACAGCGCTTCGCTAGCGCGGGCTTCGGCCGCTTCCAGAAACGCCCGACCGCGTTGGTGTTGGTCGAAGAAGTGCGACGAGAACATGGGCTCACCCTGCACACCGTTGCCTGTTTCACGCTAAGTAACGGCAGGCGCGCGTGCCTCAAACACCCCGAAGGGGAACCTGAAACGTGCCGGTCCGAAGTGGCGGACGTTGGAGCGTTCCCTGGCCCGTGTGCGAACGCGGACACGCTCATGTTGCCGCCCGGGTTCGCTCATCAGAGGGCGCCTGAGCCGGGGAGCAGCAGCGAACCGCATCTCCGACGTGCCCGGTTCGAGGAGCCCGGGTTGGGGCCACGGGCACAACAACGATAGAACGGCCTCGGACGCTCCGGAACGGCGCTGACGTCAGCCTTGAGACGCGCGTCCGGCCCGCACGACAACCCGCATCAGCTGGTCCAAGTGGGCACTGGTGTCAGCTCCGGGATCGAGCAGGCGAGAAACGTGGGAACCCCAATAGAAGGACATCATCGCCTCGGCGAACAGGCGCGGATCGAGATCGGCGGGCACCTGGCCCTTCTCCCGCGCCGCCGCGAAGTGCTCCCGCACGCCAGCCACCACGGAGGCGTTTTCCGCGTGCATCA
>CAZCDK010000264.1:282-1752 GCA_964497285.1 uncultured Anaerolineaceae bacterium | reverse complement strand
GTCGTCGATCGCTTGCCGGTTGACTTGGGCATCGGCCGCCCAGACGCTGCCCGTCCATCCCAGCACGACCCAGACTACGACGGCGAAGTTCGGATTCCTTACGATAGTGCGCATTTTCTTGCCTCGTCTTTCATTACACGGGTCAAGGTCGTCGGGAGACCAAACCCTACAGCGTCCAGCCCTCGCGATACGGGGGGCGGATGAACCGATCGGCCTCGGGGCAGTTGCGGGCCTGCAGCTTCTCCGGATCCCACTCGAGCTTCTTGCCCGCCCGAAAAGCGACCGTGCCCAACAGGTTGTGCTCGACGAGCGTGCCGGAGTACTCGAAGTTGCACAGCGTCGGCGAGCCCGTCTTGCAGGCGTTGATCCATTCCTGGTGATGGCCGGGCGAGGGGGGAATCGAGGGCGCCGGCGCCTTGAAGCCCTTGAAATCGGCCTCCGGCAGCAGCATCCACTTGCGATAGTCCGCCAGCAGAATCCCCTTGTCGCCGACGAACATGATTCCCAGATGCCATTTCGCCAGGTCGACGCCCTCGGGCGACTTCGGCCGCCCGTGGAGGTCGTACCAGGTGAGTTTCACCGGCGGGCGGCTGCCGCGGGCGGGGTGCTCCCATCGCACCGTCAGATGGTCGGGATACGTCTCGGGACGCACCGGCAGCGGACCCTCGGCCTCGACCGTCGTGGGATACTGCAAGTCCAGCGCCCAGAACGGCAGGTCGATCGTGTGGCTCCCCATGTCCCCGAGCGCCCCGTTGCCGAAATCCCACCAGTTCTGCCACGACATGGAACGCTGCTTGAAGTAGCAGGGATGATAGGGCCGCGACGGCGCCGGTCCCAACCAGAGATCCCAGTGGAGATTCTTGGGGACGTCCGGTGTTTTTTCCGGCCGGCTGCGCGGACCCTCGATGCCCTGGTCCACCCAGACGTGCGTTTCGCGGACGGGCCCGATCTCGCCGGATTGAATCAGCTCGACCACGCGGCGGTAGTTGTCGCCCGCGTGGATCTGCGTGCCCATCTGGGTCGCCACCTTGGTCTGCTTGTAGGTGTCTCGCATCACGCGAGCCTCGTGGACCGAATGGGCCAGCGGCTTCTCGCAGTAGACGTGTTTGCCCCGCTTCATGGCCATGATGCTGGCCGGGGCGTGGGTGTGCTCGGTCGTGCTGACGGTGACGGCGTCGATATCCTTCTGGTCGAGCATCTTGCGCCAGTCGAGATAGGTCTTGGCCTTGGGATACTTCTTGGCGGCCTCGGCCAGGTACTCCTCATCCACGTCGCACAGCGCGACGATGTTCTCGCTTGCCACGGCCGCCATGTTGGCCGCCCCGCGTCTATGCACCCCGATGACGCCGATGTTCAGTTTTTCGTTGGCCGTGTAACCGCGCGCCAGTCCCGCCGGCAGGATGGTCAGGCCTGCGGCGGCCTTCTTGAGAGCCTTGCGCCTCGTCATTGGGTTCGCCTCAGCGCCTGGGC
>CAZCDK010000264.1:0-272 GCA_964497285.1 uncultured Anaerolineaceae bacterium | reverse complement strand
TCTCTTGAGGAACTCACGACGATTGGCGTGCGGACTCATTGTCGACTCCTCCGATTCAGAAAGGGGGAAGGACGCAAGGCAGGTTCCTGAAGGACCTTCATTATACCCGGCCTGCCAGGCGGAACCTCTGGTCGACGAAATTGAGCCAATAGGCAGCCAACGTCAGGAGGCTGGCCACGCTCAATGCAAGCCGCAGACCTGCCACGCGATTTACGGCAAGATGGGGCGGATGGGCAATGGGGGCATGTTCTCCGCCCCCGTCTTTCTCCCAC
>CAZCDK010000263.1:475-1758 GCA_964497285.1 uncultured Anaerolineaceae bacterium | reverse complement strand
CACGAGGGCGCCGATCTTGTTGGCCATCGAGCTCATCACGACCAGCGCCCAGATAACCTGCTTCTTGCCGCTCGCCGCATCGATGAGCGTCCCCAGCCTGCCGAAGTCCAGTTCCGCCACTTCCCCTGGCGGCCATTCCGCCATGCGCACGGTCGTCTTCGCCGGCTTCCACAAGCCCGCCTGACGGACGTAGCGCCGCAGTGTCGTGTAGGAGACGGCGACCCCTGCTGCGCTCAGCAGTTCGTGGATGCGGCTGAGTTGCAACCGCTCCTCGTCCAGCCACCTGGCGATCTGCGCCTCATGGCCACTCAGCGCCGCGGCCACCGGTCCGACCTTGCCGGGCAGCGGTCCCGCATGGTTACGCTGCAACAGCTGTGCGAGGACCTCCTCGCCTGGCGGTTCACCATCTCGCGCGATACCAAAGGCCTGGGCCTGTTCGATGTATCGCCCGACCGTCCGCCGCGATATGCCGCTCGCACGGCCAACCGCCGTCTTGCTTTCCCCGGCCTGCCAGCGCCGGATGACCTCCCGAACCTGGACCATTGCTACCTCCAGAAACGCCACGCCGACCTCCTCAATGGGTCGGCTTCATCGTCCTCGCGACGATCGTTCTGGGGGTGGGCATCACTCTGGCGATCCGGGCATCACTTTGGCGACGCCCATGGGCATCACCCCGGCGATCGCGCCCCGGTCGTGAACATTAACTCCGGCGATTCACACGCATGCCAGGCCTGATCTCGGGAGCGATCAGTTTCCAGTGGATCGCGAATGAGGTCCGTCCGGCCGGGTTGTCTCCGAGGCGATCCCATTCCCGTTCGCCATAGGCGTCGAAGTAGGACCGAACCGACTCCGCGTCGTACTCACTCAACCGGCATCTCCCCGCGTGGATGCCGGATTATGTCAGGCATCGGTGGTTCGTGGCCACCATCCGCTTGCAGGACGTGCGGATTCTCCCAAGACTACGTGCGCCATGGCATTCGACTTCGATACCGTCTACGACCGCACCGCCACGGAGAGCTCGAAGTGGCACACCTACCCTCCGGACGTTCTGCCGATGTACGTCGCGGACATGGATTTCCGCTCGCCAGAGCCGATCGTGCGTGCCCTCCGCGAGCGCGCGGAGCATGGCTTCTTCGGCTACGGCGCCGACCTCCCGGAGTTCCGCGAGACTGTGATCGCGCGGCTGGCCCAGCGCTACGGGTGGGTCGTCGAACCGGAGGCGCTCGTGCTCATGCCCGGCGTCATCGCCTCGTTCAACCTGGCTGTTCGCGCCTTCACGAATC
>CAZCDK010000263.1:0-465 GCA_964497285.1 uncultured Anaerolineaceae bacterium | reverse complement strand
GCCAGGGCGTCCTCGTCCAGGTACCCGGCTATGGCCCTATCCTCAGCGCCCCGGGTAACCATGGCGCGGTTCGAGATGAGGCACCACTCGGCCGCACCGCCGACGGGTGCTACGAGGTCGACTGGCAGGTGTTCGAGCGGGCAATCACGGACCGCACGCGCATGTTCATCCTCTGCAATCCGCACAACCCTGCCGGGCGGGTGTTCAGCCGTGAGGAACTCGGCGGCATGGCGGAGATCTGCCTTCGACGCGGTCTACTCATCGTTTCCGACGAGATTCATTGCGACCTGGTCTACCCCGGCAAGACCCATGTCCCGATCGCGACTCTCTCGCCCGAGGTGGAAGCCCGGACGATCACGTTGATGGCGCCAAGCAAGACCTTCAATCTGCCAGGGCTCAAGACATCGGTTGCGATCATCCCCGACCGCTCACTGCGCGAGCGCTTCCAGTGCGCGAGGGCTGCGC
>CAZCDK010000262.1:0-1974 GCA_964497285.1 uncultured Anaerolineaceae bacterium | reverse complement strand
CCCACCAGGGCCGTCGACTTCGAGTATGAGAGCGTGGCGACGGGCGGCGTGTTGTCGACGAAGAAGGTGCCCTTTGCCGGCGTGAGCCGCGCGCCGTTGGCCTCCAGCCGGATCGTGAAGGCGCCCTCGTCGGGCCCGACCTGAACCACTCGGCTGAACGTCCACGTCGTCAGGCTTCCGCCGACGCTCGCCATCGGCTGCGCGGGGAAGACGTCGTTCGTGGTGTTCCCGGTGAGCCCGCCCGCGAAGCGGATGCCAGGCGCGGTCGGCGTGATGTCCGTGTCGAACGTCGCCGTGACCCGGAAGACCTGCCCGGCCGCATAGGCCTGGCTCGGGCGGCTGTAGGTGACCCCCGCGGTCGGGAGGTTCAGCGGGCCCGTGAAGACCTTGCCCAGCACCGCGAAGAGGTTGGTCTCGGCGACGACGGCCTCGTAGCTGCCGTTCTGATCCGCGTCCACCTCGACCCGGAAGAAGTTGGTGTTGAAGGGACTGCCGGTGATCGTGTGCGTCACGTTGGGGTCGCCCAGGAACTGCATGCCGGGGTACTGCGGATAGGTCACCGGAAAGTCCGTATCCCACCGCAGGAAGGGTCCGATGGCGCCGTTGAGGGCGAGATTGAAGACCCCCGGGACCAGGCCCACGTCCACCGAGTCGTTGATGCCGCTCACGCCCGCGGGGACGTTGGTGAACTCCTTGACCCCGTACGGATGCGTGATCCGGTAGTTGCCGGCCACGGCCGTATCGACCCGGATCCGGACCCGGGCGAAGGCCACCTGCGCCCCGGCCTCGACAGGCCCATTGGCAAAGGCCGCTTCGAGGGCCAGCACCAGCAGGGCCGAGCCCGCGGGGGTGGGCGTGAGGGCAGTGGCCATGTGCCAGAACATCTCCTCGGGACTGTTGGCCGGTACGGAGATGGGCTGCCCGGGGAACGGGATCGTTCCGGCCAGCCCACAGGGGTCTGACGGCCCCGACGGCTGCTCGAGACAGAGCTCACAGGCCGTCAAGGCCGGGTCCTGGTACCAGAGCGGAAAGCCGACCTCGGGATCGGTCGGCCCGACGGCATTCAATTCGGCGTGGGCCGTCTGCCCCAGACCAAGCAGCATGACCATGACCATTCCCACGAACCACAACTTCTTGCCCTTCATTGCGCCTTCCTTTCGCCCGGAACGAGAACCGAGACACTGAGCCACTTGCGGTCAGAACCGCTGCCTCGGAGGACCGCCCGTGAGCGGCCCGAGGCTGTGAGAATCAAGTTGTTTGCACCAGGGCACCTGCGCGGCAGTCGAGTACGACAAACAGCCAGCAGAGTGCTACCGAACGGAAACTAGATACGTGCATGCCTGACCGACCGCACAAGTTTGTGGCACTTTTATCACCCTTCCTCGCACGGCAGTTCTCTTCGGGCAGAAAAAAGCTGCAGGCTGCAGGGGGCCTCACCTGGCCCTGCCCGCAACCTGCAGCCCTTCTGTTTCGATCTGGACGCGTGCTGCGCCGGCTCTCGGAAGCAGCAGCTCAGTGGCCGTGTCCGCCGCCGGTAACTCCGCCGCTGTCGTCGGTCGGAGGATTGTCAGCGCCGCCGCCGGTGAGTCCACCGTTGTCATCGCCCGGAGGATCATCAGCGCCGGTGCCGCCGCCGGTGAGTCCACCATTGTCGTCGCCCGGAGGATCGTCGGCGCCATTGCCGCCGGTGAGCCCGCCGTTGTCATCGCCCGGAGGATCGTCGGCACCATTGCCGCCGGTGAGCCCGCCGTGATCGTCGCCCGGAGGATCATCGGCGCCATTGCCGCCGGTGAGCCCGCCGTGATCGTCGCCCGGAGGATCGTCGGCGCCATTGCCGCCGGTGAGCCCGCCGTGATCGTCGCCCGGAGGATCATCGGCGCCATTGCCGCCGGTGAGCCCGCCGTGATCGTCGCCCGGAGGATCGTCGGCGCCATTGCCGCCGGTGAGCCCGCCGTGATCGTCGCCCGGAGGATC
>CAZCDK010000261.1:0-1979 GCA_964497285.1 uncultured Anaerolineaceae bacterium | reverse complement strand
GCCGGCGCGGGCCGGCCTCGTGCCGGTCGGCTACGCCGACGGTTGGAAGCGCTCACTCGGCAACCAGGGCGAGGTGCTCGTGCGGGGGCGGCGATGCCCGGTCGTTGGTCGCGTGGCCATGGACCACTTCCTCGTCGATGTCACCGCCATTCCTGGCGCGGCGGAGGGGGACGAGGCTGTCCTCATTGGCGAGCAGGGCACCGAGCGCATCACCGCGATCGATATCGCCGCCCTGACGGGCACCATCAGCTGGGACGTGCTCGCGTCGCTGCAGTCCCGTCTACCCCGCATCTTCCACCGTGCGGGCGCGGTGGAGTGCATCGACCAGGTGTAGCACGGCAGCAGCCGATCCCGGCTGCCTCCGCGGAGCGGCGGGCATGGCGTAGACCGGTTCACCGCAGAGGCTGCAGAAGAAGCGGCCCGGCAGGGGCGTGGGCCCGCCGTCGTACGCGCGCTGCAGTTCCTCCGGGGGATGGTGACAGGCCATGGCGCGACCGTGGCAGGCGCCGGCCGGATCTCCAAGGGGCGGATGTCACCGGGAGGCACGAGGTGCGAGGCACGAGGAACGAGTCTCCCGCACCACCCGGGTAGACGACGAGCGAAGTGGCCGGGGCTCATTCGGGCCTCATGCCTCGCCACTCATTCGGCTACGATGTGCCTCACGAGAAGGCACGCCGAAAGGAGCCGCAATGGACATCGGGTTGATGGTCGAAGGCCAGAACGGACTGACCTGGGAGCGCTGGAGCCACATCCTCGCGCTGGCCGAGCGGCTGGGGTTCCCCACGGTCTTCCGCTCCGACCACTTCTTCATCGGGCCGCAGCAGGAGTCGCTGGAGGCGTACCTGTCCTTCGTGGTGGCGGCGAAGGAGACGAAGCGCATCCGCTTCGGACCGCTGGTCACGCCGGTGACCTTTCGCGCGCCGGTGAACGTGGGCCGGATGGCGGCGCAGATCGACGTCCTGAGCGGGGGCCGGTTCGTGATGGGCCTGGGCGCGGGCTGGAACGAGGCCGAGCACCACGCCTATGGCATCGACTTCCCGCCCCTCAAGGAGCGCTTCGATCGGCTGGAGGAGGCGATCCACGTGATGAAGGCGCTCTGGGCGCCGGGACCTGCCACCCACGCCGGGCCGTTCTACAGGCTCGACGGCGCCGATTGCCAGCCGAGACCGGCGGCGGGAAGGCCGCCGATCCTGATCGGGGGCGGGGGCGAAAAGCGCACGCTGAAACTGGTGGCCCGCTACGCGGACGAATGGAACTCGACGAACGTCACCCCCGAGGTCTACGGGCACAAGCGCGACGTGCTCGAACGGCACTGCGAGCGCGAGGGACGCGACCCGGCCACGGTCAAGCGTTCGATGATGACCTTCGGTGTTGTCGGGCCGAACGAGGCGGCGCTCGACGCCGCGACGCGCCGCGTGCAGGGGATGTGGGGCGGGGCGAACGTGCCTCCTGCCGAGTGGCGCGCCCGGGCGCGCAGCCGCGGCATGATCGCCGGAACTACCGATGAGGTGGTCGAGACACTTGGCCAGTACGCTGCTCTCGGCCTGCAGGAGGTGCAGTTCCAGCACTTCAACTTCGACTCCGACGAGATCCCGGAGTACCTCGCGGCCGAGATCGCGCCGCGCGTGCGGGGGCTGTAGCGACTCTCAGCGTTCCGCGATCCGGGCGAGTTCGATCTGCGTGTGCGCGAGCCCGAGGAAGAGCGACATGCCCTCGGCGTCGAGCCACGCCAGGGCGGCTTCGTCCACGAGGCGGCGACCGTTGGCGTCGGCACCGTTCCCGCCGATGATCCGTTCGAGGCGGGCGACGCGCTCTTCGAGCGAGGGTGCGGGCGACGGCGAAGGCGCAAGGTCGCGCATGAACGCCACGAGGTCTTTGCCGTAGGCGTCGCTGCCCACGTAGGTGGCCAACTCCGGGATCGCCTCGTCGTAGCCCGTCTCGCAGGCGAAGCAGCGGCGGGTGTTCGGGTAAAAGTCGAG
>CAZCDK010000260.1:0-1981 GCA_964497285.1 uncultured Anaerolineaceae bacterium | reverse complement strand
GGCCGGGGTGTGCTTGAGCCGGTGCTCCAGCCGGGCAAGGCGTGCCTCGAGGGCCTGGGTCATCCGGCGCGTCTTGGAGGTAACCGCCGTCGTCGCGGACTCGCCGGCAAGGACCGCCTGGCCCACATCGGCTTCGGTGAAGACCAGCGCCGCCCGGAGGTCGTCGATCTGGTTGCGCAGCCTCACCCGCACCGGGTTCACGACCACGCGGTCGTCCGCCGTCGTGGTGACGCCGTATTGAATGATCTGTTCGATCCCATAGTGCGTCGACAAGTACTTGAAGCTGTTCTCCTGCCGCCAGCGGAGGCGAAGCAGATGCACGGCTTTGGCCACGGGCATCTTCTCGCAGTTCGTGAGCACCGGGATTTGCGCGTCACCGTCCTCGAAGACCAAGGTTCGCACCAGACCCGCCTCGCGAATTCGCGTGCTCCGCTCGTAGATGCGATAGACGTGGCGTTTCCGCTTCGCAATGCCGGCCGGATCGTCGGTTTCCCACCAGCGGTGGACGAAGCGATCCGAGGGAAACCGCCGTCGGGCCTTCCGTCCCTTGAGATACGTGATGAAGCCGATGCCCTGCTCGCTCAGGGCGCGGAAGCCGACGCCGCTGTAGCCGCCCCGGTCAAAGATGAGCACCACGCGCTCGTCCGGGACCGCCGCCCGAATCTCCGCCACGATCGTCGGCAACGCCTTGACCAGGGAATCGTTGAACGGCCGGTTGAGGAAAAACAGCGCCCGACCGGTCGCATCGTGCACGTGGACGTCGGTGTGCCCCGGCTCCGCCAGCCGGCGCTTGGCATTCCACCCTTTCGCGACCGGCTCCTGCCCGGAATACGGCGAAAAGTGGCCGTCCACGTAGTACGCCCCTTCCCACACCGGCTCAAGCTCGATCCAGGCCGCCAGCAGCGCGCGGAGAATCGCGTCGGGAGCCACGCTTTCCGCGAGCGCGCGCAGGTGGGTCCGAAGCGTCTGGACGCACGGCGCCACCCGCAGCCCCAACAACGCGCCGAAATCCCGCGCCAGGGCGGTCTTGAAGCCCTCAATCGACCGCAGCCGGAGGGCAAAGCCCAAGGCGATCATCCCGACGACCTGCGCCACACTGAGCGTCGTGGGCCCGAGCTGCGCCCCGCCCGCCGCAAACACCTGCCACAGCCGCAACTGCGCGAGGGCCACGTGCAGAAGCATCGCGCCGGCATAGCGGGTGGCGCCGACGACGAGCGGGGCCGACGCGGCAACCGCCTCCGGCACCAGAGCCGGCGCGGGCGGGGCCACCTCGTCTTCTGCTGCCGCGGCCTCAGCGGGCGGAGGGGTACTCAATTGCTCCGGTTCGGCTTCCGCCCTCGCCTCAGGCAATGGCGCCTGCTGGGGCGCGGCCTGCTCCAAGATCCGTTTGACCGTTTGATGCGAGACATCCCCCAGCGTGGCGGCAATCGCCCGGTACGACAATCGGGCGGCTCGCAGGGCCCGCACACGGTCCTCCAGATCGCCAGTCACCTTCATCGGGCCTTTCGGCCCCCGCCGCTTGGCGGCCAGCGCAGGCGACCCCTCGGCCCGGTAGCGGCCGCGGAGCACGCTCACATAGACCGGCGTGACCTGGAACCGGTCGGCGATGTACACACCGGAGAGACGGCCGGCTTCGGCCAACTGCACCATCACGTGACGCCGCATCGTGATATCGGCGACAGGGTACTGGGCGATCGGCGTGGCACCGAGGTGAACGATTTCGTGGTCGGCGACTTGGCAGACGTCCAACAACGGGGGAACCGCAAACGACGCGTCCTGGGTGGCCAGCGAAGTTTGTGTCACGCGCGGGATGGTACCAGAACGCTCGACAATATTCAACTAAATAATGTTACGCTTGACCCTCTCAATCTCTCGACCTGTCGGTGTTTTTCGAATCCGGCCTTCTTCGTTCACCGAGTTCTGAGGCTGTGAGCCCCACGGAGGCTTCATGGTCACAGACGCGCAGGTCCGGCTCGTGAGG
>CAZCDK010000259.1:0-2004 GCA_964497285.1 uncultured Anaerolineaceae bacterium | reverse complement strand
CGCCATAGCGGTGCGCTTCCGCGAGCGGGACGGAGTAGACGCCCACGGTGACGTCTGCTTGCTGGCTACGGTGGTAGGCCAGCAAGTTTCGGTAGGAGGTCAGGTAGATGTGGTCGCCTGCCAGGATGAGGACTTCGCGGGCCTGCGATTCCTCGATGAAGTAGAGGTTCTGGTAGATGGCATCGGCTGTGCCCTGGTACCAGTCCATGTCGGCCCGCCCGAGATATGGCTGCAGAACCTGGATGCCGCCGCCTTCGAGTGTATCGAAGCCCCAGGCTCGGCCCGATCCGATGTGGTTTACGAGCGAACGCGGCCGGTACTGCGTGAGCACGCCCACCTTGGTGATCTGGCTGTTGGCGCAATTGCTGAGAGCGAAGTCGATGATCCTGTATTGCCCGCCAAACACAACGGCGGGCTTCGCGCGCTGCTCGGAAAGCACCGACAGTCGGTCGCCCTGACCACCTGCCAGGATCAGCGCGAGGACGTCGATCATCTCCACTCCCGTTGCCGTTCTGAGGTCATTCTACGCGTGCCGGATGGCGCCGCAACGCGAGCCGACAGGCGCCGGGATGGGGCCGGACGACGGGATTCGATGGGGACCGGAGTGTCAGGCGCGCATGGTTGCGGCGTGCGATTGCAGTACCATCGCGAATGCGCAGTCACGGCAGATCACGGTCGCGTGACGCGTGGGGCGGGCTCTGCCGATGCATTCGAGATCAGAAACGACGAGCCGCGAATGGGCACGAGTCACGCGCCCGCAGAGCGGACATGGTTCCGAGTTCCTGTGGCTTCGAGTCATCTCCCTAACTCCAAGCCCCGCCGAGTTCAATGGTGCATGCGGAGGAGCGCGCCTTGGAATAGGGGGTTACCCCTGTTTGCGTGGGGAAGCTACCCGCGTTCCGGCAGCGCCCCGAGGGCAAGAAGGAGCGTGTCACGGGACGCTCCCATGGCGGTCACGAACATGGGCGCGGCCTCGCCGGAGAGGACCACGCCCACGGCCAGGTCGCGAGCGCCAACGCCTGCGCGTCCCTCTTCGATGGCCACTCTCGCCACGGCGTCAAGGACCGCTCTGGCGCCGGGTCCGAAGGTGACGTCATCGGGCGGCACGTCCTCGCCGGTGCCGTGGATCAACTCGAGTGCATTGGCGATCGCCGCGGGTTCTGGGAGTGCAACAAGACCTGCCTCGCGAAGGGCAAGGACCGCGCCGGCCAGCAGGTGTTCCGGTGTGAAGATGGCCAGCCTTGCCTGGCGGCAGAGCTCCGCACCATGGGCCAGTGAACACTGGGCGTCCTCGGTCAGGGCCACATGCTGCTCCATCACTCGCTCTCCAGCGGGCGCCCTTCAGGCGCTGGTGCGATGTCCAGGACTTCGAGTTCGAGACGCTCGCTCCGCCACTCCCGCGTGAGCGAGTAGACGACATCGACCCGATCGGCCAGCGGTGCGTCCGCCTGGCGGAATGCAATGGCGGGCCACGTGGTGAGGCCGTCTCTCAACGTGAGCTTCAGGTGGCTCTGATCGGCGCCCACCGCGCGGGCGTTCAAGAGCTGCATCCCCCGGCTGAGCAGCACGGGCCGCCGGTTGCCCTGGCCGCATGGCTCGAACTGCATCAATCCCCTGATGTCCAGGCCGCTGAGTTGTGACATGCTCGCCTCGGCGTCGATGTCGAGCACCGGTCGGAGCTGCTCGACGGCGAGCAGCTCCGTGGCTGAGTTCACCAGTCGCTCCCGTAGCAGGTCGAGGTTCTCGTTGCGAACGGTGAAGCCCGCGGCGGCGCGGTGTCCACCATGCCTCTCCAGCAGGTTCTTCTCCTTGCGGATGGCAGCGACGATGTCGAACTGAGGGATGCTCCGGGCACTCGCGCGGCTATCCTCCGGGCCTCTCTCATAGACGATCGCGGGCCGATGCCGGCGATCCGCGAGCCGTGAGGCGACCAGCCCGACGATGCCGGCGTGGATGCGATCACTCCCGATCAGGATGAGGGGGTCGCTGGTGGCGCCGATCGCT
>CAZCDK010000258.1:0-2096 GCA_964497285.1 uncultured Anaerolineaceae bacterium | reverse complement strand
CTTGGTGACTCTGCAGCCAGGCCGAGGCCTGATCACAGGCCCGACTCCGCGAAACAGGTGGGGGAACCTGGCCCTCGGGTCGAGCGCCCCGATCGCCGCGTCACTTCTTCCCTCGCTGGCTTGCCTCCGCTCGCTCCCGGGCCTCGCGATACATCTGCCACTTCACCTTGTCGCTTTCCCGCTGCTCGCGCGCCCGCCTGGCCTGGTTCTCCGCGACGGAGCGCTCGTTGACGGTCCAGGCGGCGGCCGCTCCGATCAGGCAGGCCCCCAGCCCGCCCAGCCACAGCAGCCGGGCGCCGCCGCGACCGCGCTCCCGGTTGATGAAGAGCCTCACGCCGATGAACAGCGCGCCCGCGAGCGCGAGGCCGCCGGCAATGATCGCGTTCAGGTTGCCGCCGCCGTAGGGCAGCGGAGGAGGCGGGATGTCCGCCGCGGCGGGAGCGGCCAGAAGCAGCGAGAAAGCGACGCAGGCACAAAACACCAGATCATGCGGCACGCCAGAGCACCTCCCCGACGAGAGACGAAACCAGGTTCGCGAGCACGATCGCCGCCAGGTCGCGGCGGGTGGTCCGGTCGCGGTGGCGGGCGGCGAACAGACCGCACTCCGCCGCCGGCGCGAAGGTCTCCGCGACCGCGAGATACGCGGCGCGGTGCCCGAGCGGATCCACCAGTCCGGGCAGCACGAACCACACCACCGGCAAGGTCGCGCTGGAAAGCCAGAACCCGCAGTAGAGGCGCTCGACGATCGCGTGGTGCCTCGACAGCCCCACCACCAGCACCGCGGTTTCCAGCAGCACCGTGAGAAGCCACGCGGGCAGGAACAGCGCGATCACAGGAGCCTCCGCAGCACCGGCGCCGTCGGCGAGCACGGCGCGATCGCCGGCGTGAACCAGACAGCGCGTGTGGCGACGAGCCAGCCCGCTGACATCATATCACGGACAGACAGAACTCCCGGATCCCGTGACATCGGGTGCGACCCGGCCGACGCATCGGATGGCCGGACATCCAGACGGACCGGCACGCCGGTCCCGACGCGTCGTCGGTAGTTCATCAGTAGTTCAGTAGTTCAGACTGGCGTGAACCACATTGCTGAAGGTGTGTGCGACGACGCCGGGAGCCAGGCTCCCTGTCTGCGTGTAGATCACCGTGAACATCGCCCCCAGAGCCACTGCATTCACCATCAGCCACCAGCCTCCATACGAGTGCCCCACGACGAACAGCACGAGCGACAGGCCCGCGGCGAAGGCGGCCCCATACCGCGCGCCCAGAATGCCGATCAGACCGCCGCGATAGACGACCTCTTCCGCAACGGCGCTCGGCAGGAATCGCAGCACGTACACACCGCAGAACCAGATCGGATTCGTGGCGAGTCCATCGGCGATCGCGAGCGGCCAGCCACCGATGGCCCAGCGGACGCCCACGTGGTAGATCGTCACTGCGGCCGCGACGAGGGCACACGTGGACAGCCTCGGTACCCGCCACCGCGACAGCGCGTCGCGCCAGTCCAGGCCGATGAATCGCAGCATGAGCGCTGTCACCAGGCCGATGATGGCCACCCGGGGAAGCCAATGCACCGCGAGGTCCGTGGCCACGGATCCGAATCCTGCCGTAGAGGCCGTACGGAACAGGTGGCGGGGAGCGTCGTTCGAGCCGTGCCCCCTGACCACGATGCCGAACAGCTTGCCCACGACCCCATCCGCGATGAGAAGCGCGAAGACCGCAACCCAGACGCGCCAGGCCGGGCACCGGTGGCCGATGGTCACGACCTGTTCGGACGGCATCACGGTTCGATCGCGCATCGTCCACGCATTCTACAGCCTCGAGACCCCACCCGGCGACGTGACCTCGGGTGAGGTCGGCAGGCCCCCCCGGCCAGCCTGACCACAGGCGAACGGGTCGGACAGGCTCGAGAGGCAGCCCGGACTGGCGGGCAGAGAGGCCGGCTCCCGGCGACACCGAGGTGTCCACCCGGGCGTGACGACCACCAGGAGGTCCGTGCCATGCGGACGGGATCTTGCGTCGTGGTGCCAGCGGTGCGGACGCCAGAGCCATCGCTTCAAACCATAGAGCGTGCTTGGACTGCGAAACGGCACGGG
>CAZCDK010000257.1:0-2227 GCA_964497285.1 uncultured Anaerolineaceae bacterium | reverse complement strand
CGAGAAATGGGCTACAATCCTGGCGAGTAGTGCGATGCGGATCGAACGTCTGAAGGGGTGCGATGCCGAAAAGTGGCCATCACGCATCCGATGTGATTCAGTCGGCACATGACGACCACTACCACAACCGATGTGCGCAAGCAAATTCAGTCGATACTCGCCAAGGCCGATGGCGACGTCGCAGCGAAGATCGATGTTTGGCTCGGGGCACGGGATCCGAGCGCCTTTCGAGCAGCCGAGTTGGAGATTGCGGCGCTGGGGCGCGAGGTGGCGGACGCGATCACCGCGACGGTGCTCAAGCGCATCGTTGCCGACCCGCTGCTGCAGACCGAGGCGTCGCTGGCTGCCCGGCAGGCGGGCAAGTTGCGCCACCGCGGCACGCGAGATGTCGGCGTCACCCTCCTGGGAGGCAGCGAAGTGCGCCTGACGGTGGAGTACGTCGGGCCGAACAACAGAGGGAGCCGGAAGCGGCCGGGACGTCCACGGAAGGTGGGCCAACGGGGGAAGGGCGGCGCGGGGTGTTATCCGGTGCTCGCCGCACTGGGCATCTGGTTCTTCGTTACGCCAGCGCTCGGGGCGGAGGTATGCAGGCAGATCGCCGACAACGACTCGGTGAGCACCGGACGCGCTGCCCTGGCACGACGCGGCGTCAACCTGGGCCAGCGGAAGACGCTGCGCATCGTCCACAAGTATGGCGGGCGCGCCGTCGAGCAACGCGCGCAGTGGCTCCAGGAGGCGCGCAGGAATCCGGCGGCCTCCGGCGTGCTGCGCGGGAAGCGCGTGGTCATCGCCACTGATGGCGGACGGGTGCGCGAACGGCTGCCCCACCGGAGAGGCCCCCGGCTTCCCAGCGGTCACCGACGGTACGAGGCGCCCTGGCGCGAGCCGAAGCTCTTGACGATCTACACCATCGGCAACGACGGCAGCATCGCGGACTCGTTCCAACCGGTGTACGACGGGACACTGGGAGACGCCGACGCCGTCTTCGAAATGCTCGTCGGCTACCTCAAGGCACTCGGTGCTCATGAGGCGCGTCAGCTGATCATCGCCGGCGACGGGGCCAAGTGGATCTGGGATCGGGCAGACAAGCTCGCCGTACGTCTGGAACTCGACCCGCAGAAGGTCACGCAAGTCATCGATTGGTGCCACGCCGTGGGCGTGCTTCACGAAATCGCCGACGTTCCCAAGAACTGGTGCGAGAACGACAAGCAGAAGTGGATTCGCCAGGCCAAGAACCGGCTTCACGCGGGCAAGATCGAGCAGCTCGTCGCACACATCGACGGCTTGGCCATCGGCCGAAACGCCAAGGAGATCAGCGAGCATCGGGACTACTTCCTTCGCAACGCCAAGCGCATGCAGTACGCGTCGTTCGAGGCTGCCCGCATCCCGAGTGGCAGCGGAGCGATCGAGAGCGCCGTGCGTCGCGTGGTGAACATGCGGATGAAGAGCAACGGGATGTTCTGGCTGGAGGCCAACGCGGAAGGAATGCTGCTTCTCCGCAGCTACCTCAAGTCCGGCTACCTGGACACGCTCCTCGATTGGTCCCTGGTGACGGCTATTCCCTGGTGGCGCGCGCACATCCCGAGCCACCTTCCAGCGACACCCATCGACCTGCGGCAGGCGGAGTGAGATGGCGACATCATTACCGAATCCCATGGCCCTTTTCCGGCACCGCACCCTCCGCCCGCGACGGTGATCAACTTCCGGTACAGCTCCTCGCGGCGGGCATCGATGCCGGCGAGCTGGCGGCGGATGCGGTCCACCTCGTCGGAGAGCGGGGAGAGCACGCGCACGGAATTCGCGGTCAGCCGGTCGATCTGGAACCGCACGTCGTGCAGGTCCTCCTCGCACTGCCGGGCCGCACGCCGCGCCGCCCGTTCTTCCGCCAGAACGGCTGCGCACTTCGTCGCGGCCTCGCCGGCCGCGGCGTACGCCTGCAACAGCGCCTCGTCCTGGGTCTCCGCACCCCCGTTGGCGGCCAAGCCGGCCGGGCGCCCGGCGCGCGCGACTCTCTCGGCCTCGAGCGCCCGCCCCCGCGCCACGGCCAGCAGTTGGACCGCCTCGGCGCGCCGTTCGCTCGCCTCCGAATACGCCTTGGACACCGCCGCGAAACGCTCGGTGAGTTGCGACTCCTCCGCGCGCAACGTCTCCAGCGCCCGGTCGAAACGATTCGGGTGCGGCTCTTTTTCCCGACGGTCACGAGCGGACCAGGGTGAGTTGGCAGCGG
>CAZCDK010000256.1:0-2248 GCA_964497285.1 uncultured Anaerolineaceae bacterium | reverse complement strand
CGAGGTCGTCGATCGTGCCGTCTCGCCTGAAACCAGCGCCGCCATTCGTTCGATTCTTGGCGAAGTGATCGCCATGGATCCTCCCGGCGTGGGCCGCAATCCCCGCCACTACACCGCGGGCGGAAAGTCGGGGACAGCGAACGTGGCCGTGATCAACGGCTACAACGACACGCAGATCGCGTCGTTCGTCGGCTTCGCGCCGCTCCAGGACCCACGGATCCTGGTGCTTGTGAAGCTGGACGAGAACGCCGATGGCCAGACCGGCACAGCCGCGGCCGGTCCCGTCTTCGCCCGTTTCACCGACGAAGCGCTGGCCTATCTTGGCCTGCCGCCGGAGAAAGGCGCCACCAGACCGTGACTACACACCTCACTACGGCCTTTGTCGCACGGGTGATGCGGGAACACGGATACCGCGTGTTCGAAGGTCCGGAGGCGGAAGTCACCGGGGGGGCGTTCGACTCGCGCCGGACTTGCCCGGGGGATCTCTTCACGGCCTTCCGGGGAGAGAAGGCAGATGGCAACCAGTTCGTGAGCGAGGCGCTGGCTCGCGGAGCCGTGGCAGCGATCTGCGAACGCGCCCCGCATCCGGTGCCGGAAGTCACTACGGTCGTTGTTGCTCCCGACGCCACCCGGGCAGTGGGCCAGCTCGCACACGCGTGGCGGAAGGCCTGCAATCCGCGCGTAGTTGGCATCACGGGCACAGTTGGCAAGACGACCGCCAAGGACCTCACGGGGGCAGCACTGACGGCACGCTTCCGAACACACAGCAGCGCCGGCAACCTGAACTCCCGCGAAGGGATGCCTCTTGCGCTCATGAGCCTGCGCCGCGACCACGAAGTCTCCGTCCTTGAGATGGGCATGGACAGGCCCGGCGAAATCGCCGAACTCTGCGCCATCGCTGAACCAGACGTCGGTGTGGTCCTGAACGTCGGTCTCACCCACGTGTCGAGGCTGGGAAGCGCCGAGGCAATCGAGGCGGAGAAGCTGTCGCTTGTCCGATGGCTGCCGGAATCGGCGACCGCAGTGGTCAACATCGATGACCCGCGCATTGAGGCGGCGACTCCTGGCCTTCGCGCGCGAGTGCTCTCCTTCGGCCAGAACCATTCCGCGGTCTTGCGTCGCGGGCCCGTGGCCGATCGTGGCCTCGACGGCACGTCGTTCGTTGTGGAACGGGCGGGAGAGGCGTGTGAAGTCCGCTGCCACATCCCCGGGGTGCATGTGGTTCCCGGCGCGCTCGCCGCGGTCGCTGTCTGTCTGTCCCTCGGGATGTCTCTTGCGGAGGCGGCGGCGGCCGTCGCTGCTGCCCGGACTGAAGGTCGCGTCCATGTTGTGGTGACAGAGTCCGGGGCCACCATCCTCGACGACTCGTACAACTCCAGCCCGGCCTCGCTCGCCGGCGCGTTGCGCATGCTGGGGGGGCTCCAGGGACGCCGCATCGCCCTCATCGGGCAAATGGCCGAACTCGGCGGCTTTGAGGAAGACGAGCACCGGAGGATAGGAGAACTTGCCGCCGAGACATGCGACATCCTCGTCGCCGTTGGCGATCCCTGCCGCGTCACGGTCGATGCCGCGAGGGCGGCGGGCCTTCGGGACGCCACGTGGTACGACGAGAAGGAGGGGGCGGCCGAGGCTGTTCGCTTGCAGCTCCAGAGCGGTGATTTCGTCCTCGTCAAGGCCTCCCGCAGCCAGGCCTTTGAGGCTGTTATCCCGCTACTGGAGGGCAGGCCGTGATTCACGCCCTGATCTCTGGTGCCGCCACATTCCTCCTGTCGTTGGCGCTGGGACAGCCGATCCTGCGCTACTTGCGCTCGCAGAAGGCCGGCAAGCAAATCAGCGAGTATCAGCCCGCGTCCCACCAGAAGAAGGCAGGCACCCCGACCTTCGGAGGGCTCATGATCTGGGCCCCGGCGCTCATCGTGACGGCGGTGGCCGTGGATTGGTGGAAACACAACTCAATCCTGCTGCCGCTCGCCATGATCGGCGTTACCGGCGCGACCGGGTTCATCGACGACCTTGGCACGCTCCAGCATCGGCGCCAGGGTGGGTTGTCGTGGCGTTTCAAGGTCTCCTTCACGACTATTCTCGGTCTCGGCGCGGCCTGGATTCTCTATGACCAGATCGACGTGCAGTCGATCAACGTCCCGTGGTCAGGCCACTACGAGCTCGGCCTCGTCTACATCGTCGTCGCGGTCGCTACGATCGTGGCCACGACGAGCGCGGTTGCGATCACCGACGGCCTCGACGGGCT
>CAZCDK010000255.1:0-2274 GCA_964497285.1 uncultured Anaerolineaceae bacterium | reverse complement strand
TCGGCTTCAAGGCGATGGGCAAGCTGATGGAGGACCCGGGCCGGGCGCAGCAAACACGGAGATCATCCTCTCCGCCCGCGATGCCGCCATGGCCGCGATGAAGGCCGCCGACCCCACTCTCACAACCGAATTGGCCATCGTCGAGATGGCCAAGATGGGCGCCGGGCGCGGCGGCGCGAGAGGCATCTTGGGCGGCGCCACCGGCCAGGGACGCCAACGGGCTCTTGGCGGCAACTCCTCCTCGCCACCCGCCTTCTGGTGGTACTGGCACGGCGGTTTCAAGGAGCGCTGGAACACAAAGGACTGGGGCGACACCACCCTGCCCCGCAGTTTTGACGAGTACATGAACGAAGCCCTGGCCAAAGGCTGGTGGGACGGGATGGCCCAGTACGGGCCCGACATGCCGCCCCCGCGCATCCTCTTCGAGGCCTCTGGCGACATGCTTCGCCGGAATCGCGGCGGCAAGAAGGCCCTGGTCACCAACCTCTGGCCCAAGCTCAGGACCATCGTCACCGTCGATTTCCGCATGAGCGAGACGGCTATGTACGGCGACTACTTCCTCCCCGCCGCCCAGCACTACGAGAAGATCACCTTCGGCATGCCAACCCCGCACGTCCTCAACTTCACGCTTGGCGACAAGGCCGCCGAGCCTTACGGGGAGTCCAAGAACGAATGGGACATCTTCGGCGGCATCATCGGGAAGATGGCGGAGATCGCTCAGCAACGCGGACTCGAAGAGTACGTCGGTAGCAACGGCGTCCCGCGTCGCTACGCCGACCTGCCGAACGCCTACTCGATGGACGGCTACTTCGACAATCAGGACACGCGCTGGGATGAGGGCATCCGCGATTCGGCGCTGTCAGGAACGCTGCCCCACGGCACCACTCTCGATACCATGCGCGAGAAGGGTCACGTCCGCTTCACCGACTGGGGCATGTCGGTTCTCGCCGCTTCCCAGGCATCCCCGCTCGAACCCAACAAGACCCACGTCCCCTTCCGCAACCACGTCGAAAAGGGCGAACCGTTCCCCACCTATGCCCGCCGCGCCCAGTTCTACATCGACCACGAGTGGTTTCTGGAGGCCGGCGAGGAGCTCCCCACCTACAAGCCCAACCCGAAGATGGGCGGCGAATACCCCCTCGGCATGACCTCCGGCCACAACCGCTGGTCAATTCACACCATGAACCAGGCGAACAAGGTCATCCTCGGCACGCACCGCGGCGAACCCCATGTGATGGTCAGTGTCGAGGACGCCAGTGCCCGCGGCGTGGCCGATGACGAGCTCGTTCGTGTCTTCAACGATGTTGGGTCTTTCCTGGTCCGGGCCAAAGTCGCCCCGAACGTCAAACCCGGCCAGATCATCTCCTACAACGGCTGGGCGCCCTTCCAGTACAAGAACTGGGATGGCGAAAACGAAATCGAACCCGGCATGGTGAAGTGGACTGGCTGGGCTGGCGGCTACGGCCAGCTCCGCTACTACTTCCAGCACTGGCAGCCCATCCCGGTATCGCGCTGGACTCGCTGCGACTTCGCCAAGGCGTAGCGGGTTCGCCCGGGCAGCAACCAGAGGGGGCGCACGATGTGCGCCCCCTTACGCTGTCGCCCGCGTGCCGCCGTCCCGGAGCGCCAGCACAGCGTCGAGCACTGCGTCAACCACCGCGCGCTCCCGCTCGCGCAGGAATTCGCGGCGCCCGCGAGGCACCGGCTCCGCAATGCTGTCCTCTTCGGCCACAAGGTCGTCGAGTCGCGCAAGAGCCGCTGCTCGCTCCGCGCCCAGCGACTTCGCCACCGCAAACGTGGCCGCCGTTTCCATGTCGACACCCTGGTAGCCGTGGCGGCTCCAGTCGGCGATGACCTCCCGTGACTCAGCAAGCAGTGCCGACGTCGAGTAGATGGCGCGTTCGTTGGCCGGGATGTCCCGCCGGGCGAGCTGCGCCACGATCGCGGCCGAAAGCTCTGGGGTCGCATCGGCGAGGATGCCTTTGGGGAGGTACCAGTCGCTCACGCCGTCCTGGCGTTCGGCGTGACGCGGAACGATGACGTCTCCGGGCGACGTGCCAGGCTGCAGCGCGCCGTACGCGCCGAGCTGGATGACGGTCCGTACGCCCGCCCCACACCACGTATGGGATTGCATCGCGGCCATCGGACCGCCGAAGCAAGTGGCGACCGCAACCTTCATGCCGCGATAGGTGCCGAGATAGGAGGGGAAGGCCGGCAGTGGGCCCGCTTCCTCCAGGTAGGGTCGAGTTTCCCGTCGAAGGCCTGGTCGAACAG
>CAZCDK010000254.1:0-2360 GCA_964497285.1 uncultured Anaerolineaceae bacterium | reverse complement strand
ATGGGGTCGGCTACTGCTTGATGTCGATGACGATCCGCGGCGGGTTTGTGAGCGTCGACACCTTGAAGTTGTGCTTGCCGTTCAGCCCGAAGTCCCAGGTCACGTGGCCTTCGAAGTCGCAGCTCGAGACGCCACCGTTGATGACCGTGCCGCCGGGACTGCCCAATGTGGTGGGGATCGTCGCCTTCCCAGAGCCGTCATGGGCCTGGGCACTGGCGATCGCGACTTCGAGAACCGCGGTGCCCTGCGTGACCACTGCCTGCCCAGAACCACACGCGACTGCCTTGTCGACGAACTGCACGAGGGCTGGCGGCCGGCCAGTTCCGGCGAACTCAAACACGATCCGCTCCCACCCGCCCAGTTCGGGGTGGACTCCCGCTCGCAATGCGATCACTGTCGCAACACCGGGGAACGGGTCGGCGCTGCCCTTCACGGGCCAGGGCGTCTGTTGGCCGGCTCCCAGGGGGTCAACCGTTCCATCAGCGGGCGGCGTTGGCGGCCTCGTGGTCGCCGCAGTCGCCGCCTGGCGCGGTGACGTGGCGGTCGCCGCCGTTGTGGTGGCCGGGCGCGGGGTCGCCGCCGTCGCGGATGCCGGGAGCGATGCGGCCCCTGTGGGCGTTGCCCTGTCATCGGTGACATCGCTGCAGGCTGCGGCAACGAGCATGAGGCCCGGCGCAGCAAGGGAGAGGAGAGGGAGGATTCTCACGGAGACACCACCATGGGTTGCCTCGCGAGTGCACCGACATGTCACCGGTCATGCTCGCGGATCACTGACTCTACATGGGGAAATGGAAGGATTGAAGGACGAGGCAGCGGTCGAGCGGCGATTCGCGAGGGCCAGGACCGCCGGTTCTTGAACCGGGGCCACGTGGGCAGCTGCGTGGCGGAGTCCGCCGCTGTTGACGGCTCCGTCCTCCAGTTCAGTATGATCGCCGACAGGAAGAGCGGATGCGCTCGCAGGGGGAGGTGAACATTGCCCGGTCCACTCGATGGCGTTCGCATACTCGACTACACCGAAGTGATCGCCGGTCCATACGGTGCGTCGTTGTTGGGCGACATGGGCGCCGAGGTCATCAAGATCGAGCCGGTCGATGGCGAGCCGCTTCGATCCCAATCCCCATTCCGCCCACACGAAAGCCGCGGCTTCCTCGCCTACAACCGCGGCAAGCAAAGCCTCGCCGTGAACCTGCGGGACCCTCGGGGCCGGCAGATCATCCACGATCTCGCGCGCGAGGCTGACGTCTTCATCACCAACTACCGTCCCGACACGCCGGGACGCCTGGGCGTCGACTACGAGACGCTGTCGGCCCTGAACCCGCGCCTCATCTATGTACGGAGTACGGCGTTCGGACCGAGTGGCCCACTCGCCAACAACTCCGGTTACGACATCATCACCCAGGCCTACACCGGAATAATGACGAGCATCGGTGGCGAGCGTGACGGGCTGCCGACGACAATCCCGACGGCGATCGCGGACCTCTCTACCGCGCTGGTAAACGCATGGTCCGTCTGCGGGGCGCTCTACGCCCGCGAGCGTACAGGCGAAGGCCAGCTCATTGACACGTCGCTCCTCGCGACCGCCATGACAGTCCAGCCCAGCCGCTATCTCACGATCACGGAGCTTGACGATGAGCGCCACCAGGGGATCAGCTCCGCCATCGAGCAGGCGCGCCAGATGCCATCGTCCTACCTGGATGGCAAGGAGCTCGTGTCCCAGGCCCGGCTGTTCGAGATGCAGGGGCGCACACCCATTCCAACCAGCAGCCGTGTTCCGAGCATCTACTACCGGACCTACCAGGCCGCCGATGGTTTCGTAGCCGTCGGTTGCCTTAGCGCTGCCCTGCGAAAGAAGTTTTGCAAGGCGCTCGACATCCACGATCGCCGCTACGACCATCCGCTCATCGATCCGGTGACGGACGAGTTCCGCGAGATCGGGCTGGAGCTGACGCGCGTCGTGGAGGAGAGATTCCAGTCGCGGACAGTCTCCCAGTGGTTGAGCCATTTCGACCGATCCGGGGTTCCGTCCGGCCCGGTGCTTTTCGCGGAGGAGCTCCGAGACGACGACCAGGTGAGAGCGAACGACCTCATCGTCAAGGTGCAGCACGAAACCCTCGGCGAAGTCGAGATGGTCGGGCCCGTGGTCCGGATGAGCAAGACGCCGCTCGATGTGCGGTGGGCTGCGCCTGCGCTGGGCGCGCACACAGACTCCATCCTTGGCGCTCTTGGCTACGCGCCGGACGCGATCGCGAGCCTCCGCTCCGAAGGCGTCATCCGCTAACACGAAGAGGGCACCGCGGCCGGTGACGTTTGGGACCTCGTTGCGGTGATGCAATATGGTTGAGGCGGACATGCGCAGAGTT
>CAZCDK010000253.1:0-2407 GCA_964497285.1 uncultured Anaerolineaceae bacterium | reverse complement strand
TGGATCGAGCATGACCAGCCAGACGACCCCGCCCGCGGGTCGACAAATAGTCAGCGCGGCCGCGGCTTGCGGTATGATTCGAGCATGACGCGGAAGTCGCGCTACAAGGTCGTGCTCATCCCATCGGATGAAGGCATGGCGGTCTCGTGTCCCGGCCTCCCGGGATGCTGGTCCCAAGGTGCCGACGAAGCGGAAGCCTTGGCCAACATCGCCGACGCCATTCGTGAGTACCTTGCCGCTATTGCCGAGGCGCATCGGGGCGAGAACGTCCGCGAAGTCGAAATCGCCGTATAGCCGTGCCGCAGCTTCCCGGAATCAACCATCGCCAGGCGGTGGCGGCGCTCCAACGGGCCGGGTTTCGCATCGTTCGCGAGGGCAAGCACATCGTGATGTCCGACGGCGCCCGATTCGTGACGATCCCCCGGCACGACCCGGTGAACGCATACACCATGGGTGGAATCATCCACGACGCCGGGCTGACCATCGAAGCGTTCAAGGAGTTGCTTTAGCTCTGCGAGCATGTCGTGGACCACGCCGTTCGGTTACGGTCACGGCCCTGTTCGGGTAGCATCGGGCGGATGGACGACCCCTACGCGACCGACGCGCCGTACTTCGACCTTGTGCACGAGGGGCAGCCTGACGAGGACGTGGGGTTGTGGCTGTCGTTCGCGGGGCGGACGGACCGTCCGGTGCTGGAGGTCGGGACCGGGACGGGACGGATCGCGATCGCGCTGGCGCTGGCGGGTCACAAGGTCACCGGGCTCGATCCGTCGAAGGCGATGCTGGCCATCGCGCAGCAGAAGGCCGAGGACGCGGGCGTCGGGGTCGAGTTCATCCCGGGGAACGTGACCGACCTCGCCCTGGAGCGCGGGCACTACGGGTTGATCGTCGTGCCCGCCGACGTGTTTCTCTACTGCGACAGCGGGGAAGGGCAGGTGGCGACGCTCCACCTGCTCAGCGAGTCGCTTGCGTTCAATGGCGTGCTTGCGGTGGATTTGCCCGGACCGGCAATGTGGCTCGACCCATCGACGAACGGCCAGCCGCTGCTGGTGCACACCGGCGAGACCGAAGCGGGCGAGCAGCTCGACACCTGGCAATATCACGAAGACGACCTGGCGCTGCAGACGCGCACGCTGCGCGTGACCTACGAACGAACGGGCCGCGACGGTCTGGTGAGGCGGAGCATGAGCAAACACGTTCTGCGCTACGTGTACCGGTTCGAGATGGAGTACCTGATTCACCTCGCGGGCATGGCGCTGCGGGACGTCTACGGCGACTATGACCTCGGGGCTTTGGACAACGAGAGCGAGCGCATGATATTCACCGCCCGGAGGCAAGACGCTTGACTGTGAAGATCGTCGTGGACGCGATGGGCGGCGACAACGCGCCCCAGGACATCGTCGCCGGGGTGATGATGGCCCTGGGGGGGCTCGGCGTGGAGGTTCTCCTGGTCGGGCAAACGGAGGCGATCCGCGAGGAGTTGGAGGGAACCGCCGAGATCCCGGGCCTGACCGTGATCGAAGCGCCCGACATCATCGCGATGGACGACCACCCGACCGAGGCAGTGCGCAACAAGCCGGATGCCTCGATCAACGTCGGGCTGCGGATGGTGCGGGCCGGCCAGGCGGACGCATTCGTGACGGCAGGAAACACGGGGGCGGCGATGGCGGCGGCGCTGCTCACCCTCGGTCGCGTGAAGGGGATCAGCAGGCCTGCCCTGGC
The DNA here is from genome assembly GCA_964497285.1 of uncultured Anaerolineaceae bacterium. Classification (GTDB taxonomy): domain Bacteria; phylum Chloroflexota; class Dehalococcoidia; order Tepidiformales; family Tepidiformaceae; genus UCB2. Next base: position 685 of record CAZCDK010000253.1, on the reverse strand, counting down.
GACGGTCTTCCCGACCGGCGAGAACCACGTCTCCATCCTGCTCGACGTGGGCGCCAACGCCGACTGTCGCCCCATTCAGCTCACGCAGTTTGCCCACATGGGCGCGGCTTACATGCAGCGCATGTTCGACATGCCGAACCCGCGCGTGGGGTTGCTCTCGATCGGCGAAGAGGACTCGAAGGGGAGCCAGCTCGTCATCGAGGTGAACCAGGCGCTGCGGGCAAGCAAGCTGAACTTCATCGGCAACGTGGAAGGGAAGGACCTGACGCGCGGCGCGTCCGACGTGGTTGTGATGGACGGGTTCACGGGGAACGTGGTGCTCAAGACGGCCGAAGGCATGGCGGAGCTGATGTTCGGGGAGCTGCGCAAGGCGGTGGAGTTGACCCCGTGGAACCGGGCCGCCGGGCTCATCCTGATGTCGGAGCTGCGCAAGGTGAAGCGCCGCCTCGACTACTCCGAGTACGGAGGCGCGCAATTGCTGGGCGTCGATGGGGTGACGGTCATCGCCCATGGGCGGTCCAATGCGCGTGCCATATTCAGCGCGATCCGGGCCGCGCGCGACGCTGTGGACCACGGCGTGCTGGCAGTGATGCGCGAAGTCGGTCAGCAGGTCCCGGCCCGCAAAGGCCCCGGAAGCGCCGACGACGAGGAGTGACTCAGGCGCTCAGCCCGGCATCCCCGATGG
>CAZCDK010000252.1:2161-2443 GCA_964497285.1 uncultured Anaerolineaceae bacterium | reverse complement strand
CTCCCGTGTTGGAGGTCCGCAAGCGGATGCCGCTGGTCCGAGCCGTCGACGACTTCGATCCCGAGGCGATTCGCTGCCTCCATGAAGTCTGGCGCTCGGTAGCTGCTGCTCGGGATCAGCAGCATCACCCGGGGCAAAAGGGGCGAATTCATGAGCCAATTGTAGGGCGCCGGGAACGCATCAGTTCACGTTCGGGTCCTGGGGGAAGAACGCGAACATCGCCAGTTTCCCGCTCTGGCACCGCAGCACCTCCTGCCACAGCCGCTCCGGTTCCGGCGCGAA
>CAZCDK010000252.1:0-2151 GCA_964497285.1 uncultured Anaerolineaceae bacterium | reverse complement strand
GGCCTGGACTCCAGCAGGAGTACCCCGCGAATAACCGCGCGCGCTCAATGTCGGCGCCCCCTTCGAATCCCGGGGGCCGCGCGAGATCGACCAGGCCCAGCCGTCCCACCACCGGCGCCAGGTCGCGCATCTCGTCGTGCCCCCGGCCGAGCGCCAGACCAAAGCCCACGGACGTCTCGACTGGTCCGCCGTGGAACACGACCGCCGGCTCCGCCACGTGCTCCACCCACGCCGGCACGTGCTCCCCGACCAGCAAACCTCCGAGCGGGCGATTGAGAATGAGGCCAAATGCCCCCTTCTCGTCGTGAGAGCAAAGCAGCACCACCGTCCGGCTGAAGTTGGGGTCGGCCAACCTCGGGCTGGCAACCAGCAGTCTGCCCGCGAAGCTCTCGGTCACTCGCCAATCATGGCAAACCCGGGCGTTTCGATCAGTCAGAACCCACACGATTGCCGGGCACCCCGGGAACGTGGCCCTGAGCACCGCCGGTGGTACGATCACCACTCCCGCGCGATAGCCCGGGGGGCCGCATGATTTCACACCGGGGATAGCCACATGAAGCTCGCGAAGCGCGTCGAGTCGCTACCGCCGTACCTGTTCGCTGAGATCTCGAAGAAGATAGCCGCCAAGAGGGCGCAGGGTTTCGACGTGGTCACCTTCGCCATTGGAGACCCGGATTTGCCGACGCCGCCGCATATCCTGGCTTCTCTTCATCGCGCGGCGGATGAGCCGGTCAATCACCGGTATCCCGAATCAGAGGGGCTGCCCGAGCTGCGCCAGTCGATCTCCGACTGGTACGAGCGCCGGTTCGAGGTCCGCTTTGACCCCCAGAAGGAGACGCTGCCGCTCATCGGATCGAAGGAGGGCATCGCCCACATGGCGCTGTGCCTGATCGATCCCGGAGACGTCGCACTCCTCCCTGATCCCGGCTACCCGGTCTATGAAACCGGGACCATGTTCGCGGGCGGCAACTCGTACCGGGTCGACCTCGCGCGCGAAGGGGGGTGGCTCCCGGACTTCGACAAGATCCCCAACGACGTCGCCGACAAGGCGCGGCTGATCTGGCTCAACTACCCAAACAATCCCACCGGCGCAGTCGCTGACATCGGGTTCTTCGAACGCGCCGTCGCCTGGGCAAAGAAACACGACGTCGTCATCTGCCACGACAACCCGTACTGCGACGTCGCCTATGACGGCTACACCCCGGTGAGCATCTTCCAGGCGCCGGGCGCGCGCGATGTGGCGGTCGAGTTCAACTCGTGGTCGAAGATCTACAACATGACCGGCTGGCGCATCGGCATGGTCGTGGGGAACCCGACGCTCGTGGACGCTCTGATGCGAGTGAAGTCGAACCTGGACAGCGGCATTCCCCAGGCGATCCAGCGCATGGCGATCAATGCCGTCTACGGCCCGCAGGATTGCATCGACGAGCACAACGCCATCTACCAGCGCCGTCGCGACCGGATGGTCGAAGTGCTGCGAAAGGTTGGACTGGAGGTAGACACGCCGAAAGCCTCGCTTTACATCTGGGCGAAGCTCCCGGCCGGGGTGACGAGTGCCGAATACGCCGCCCGGCTGATCGAGGACTGCTCAGTCGTTGTGACACCGGGGCGCGGCTACGGCGTGAACGGGGAAGGCTACATCCGCCTCTCGGTGACGACGCCCGACGATCGGATGGAGGAGGGGTTGCGGCGGCTGGAGGGGTGGAAGGGGCTGTAGGGCCGACCGCCCCTGGTGTCCAAGCCCCCGGATTCGTGGCAGCCTCGAACCTGCCCCGTACGCCGGAGGACGGTTACCTCGGCATCCAGACGGTCGCCGAGACGGTCTTCCTCGACCTCGAGGGCGTACTGGTTCAGCAGGTCTTACCAGAACCGCGGCGAGAGATCGAAGTAGCGCGCCAGTCGCAGGGCAGTGTCCGCTGTGATCGCACGCGTGCCGTGGACGATTTCGTTGATGCGCCGCGGCGGAACGTTGATGTCTTTCGCGAGGCGGTTCTGGCTGATGGCCATTGGCCTCAGGAAGTCCTCAAGGAGGATCTCACCGGGATGGATTGGCGGGAGTCGGTTCTCGCCCATGGCAATCTGCCCTCAATGGTAGGCGCCAAACGTGCGCAGGGCGTAGGCAGCCACGTGTTGTCGTCGTCGCGCGAAGAA
>CAZCDK010000251.1:0-2533 GCA_964497285.1 uncultured Anaerolineaceae bacterium | reverse complement strand
CATCGCCGCTGCCATCCGCGCTCGCTTCGCCCCCCGGGCACGGGTCGTTGGATTGAGGTCCGCCTTCCGCATCCGCAAGCTCTTCGGCGTCACCTCGACCATTTCGTCCGGACCGATCAGCGAAAGGCTGCGCTCCAGGCTCGGCGGCGAGGGCGGCGTGAGCTTCACGGCGATGTCGCTGGTCGAACTGCGGATGTTCGTCAGCTGCTTCGTCTTGCAGACATTGACGTCGAGATCGTTGTCGCGCGCATGGAGGCCCACGACCATCCCGCCATACACCTCGATGCCGGGCTCGATGAAGAGCATCCCCCGCTCCTGAGCGTTTGCGATTCCGAAGGCCACCGCAGTCCCGGTCTCCGCCGCCACGAGAGCGCCGTTCCGCACCCGCTGAATCTCACCGGCCCACGGGCGATAACCGAGATATTCCGTGTTCATGATCCCTTCGCCCGCGGTCCCGCTGATGAAGATGTCGCGAAACCCGATCAACCCCCTCGTCGGCACGTCGAAGTCGATGCGGACATTCCCATTGTGGTCGGAGTGCATTGCGACCATCTGTGCCTTTCTGCCGGAAAGCGTCTCAATCAGGAATCCGGTCGTGCTCTCCGGCGCTTCCACATACAACCGTTCGAACGGCTCCTCACGACCGCCTTCGCCCTGGCGGACGATCACTTCGGGGCGCGTCACGGCGAACTCGTATCCTTCCCGTCGCATCGTTTCGACCAGGATCGCGAGGTGAAGCTCGCCGCGTCCGCACACGACGAACTGGTCCGCGCTATCCCCCTCCTCCACCCGCAGGGCAACGTTCGTCTCCACCTCCCGGAAGAGCCGTTCGCGAAGCTGCCGGCTCGTGACGTACTGCCCTTCACGCCCGGCAAAAGGCGAATCATTCACCCGGAACGTCATTTTCATCGCCGGCTCCTCGATCGCGATCACCGGCAATGGCGAAACAGCCAATGGGTCGGCGATCGTCTCGCCGATGAGCACGTCCGACAGCCCGGTAACCGCCACTATGTCGCCTGCGACGCCCTCTGCCAGCTCGGTTCGTCCCAACCCCTGGAACCCATAGACCTGCGCCACCCTGTGAGCCGAGGTCATCCCATCGTGGTTGAACCGGATGATGCTGTCGCCTGCGTGCACAGCCCCGTCGGTGATGCGCCCCACGGCGGTCCGTCCCCGGAAGCTGTCGTACTGAAGCGTGGTCACGAGCATCCGGAAGGGCGCTTCGCGGTCGCAATTCGGGCCGGGGGTGTGCTTGATGATGGTGTCGAAAAGCGGCTGCATGTCCCCGCAGGTCGCTCCCGGGTCCATCGATGCATAGCCGTCGCGGGCGTTCGCGAAGACGACCGGGAAGTCCAACTGATGGTCCTTCGTTGCCAGGTCGAGAAAGAGGTCCGATGTTTCATGTACGACCTCGTCGATGCGTGCGTTGGGCCGGTCGATCTTGTTCACCACGACGATCGCGTGCAGCCCGATCTCGAGGGCTTTCCGAAGCACGAACTTCGTCTGGGGCATGGGCCCTTCCACCGCATCCACCAGCAACAGACATCCGTCCGCCATGTTGAGGACGCGCTCTACCTCGCCGCCGAAGTCAGCGTGGCCCGGCGTGTCGATGATGTTGATTCGCACACCCCGGTAGTCCACGGAGGCGTTCTTGGCCATGATCGTGATGCCCTTCTCCCGTTCGAGCGGATTCGAATCGAGGATCAGCGTTCCGACCTGTTCGTTGGCCCGGAAGATGTTCGATTGCTTGAGCAAGGCGTCGACGAGCGTCGTCTTGCCGTGGTCGACGTGGGCGATGATGGCGAGGTTGCGAATGTCTTCGCGGCGGGACTCCATGGATCCATCATGGGTGACAGAACGGAAGCGGCATAGCGCCTCGCGAAAGGACAACCCATTCCTTTCGCGTAGGCGCCCCGCCGCGGTATCCTGAGCGGGCTTGTGCACCACAGGCGGCGCCTGCCCGGCCTCACGCCGGTCAAATCTATGCGTCGCACCCCTGGAGGCTCCCCCTGGTCACCCCCGTAAGCATGAAGCAACTGCTGGAGGCCGGCGTCCATTTCGGCCACCAGACCCGCCGCTGGAACCCGAAGATGCGCCACTTCATCTTCACCGAGCGCAACGGCATCCACATCATCGACCTGCAGCAAACGGTCACCCGCCTCGACGAAGCCATCAGCTTCGTCCGTGACGTTGTTGCAAGCGGCGGCGAAATCCTCGTCATCGGCACCAAGAAGCAGGCTCGCGAGACAGTAGAGATCGAATCGGGCCGCGCCGCCCTTCCCTATGTCAACAACCGTTGGCTCGGTGGCACGCTCACCAACTTCCGCACGATCCAGAGCCGCATCCGCCACCTGGCCGACCTCGAAGGCGCCATGTCTCGTGGCGAATACGCCCGCATGACGAAGAAGGAACAGCTGGACATCTCGAATGAGATCGAGCGCCTCAATCGCTACTTCGGCGACATCAAGAAGCTGGAACGGCTCCCTTCCGCCGTGGTCATCATCGATACCGTGAAGGAAGACATCGCCGTCGC
>CAZCDK010000250.1:2207-2551 GCA_964497285.1 uncultured Anaerolineaceae bacterium | reverse complement strand
TAGTCGGACGGACCCAGCTCATGCCGGGGATTCTGCCGGTGCACACGACGAACCCGAGCGGCGATTGCCTCGTCGCACACGCCTTTCCGCCCAAGATCGTTGATCGAAAGCGCGGACTCGAGCTGGATGTGTCCGATTGCACGGTCTTCACAGTCACGCACAAGGGTTGCCCGCCTCGCGACTATCGTATGCGTGCGGAGGTCGAGCAAGTGTTCGAACAGGCGCTCCAGGCCATCAGCGAGGTCACGATTTGGACCAAGTCTAAGGAGGTTGTCGGAACGACGAGTTCATTCCTCCGGCAGGTCGGCCGACTGGATGCCAAGTACTTCTTCATCGAGGCTTCA
>CAZCDK010000250.1:0-2197 GCA_964497285.1 uncultured Anaerolineaceae bacterium | reverse complement strand
CGCCGAGGATCCGGAGACCTTCGTCCCCGCGCCCGGGCGCCTCACGGCCTGGGTGCCGCCGGGCGGCCCGAAGGTCCGGGTGGACAGCCACATGATGGCCGGCTACACGGTCCCGCCGCATTACGACTCGCTCATCGCCAAGATCATCGTCCACGGCCGGGATCGTGGTGAGGCGATCGCCCGCATGCAGCGCGCCCTGGGCGAGACCCTCGTGGAGGGGGTCAAGACCACCATCCCGTACCACCTGAAGCTCCTCTCCGACCCGGCGTTCGTCTCCGGCGAGTTCACGCTCCCGCGCCTGGAACAGAATCTCTAGCGAGGCTCCGCCTCAGACCGACCAGGCATGTAGACGGCGCGAGGTGAAGGAACAGGGTTGATCATGCGGGTGGTGGCCACGGATCGCATCGGATGGTGTCGTCGGGGCCATCGACTGAAGAACCTAAGGAAGGAATGATTTCTCCGTTGGGAAGCAGAGAAGAGCTCCGGTCGTGGGACAACGGGATGCGATACACTGCCCCCGTTCATGAGCCCGTCTAGCGGGTAGTAGGTCCCAGGGGACCCCCATCGACCGGAGCCAGCCATGACTGTACCACGCACCGTCGGAGAAGTCCTGGACGAGCACACGACGTTGGAGGTCGAGAGCATCGACCGGATGTACCTCAACGTCTACGTGCCCCCGCTGCAGTACGACGGGGGCGTGGCGACGTTCTTCCGCAAGCATCGCGGGCATCCGTTTGCATCCTCGGTGCTCATGGCCCCGATCAGCCAGGCCTTCATCGCAGCGATCGAGGCGTTCGTGGCCGAGCGCCGGCTGCCGCTGATCACGTTCGAGAAGGGGCAACGCAAGGACGACGTGATGGCGGCCCACCTGGCCCGGTTCACCGCGCCCGAGGGGGTACTGTTCGTCGGCAAGGCGCAGGAGAAGGCGACCGTGTTCCGGACCGAGAAACGCCGCAACCCGCGGACCGGGCAGCCCTATCCCTGGCTGGTGCGCTCGACGGCGATGGTCAACCACTACTACTTCTATGCCGTCGATCGGGACTTCGGTCCATTCTTCCTCAAGTTCTGCTCGTACTTCCCGTACAACGCCAAGCTCCGCCTGAACGGGCATGAGCACCTCAAGCGCCAACTCACCCAGCGGGGGATCGCGTACGAGGCGCTCGACAACGGCCTCCGCTCCTGTGCGGCGCCGGCGACGATGCAGCGCGTGGCCGATGGGCTGTCGGCGGCCAAGATCGAGGCGGTGCTGCACAAGTGGTTCGGCCGCCTGCCGCATCCGTTTGGCGCCGGCGATCGCCGCGCGGGGTATCGCTATCGCTGCTCCATCTTGCAGAGCGAGTTCAGCCTGACGCAGGCGCTGGACCACCCCGTGACGGGGCGGATGTTCTTCGAAGAAGTGATCCGGGAGAACCTCGATCTCGGCCGCCCGGATCAGGTGCAGTTGATCTTCGGCCGCCGGGTGAGCACGCGCACGCCGGGGCGCTTTCGCACCCGCGTGATTACCGAGGGGGTCACCCCGTCGCTGCACGTCGACTACAAGCACAGCCGGATCAAGCAGTACCACAAGGACGGCCGGGCGCTCCGGACCGAGACGACCATCAACGACCCGCGCGACTTCGATATCCGCAACGGGCTGTCTCCCCTGCCCGCCCTGCGGGAGGTCGGCTTCCAGGCCAACCGACGTCTGCTCGACGTCCAACGGATCAGCCACGATTGCGCGATTGGCGAAGCGGCGTTCGCGGGGGTGTCCCGCCCGGTGATGGTCGACGGGCAACGGGCGGCGGCCCTGCGCTTCGCCGATCCGGTGGTCCAGGCCTTGTTCAGCGCGCTCATTGGGTTTCGCCTGGTGCCCGACGGCTGGCGCCAGCCTGATCTGCGCGCGCCCCTGGCCGCCCTGCTCGGCCTGCCGCCGGAGGCCGTAAGCGTCGGACGGATGACGTACCAGCTCCGCCGTCTGCGCTTGCACGGGTTAATCGAGCGGCTGCCGGGCACCCATCGCTACCAGGTGACCGCTCGCGGCCTGCGCATCGCGCTGTTCTTCACCCGCGTGCACGCGCGCCTGTTCCGCCCCGGCCTGGCCGCGATCATGCCCGAGGCCGTGCGCGACGACAGCCGGCTGCGCCGTGCGTTCGCGCAGCTCGAGCGCGCCATGGACCACTACTGCGAGGAGGCGAAACTCGCCGCATGAAACTTGACT
>CAZCDK010000249.1:0-2552 GCA_964497285.1 uncultured Anaerolineaceae bacterium | reverse complement strand
CAGGCTTGAGGCTTCAGGTAGCCAGGATTGCGTGTTTCCTGAAGCCCGAAGTCTGTAGCCTGGAGCCGGCCGAGGACTTTGTCCGAGGCCCTGGGGCGCGTGCACGCGGACCTTGAGCCCCTCGCCCTGCACCCGAGTTTGAAACCCCCAGGCACACGAAACGGCCACATTCGCATGAGGTTGGGCATGGTTAGGGCATGATCGGGTCCGGTGGTGCGTGTATCTAGGCGGTCTCGATCGGCTGGACGGCCTGGATCCGCCGTGGCGGCGGGACCTTGAGCAGCTTGAGCAGGGCGTCGGCCTCCGGCCGGAGCTCCGTCGTCTGGAACACCCGCGCGCCGGCGCGCTCGTACTCCACCACCTTGATCGCGCCGAGCTTCGCAGCGACGTTGCGCCAGGTGTCGCTCGTACGGATCTCGGCGACGCGCGTCAGCAGCAACGCGAGGACGCACAGCGAGACGTGCGCGTGGATGCGATGCGGCCGCCAGTGGCGCACCGGCCGCATCCACAGTCCGCTCTTGAGCATCCGCCAGCAGACCTCGACCTGCATGAGCTGCTTGTAGCCAAGCGCCAAGTCCTCGACGGTGAGCGTGTCGTCGTTGCTGGTCACCACCCACTTGCCGTCGAGTTGCGCTTCGCGCGCCACCGCTGCGCGATCGATGCGCAGCAGCCCGCCCTTGGTCTGCCGCAGGTACCGCCGGAAGCGCTCGGTCGTCAGCAGCTCGCATGACCGCTTCGAGTGCTGCTCGCCCGGCGCCGGTGGCTTGAGCGTCGCCAGTTCCGCCTGGAGCGCCGACAGCACCCGCTCGCGGTGGTGTGCTTGGCGCTTGGCCTCGGTCGGGTTGTGGCACACCACGTACCGTCGCCGACGCTCGCCGTCGCCGACGAGCACCTCCTTGACCCGGAGGTTCGGGACGATCGTGTGGTAACGCCCGGCACGCGTCACCACCTTCTCGGTCACCTCGTCTCCGGAGCGCATCTTCGCCGCCAGGATGTACTTCCCGTTCCCGCGCGCCAGCGTCCGGCGGTTCTCCTGGGAGTTCATCCCGGCGTCCCCCACGAAGACGCACCGCCCCAGCCGCCACCCGCGCAGGTCCTTCTTCACCTGCTCCACGGTCGTCACGTCACTGGTGTTACCCGGGAACACCCATGACCGCACCGGCATCCCGTCGCGAGTCACCGCCAGGCCGACAACGATCTGCGGCACGTCGTCTCGCCCGTTCTTCGCCTTGCCGCGCTTGCGCGGAGCGGCGTACTTGCGCGCCCCGGCGGGCTCGCTACCTTGGACCATCCCCTCCGCGTCGCCCTCATCCTCCTCGTCGATCTCGAAGTGCAGCGACGTCGTGTCGTAGAAGATGAGGTCGACGTCCAAGTTGAACAGGTCGGCGACGCGGAAGTAGACCTCCTTCTCGATCTCTGCCTTGCACCGCTCCAGGAAGTCCATCCCGAAGTACAGGTGGTGCAGCGCCAGCTCCCGTCCCTCCGGAAAGTACACCTCCTCGTGCAGCCACTGCTCCCAGCAGTACAACTTCGAGTACGGATGCAGCGCACGGTTGGCAACCATCGCGAACAGTGCGCGCGCGAACGGCTGCCGGCCTTCCTTCGCCGACATGCGCTTGGTCAGGATCTCCTCGATCCCCAGTTCCTTCCACAGCCCGTCGAGCACGTGCAGTCCGCCATACGGCCACGACTGGATCACCTTGATGTCCGGCTCGGCGGCCAGCGCTTCCTCCGTGGGGAACACCCGCAGGATGCTCTTGGCCAGCCGCCGCAACTTCTCGCGATCGAGCGCATCCGCGCGGCCGAAGCTGTAGACGATGTGCGGCACCGCGCAGCCGCGCTTGCGGTCCCAGACGTTCTCCGCGAGCTGGTAGTACTCGACCTTCGTCCCATCCGTCTTCGTTCGCGAGGTCGTCCTCAAGTACATGCCTAGCTAGTAACACTGCGAGGCGAGCCTGTCAAGCTAGAATACACGTTTTGCACAGCAATCGTGTATCTAGGCGATTTCGGGATCCCGTAAGCCGCAAGACCGCGGGAAGACACGATCGAGGTCCTCGCAATGTGCCCAGACGGGGGTGCCACTTTCAAACTCGGGATACACGTACTCCTTCGACCTGGATGGAGCCGGAAAGGTGTCCGGGCTGTCCGTGCGATCGTCGTTCACCTACTCGTCTTGTCCCGGGGGACCGGCCATCATCACTTGTGGCGGCGACGGCACGTACACGTACACGCATTCCGGCAACCGGTTCCACATGGAGATCGCGTACTCCGGCTGCCGGTGCGGCGGGGTGAGGGTCAACATCCTCACGCGCGACGTCTTCGACGGCAGCTTCGACGGGGCGAGCACCCTCTCGGGAACCGTCGGGTGCAGCTTCGAGTTCCGGCGATGAGCGGGCCCACGGAGACAGGCGCCACGGGGACCGCGGCGGAAGGGAGCATCGGATGAGAACGGGGGAAGGGTGGCTCTGGCTCGCCTGCACCGTGCTCGCAGCGGGTTGTTCCGCGGGGCCGTCGCCCTCTGCCGACGCCGACGGCGGCGACCCGCCCGCCGC
>CAZCDK010000248.1:1341-2588 GCA_964497285.1 uncultured Anaerolineaceae bacterium | reverse complement strand
GGGGTCCTCGGGCGCCCCGGGGTCGTTGCGATATGTTGGGAGGAGTACAGGCATCCCGGCACTGACGACGGCCTGAAGGATGCGGAGCCCGTCGAGCCGGGTCATGCCGTTGCCGTGGACGAAGATGAACCACGCTGGGGCGGTCCCCGGGACGAACCAGGCGGGGTATGACCCCAGCGGCCCGCTGTAGGTGACGTTCTCGAAGGCGACTCCCCGGCCCACGAGCGGGTCGCCAGGGTAGACGCGGCTGTCGAACGTGGCTCGCATGCCGGGCGAGAGCGGAGCGCCGCCTTCGTGGTGAAACTCGCGCACGACGCGCCCGCCCGATTCCGCTCGCAGCACGTTGCTCACAGTGCCCCAGCCGCCCTCCCAGGCGAGGCCGTCGACGCCAGGGCGCGCGAGGCGCTCCTCGCCCGCGTCCCCTAGCGTGACGGCGCTGGAATCTATCGCCAGCACTGTGGTCCTGTACTTCGGAACGATCGATTCCCGGCGCGCCTCTGCCGAGAGCGCACCGCTGTCGAGTACGGAAGCGAAGTACCATCCGCCGGCGAGGTGGAACACAACCACCATTGCCGCCACGACGCCGGCGGCCCAGAGCACGATCCACAGGGCTCGCCGCAGCGAGCCCTTGGGGCTGTCCAGTCTCATGGCGGGGGTTGCTTGCATCAGAAACGCCTGGTTACGCGCCTGCGTCTTTGCCGGCCGCGACACGACGCAGGATGCGTTCGTCGCCACAGGCGCAACAGGGCCAGATGGCCGGCAATGCGGCACCGGTTGGACCGACGTGCTGCTTCTCCGGAAGCGTCAGGAAGGATGGGGCTCGGATGGGGCGCGCAGGCGCGAGCAATCGCGGTTCGTGTAGTCCTTGGGGTGGGAATGAGGCACCGATCCGTCCGGCATCACGATCTCGTGAGCAGTGCCTATGTGGCGGCCGTTGGCCGTGAGGAGCTTCACAATGACGGAGGTGCCGCCGTGATATCGCGGGTCACCCGCAGGCGCTTCGTGTGCGATGACTTCCACGAACACGCCTTCTGTCCGTTTTTCGGGCATCCGACTATGATTCCAGATACGCTGAAGCTCATCGAGGTTCACCACGCGGATGGAGTCGCGCTTCCCAGCCATTCAGGAGCTCACGCCGCGCCGGATTCGGAACGTCGCGCGCCGGGCCCTGCGCTGCGGACGGGACGCCGAAACGCTGGCTGACTTCCTTACGAGCGTGGACTGGGGCACGTGCGGTTCGGCAGACC
>CAZCDK010000248.1:0-1331 GCA_964497285.1 uncultured Anaerolineaceae bacterium | reverse complement strand
ACGGCCGCGCAGTACGAAGCGCGGCTGCGGAGCCTGCTTCCAGGAGAACAAGAGCAGAGTCCTGGGTTGGTCATGGGTGGAGGCCCCCCCGCCGGGCGGGGCAAAGTGTAGCATTGGGCCTGCGCTCGCCCTCGCGCCGCCGCGCGTGACGGTTCCCAGGCGCTTCGAGTTCACGGTCGTCGCCTAATGCGCTACACCAGCATGAGCGCGGGCTCCGCCAAGAGCTCGGCGAAGCGGGCGGCGAAGCGGGCGGCGGGGGCGCCGTCGATGACGCGGTGGTCGTAGGTGAGGCTGTAGGGCATCACCGGGCGGACGACGACCTGGCCATCGACCGCCACGGGGCGATCGCCCACGGGCCCGACGGCGATGATCGCCGATTGGGGCTGGTTGATGATTGGCGTGCCCACGAACCAGCCGCCGCCGACTGTTCCCAGGTTCGTCACCGTGAAAGTGCCACCGGAGACTTCATCGGGGAGGAGACGGCTGTTGCGGGCTTTCTCCACCAGCGCTGCAAGCTCCCGGGAGACCTGGCGCAGCGGCTTCTGGTCGACGTTCCGGACAACCGGGACGATGAGGCCGCCTTCAATGCCCTGCTCCAGGGCCACGGCGACGCCGATGTTGACGTCTTCCCAGACCTTGATCTCATCGCCGACGACACTGGCGTTGACGATGGGCACGTCCCGGAGAGCGCGGGCAGCGGCCATGATGATGATGTCGGTGTAGGTGACGTGGGAGCCGAGCGAGGCTTCCTGCGCGAGCAGCCGCTTCCGCAGCGCCCCGGCCCCGGCCATGTCTGCCTCGCCGATGTAGGTGAGCTGGGCCGCGACCTGGAGGCTGCGGTGCATGTGCTCGGCAATTGCGCGGCGCATCCCCTTAATGGGAATCGTTGCCGCCACACGCTTCCCATCAAGGGTCTCGCCGGGAGGCGGTGGAGCAGCGGCGGGTTGCGCCGCCGGTGCAGGGGTCGCCTGGCGCGCGGCAATGGCACGCTCGACGTCCTCGCGCACGATGCGGCCGTCGGGACCCGTTGGCGTGACCGCCGAGAGGTCAATCCCGTGTTCCTCAGCGATCTTCTTCGCCACCGGAGAGACGCGCACATCGCCCCGGCGGGGAGCGGCGGGCAGGGCAGGCTCGGGCGCGGCGGCCGGAGCCTCCTCTTCGGCATCAGGTGGCAGGGCGGTTGTCATGATCACAGCGGGCGGCCGGGCCTGGAGGTCAACCAGCTCGGCCTCGGTCGCGGCGAGAAGACCGATGACCCTTCCGACAGGAACGGTCTCATCCTCGAGCACGAGGACGTGGTACATCTCGGCCAGGCGCACGACCTTGCGGCG
>CAZCDK010000247.1:0-2648 GCA_964497285.1 uncultured Anaerolineaceae bacterium | reverse complement strand
CGCCTCATCTACGAGCGCTTGCTCGCCTTGCCGGGCAAGGTCTACGGCCGTGAGACCGGCTCGTCGTGCGAGCATCAGAAACCCGGGCTGAGCAAGCAGTTTCGCCAACCCGTTCGCTGAAGCGCTGCGTCCGTTGCGGGAACGGCGTCAGGAGAATGACAGATGCCGTCGGTGGCCTGTGCGCTGCCGCCCTCCTACGAGCTTGGTTCACGCCAGCCAGAAGCGTCGCGCCAGTGGAAGGGCGACCGTCTGCAGCTGGCCCGAGGTCTGACTCTGGTCCCGCGGGTGTGCCGTTGACTCAACGCTTCATGAGATAGAACCGGAACATCTCATGCTCGAGCGGTAGGATCTCGATGTCCCGGAAGCCCGCTTCCCGCGCGTACCTGCGCAAGGTCGCCGGCCGCATGACGGTGCCCGTTGCCGCGGACGGTTGCCTCGACATCCCATCGGGCAGACAAACGGCCAAACTGAAGCCGTAGAGCAGCCGATCCGTCAGGCCGCCCGTTGGGCCGAACTCCTCGGGGACGCGTTCATCCATCACGATCACGGTGCCTTCCGGCTTCGCGAGGCGGCGCATGGTGGTGAGCACCTCGACCGGGTCTGCCAGATCGTGGATGCACTCGAACGCGCAGACCAGGTCATACGCGCCGGCCAGCGCCGGGTCGCCGGCATCACGGTGGTGAATCGACACCCGCCCGGCGAGTCCTTCGGCCTCGACATTCTGCCGGGCCATCTCGACTGACGCCGGGTCAAGATCGAAACCATCGACCGCCAGGCCGGGGTACGCCCGAGCGAGCGCGATGGCGGCCCACCCGCCGCCGGGGCCAATCTCAGCCGACCGCGCACCTGGTCGTGCCAGTACCTCGGGAAGCGGAGGTATCTGCGCAATGAAGTCCTGTGCCAGGTGGTTCAGGAAGAAGGGCCGGTTGAAGTCGGCCTGCGCGGTTCGCATGTCCTCCCCGAACGTCCGCCAGCCGACACCCCCGCCCGTGCGGAACGCCTCCAACAGCCGGGGCGCCTGGGCAATCGAAGAGCTGATGAACCGCCCGACGGGCGCAACGAACAGGTCGCTGCCGGAGTCGGTCAACACCGCGAGGTGCTCAGCAGGGAGACGGAATCTCCGATTGTCGGGGTCGGTCGCGTTCATCTCGACATCGAGAATCTCCGTTGTTGCTTGCTGTTCGAGCCATTCGCGCGCGTATCGCACACTCGTCCCTGTCCGGGCGGCAAGTTCGTGGGGAGTGAGTGGTCCGTGGTCGGCGAGGGCACGGTAGTAGCCGAGTTGCTCCCCAAGGTAGACGGAGAAGACATCCATCGCCGCCACGGCCGATTCGAAGAGGCGCCCCGCCAGTGCTTCGCCTCGGTCGGCTCTTGTTGCCACTGCCTGGGTCATCTTCAGATGCCTCCTTCCGACTGCTGCGAGCCGCTTCTCCGGCGCTGCGAGCGTCATGGTATAACGACATAAATTCGGTGTATAGCATCTAAATGTTCGGCGAGGCATGCGTCAGAACGAATTCAAACCCGGCACGAGGGGCGGCGCGCTGGGCGGCCTTCTCTCCCTACTGGATCAATCGCCGCCGCATCCCCATCAGGCCGAGCCAGTAGAAGACCGCCGTCGCCACGGCAACCCAGGCCATGTCGCCCACCATCGACCACGCCAGCTCGCCCCGGATGAATCCCCGGTACACGTCTACCACGTGCGTCAGGGGGATGAACCAGCCCAGCACCCGCGCCCACTGTGGCAGTTCGTTGAAGGGGAAGAACGCCCCTCCGAACCAGAACATCGGGTTGATCACCAGGTTGAAGAAATAGCTGAACTGGCTCATCGCCCGCGCGACCGAGGCAAAGCAGATCGAGATCGCGCTGAACAGCAGCCCCGGCACCACTGCTAGCGGCAGGATCGCCAGCGCCCACGGCGACTCGATCATGTGCAGCCATGGGTTCAGCGCCGCCGCTACCGCCAGGATGTAGCCGGCGTTGAGCACCGACCGTGTCATGCCCCAGAGGATCTCCCCGGTGATCACGTCGTCAACACTCACCGGCGTCGCGATGATCGCATCGTAGGTGTGCTGCATCTCCAGCCGCACGTAGCTGCCCCACGCGCACTCGAACACGGCGGCGAACATCGGAAACATCGCCAGCAGCCCCGGCGCCAGGAACGCCACGTACTTCTCGCCCGAATCCAGCTTCACAAACTGCCCCAATCCCAGCCCGAGCGCCAGGATCACCACGAACGGCTCCACCGTGATCCCGATGAACTCCGTTCGCCACAGCCGGAAGGTTACGTCCCGGTTCCGCTGCCACACCCGGTAAGCGCCGATGGAGAGGTCGGGTGGAACGGTTGTGGCGCTCAATCGAGCAATCCCCTTCCTGTCAGGCGGAGGAACACGTCCTCCAGGTTTCCCGGCCGCAGGAAGGCCACTGAGGGGTCGCCGCTTCGCGCCGCGATCCGCCGGGCGGCGTCGGCGGCCCCGAAGATGTAGACGATGTCTTCGACCTCTTCGATGGCGACGCCGTCGATGCCGGACAGCTCGCCCAGCAGCGGCGCACGTTCGTCCGTGTCCAGCCGCAGTTCGAGCACGACCTCGCCGGCATAGTCGCGGATGAGGGCGTGCGGGTTCCCCTGCCCGAGGATGCGTCCGCGATGC
>CAZCDK010000246.1:0-2689 GCA_964497285.1 uncultured Anaerolineaceae bacterium | reverse complement strand
GGCCAGTCGCCAGTGGCCAGTGGCCAGTCGCCAGTGGCCAGTGGCCAGTGGCCAGTGGCCAGTAGGAGTATCCGAAGCGCTTGCGGGGTAGGATGGTGGCCGTGAACCGTGCCCGGCCATTCCTTACGGTCTCGTTGCTGGCAGCCCTCGCGACCGTTCCTTTGGTCGCCTGCCGCGATCGCGGCGGTGGCAGCATCGTGCCGGTCGAAGCGAAAGCAACGCAATCGGCGACCGTAGCCGCCGCACCGGCGGTTCGATCGACGGAAACGCCGATCGTGGCCCCTGCCTACCCGGGCTGCGGGACATCGCTCCCGGCGGACCTCGCCGCCGGGAGAACGACGGTGCAGAAGCTCACCTCCAGCGGGCGCGAGCGCAGCTACCGGCTGCACGTCCCGGCGACCTACAACCCGGCGAAGCCGGCCCCGCTGGTGCTGAACTTCCACGGCCGGGGCAGCAACGGGCTCGAACAGGAAGCGTATTCCGGCCTCGTGCCGCTGAGCGACCGCGAGGGGTTCATCCTCGTGAGCCCGGATGGTATCGACAACTCCTGGTTGCTGGTCGCCTCGGCCGACGACGTGGGCTTCACACGGGACCTCGTTGCCCGCATCCGTGAAGGGCTGTGCGTGGACCGCGCGCGGGTTTTCGCGACCGGCATTTCCAACGGCGGCTACATGTCGAGTGCGCTCGCCTGCGCGGCGGGCGACGTGGTGGCAGCCGTTGCTCCTGTGGCGGGCGTGAGCGGCCCGGTGGGGCAGTGCCGGGGCCCGGTGCCAATCCTCGAGTTCCACGGGACCGAGGACAAGCTCGTGCCATTCGAAGGCGGCCCCACGGTCGGCGGGCTGCCGTTTGCGGGCGTGGTGACGGTGATGGGCCGGTGGTCAGCGCACAATGGCTGCGAGTCGAAGGCGGCCGAGGAAACCGTTTCGCCCCACGTGAAGAAGCTTGTCTACCCCGGTTGCAAGGCCGACACGGTGCACTACGTGATCGAGGGTGGCGGCCACACCTGGCCCGGCGCCCCCGATGTGGCGCGCCTCGGCCCGGTGACAAAGGAGATCTCGGCGACGGAGCTGATCTGGGCGTTCTTCCGGGAGCACGGGAGGAAGTAGGGGGTATCGGCCGCCGGTGCACCCGAACGTGTGGCACACGATGTCGATGCCACAACGCCTGCGCTGGAGCATGAAGCCTAACCCTCCCGTTCGATCTTCAGTTCATGCTCCCAGCGGTTGCGCGTTGGGAGATGCCAGGCCAGCGCTGCCAGCGACATACCGGAGAAAGCGAAGAGGTCGATGGAGCGGCCCCAGAGGATGAAGAGAAGCAGCCCATAGACCCCTATGGCCCCACTGAACAGCATTCGAAGAACCGCATTCGAAGCTGCCGGCTCAGCAGACGGCGGGAATCGGACCACGGAGGCAGTCCTGGTGCGGCGCTGCCCGCGACGGCGACGGACGACCAACTGCACCGCGACGAGCGCGTGCACCGACAGGCCGGCGAGGACAGCTCGCGTCAGCCATGGCCACGCTCCATCACTCTCCAACAGCGGGTCCGGCCTGCGCAGGAGGTAGAAGCTTAGCGGCAGATACACGGCGAAGGCGGCGAAGCCCAGGTGAATCCATCGCACGCGGTGAAACGCGGTGTTCGCTTCCCTGTCCACGCCGGGATAGTAGCCAAGGCCGGCAACATCCGCCAGCATCGCTCGCCTACGGATCGCGGGTCGTTTCGGTGGCGTCGGTCGGACGGACGACCCCTGGCGGGGCGCCGCTGTGGCCATGCGAGGCAAGCTTCAGCAGGGGCGCGGTCATTGGCGGGCAAGGACTACCGGGACCGGAAGCACCAGTTCGACCCAGGACCGATCGGTCGTGAGCACCGGGGTGGCCAGGCCAATCGCCAGGCCAAGGCAGGCCCGATCGCCAAGCGAGAGCCCGGCCGCGCGGGTGGCGGTGCGCAGGAAGCCGGCGTCGTACGCCTGGTGCTCGTCGAACGGGTGGACGTCGAGCCGGAAATAGTCCAGCGCCGCGCGGATCTCGCCGGGCGGCGCCCCACGATCGACGAGTTTCGCAACGACCTCCGAAAGGTTGACGGCGCTCATCGCACACGACCCCCGGCCAAGCGCCTCCGCCACAAGACGGCTACCCGGTTCCGAGCCGATGAGAGCCAGCAATGCCGACGCGTCGATGGTGGCCTCAGTCACGATTGGATTCGGACCGGCGCTCTGCGATCAGTTCCTCCGCCATGGAAGCGCCGGTCGCGTACTTTGCCAGCATTGCCCGAGCCCGCCGGACGCCCTCGCTCCGGGCCATCAGTCGCAATTGCCCATCGTGCAATTCGAGGGTCACATCATCCCCGGGCTTCAGGCCGAGGGCTGCGCGCATGGGGGCAGGAATGACGATTCGGCCACCATCGGACATCCTGACCGACTCCGTTATATGTGCCATGGACGCATTATATGTCACACAGCTTTCGGGGGGCACTGCCGCGCCTGAATGGCACAGCAACTCATGGTTGCCCATTGCTCAGCGCTTCCGCTGGCATGGCCGGCCCTCTACGCTACCGACGCGCCGTACTACGACCTCGTGGACGGGGGCCGGCGGCAACACCGGGTGGCAGACTGCAAGCACCTGACCACGCCGGTGGATCGGCATGACCAGCCAGACGACCCCGCCCGCGGGTCGACAAATAGTCAGCGCGGCCG
>CAZCDK010000245.1:0-2737 GCA_964497285.1 uncultured Anaerolineaceae bacterium | reverse complement strand
CTACGAGGTCGACGAAGCCTGAGCTCGTAACCCTGCCACTGGACAGCCGTGGTACGCTCGCCCCGAACGCCGCGCTCGCTGGGACGAGGCGGCGTTCCTGGAGCGATCGGAATGAACCGGGTCCTTGCCACCGTCGCTGTTGCCGTCGCGCTCCTCGCCGGGTGCGGGTGCTCGGGAGCGTCGAAGCCGAAATCCGTCACGCCCACGCCAACCGGCAGGGCCAGCGCGGTCGCAACGGCCACCACCACTGCAATCCCGGAAGCGCCTTCGCCAACCGCCGCGGCGGCCGCCACCTCAACGCCGGGCGCACCTCGCGTCCAGGTCACCGGTCTCTTCAGCGGCGCGCCGCCCGCTGGCAGCCAGCCCCTCGCGACAACGCGAACGCTGGGGCCGAGGCCGGCCTCGCCGTTCGCCGCCTGGGATGGCACCCGAGCCGTCATCTACGACACGAAGACCAGCGCTGAGATCGACCTTGGCCCTGCGACTGGTGTCGTGTTCAGCCCGGACAGCACTGTGGCGGGCTGGATCCCTGCCTCCGGACCGGGCGGACCGGGTCCTGCAACGGTCCTTGACCTCGCAACCGGAGCGCGCCGCACCTATGGCGAAGCCTCCAACATGGCGTTTCCGGACAACCGCCGGCTCGCCATATACGATTCGCAATCGTCCGCTTGGCGGGCGATCGACCTTGACTCTGGTCAGCCTTCGGCAGACCAGTCCTTGTTTCCGGACCATATCTGGCAGTTGCACCGGGCGCCGAATGGGCTCGCGGCCGCCGGCTACTACTTCCAGGTCACGCGCGACGAGAGCACTCTGCTGAACCGTGGGGGCGCGGGCAAGAGCCACTTTCGGATGATCGAGTTGGCGTCGGGAGCCACTGCGCTCGAGTTTGATGCCGTGTTCGCTGGTCCGGCGGGCCCCGGCGAGATCGTGCTCGGAACGCCGCTCGACAGCGTGATGACCAACATCTTCGTCGTCAACATCCAGACCGGCAGGGCGGAATTCATCGCCCGCGCACGGTACGGCCGCGGGCCGAACTGGCCCCTCTCGGCAACCGACCGCTACGTCATGTGGGCAGAGAACTTCTGCTGGATGGAGGGCGTGGACCCGCCGCGGGGCCAGATGCAGCTCTACGACCGCGCCACCAAGACGCTGACCGACATCGCCGACGGCGTCCCGCCGGAGAGCCTGGAGCATGAGAGCCTGCGCTACGGCAAGGTGAAACCCGGTGGCTTGATCGCCTTGGGCTCATTCGGGGCGCGGGCGTTGGTCGATCCGGCGACCCTCAGTTACACGGCGGTCCTCCCGGGTAGTGCGTGGCCATCCTTCGTGAGCTGGTCGCCGGACTACAGGTACGCGGCCTACGCGCCGGGGGGAGGGCACGGAGGCCTATGTTGAGGGCGGCAGGGTTCTCGCCACCTGGTTTGTCCTGCTGGGGCGTGCGAACGCCGCGAGCGACTCCAGCGACATCGCAATAGCTCGATCATCTAGCAGACCAAGCTCAAGAACACCCTCCGCTGGCTCATGGGCGAAGAGCAGATCACCCACCTGGGCATCGAGTACTACGAGGTCGACGAAGCCTGAGCTCGTAACCCTGCCACTGGACAGCCGTGGTACTCTCGCCCCGAACTCCGCACACACTGGGAACCTGCCGCCTTGGTTTGACGTTGGACAAGTATGAACTGGCTGGCGATCGTCGCCCTTGCCGCCGCGCTCCTCGCCGGGTGCTCGGGGGCGTCGAAGCCGGCTCCCGGCACATCGTCGGGCTCGCCTTCCCCTGCCGAAGGCGCGGCTGTGGAGGCACTTTCGCCGACGGCACCAGCCATCGAAACCCTCAATGGAGTCCCCCTCCAGACACTCCGTCCTGGCGACCCGGCCCCTTTCCCCAACGACATCGTGCTCTATGCCCTGGATGGCGCATGGGAGGGTCCGACCGCCGCCTTGCGCCGCTCCTACCGCGATGCCACCGGAGTCCTGTGGACGGACGTTCTGCTCGCATCAACCTATTCAGCAACAGGCGAACCGACCCGTGGCGTAGTCGGTGTTGTCGGCGGGCCCATAGCCGGCGATCTTGCCGCTGGACTCTGTCACGGGTCCTGTTACGGCGAACTGCAGCCCGTCACGGTTGTGCTTTCGAAGGACGGTGGCATCAGCTGGCAGGATGTGGGCACCATCGCGAAGGGAAGCTGGGGGAGTGTCGTGGCGACCACTGACGGGCGAGCACTCGTCCGCGAATTCGACGCCAGCCAGGGCGGGCCTCTGAAGACGCTTCCGACCACCGCGGCGCCGCCGGCCTGGTCATTCCCCGCGGACGTGACGCTTAACGCCGCAATCACTACCGCCATAGTCAGAGGGCGGCTGACACTGGTTGCGCTTGGGAGCGACCAGCGCACGCTCTGGAATCTGGACGGCTCCCGTACCCCGCTCGTGCGTGTTCCCCTTCCGCCGAAAGTCCGGGCAATTCCGGGGCTGCAACTGGTCCCGCACGGCAGTGTCCTCGAGCTACACGTTCAATGGGCAAATGAAGTCGAAATCTACTTCGGCATCCTTGACGTCGATGCCGGGAGCTTCCGCGCAATCTACCGCTACGGGCGAGATCTTGGTTTGTATGTTAGCAGCGTCACGGAGTGGCTGACGGACTCCGTCGCAATCGGGCGGGCCAGCTTCGAGGCCGCCAGATACATTCCCGGCGTTCCTCCGGGCTTCTCGAGCAGCGTTCCCGCAATCCTCGACTTCCGGG
>CAZCDK010000244.1:1372-2742 GCA_964497285.1 uncultured Anaerolineaceae bacterium | reverse complement strand
ACCTCCCGTTGCCTGGTAGCCCTGGCCGGGGAAGTTGTCAACGCGTTGCTGACGCGGCGCACCTCAGCTCAGTCGTAGTACTCGATCCCGAGGTGGGTGAGCTGGTCCTCGGCGCGCAGGTAGCGCAGCGTGTTCATCAGCTTCAGGTGCTGCACGAAGAGGTCGTGCTCGGGGTAGATCTCGGGCGCCACCATCGGCGACTTGAAGTAGAAGGAGAGCCACTCCTGGATGCCGCGCATCCCCGTACGCGCGGCGAGATCCATGAAGAGCGCGAGGTCGAGCACGATCGGCGCGGCGAGGATCGAGTCGCGGCAGAGGAAGTCGACCTTGATCTGCATCGGGTAGCCGAGCCACCCGAAGATGTCGATGTTGTCCCAGCCCTCCTTGTTGTCGCCGCGGGGCGGGTAGTAGTTGATGCGGACCTTGTGGTAGAGGTCGCCGTAGAGTTCCGGGTAGAGCTCGGGCTGGAGGATGTGTTCGAGCACGCCCAGCTTTGACTCTTCCTTCGTCTTGAAGCTCTCGGGGTCGTCGAGCACTTCGCCGTCGCGGTTGCCGAGTATGTTGGTCGAATACCACCCGGCGACGCCGAGCATGCGCGCCTTGAACATGGGCGAAAGGACCGTCTTGATGAGGGTCTGGCCGGTCTTGAAGTCCTTGCCGCAGATGGGCACGTCCTTGTCGATGGCGAGCTTGAGCAGCGCCGGGATGTCGGCAGTGAGGTTCGGGGCGCCGTTGGCGAAGGGGATGCCTTCCATGATCGCCGCGTAGCCGTAGAGCATGGAGGGGGCGATGCGCTCGTCGTTGGCCTCCATGGCGGCTTCGAAGGCTTCGAGGTTGAGGTGCGGTTCGCTCTCTTCCATGAAGATCTCGGTGGAGGCGGCCCAGATCATGACGAGGCGGTCGCAGCCGTTCTTTGCCTTGAAGTCGCGGATGTCCTTGCGGATCTGCTCGGCCAGTTCGAGCTTGGTGTTCCCGTGCTTCACGTTCGTGCCGGTGAGCCGCTTCACGTAGAACTGGTCGAAGACGGCGGGCATGGGCTTGATCGACTTGAGGAAACCGGCGATGGGCTCGACGTGCTCGTGGCGGTCGAGGACGCCGCACTTGAGGGCGGACTGGTAGGCGTCGTCGGGGATCGGGTCCCAGGCGCCGAAGACGAGGTCGTCGAGTTCCGCGAGGGGGACGAACTCCTTGATCAGGGGCATGCGGCTCTCGGTGCGCTTGCCGAGGCGGATGGTGCCCATCTGGGTGACCGAGCCGATGGGGCGGGCGCCCTTGCGGCGGGCGTTTTCGACCCCGGCGATGAAGGTGGTGGCGACGGCGCCCAGGCCGACGATGAGAATCCCGAGCTTGCCGCCAGCGGGGCGAACCTC
>CAZCDK010000244.1:0-1362 GCA_964497285.1 uncultured Anaerolineaceae bacterium | reverse complement strand
AAATGACACCTCGTTGCCGGGCGAGGGCGATGAGCGGCTGGTGCCACTGCGCGGGGACGCGGCCGGTCTTCGCCCAGTGCTGGATGGTGCTCTGACGTTTGCCCAGCAGGGCGGCGAGCGCGGACTGTCCGCCGAATCGCTTGATGATGCGTTCCGCGGCGTTCACGGTGCCCACCAGGTCTGTGATGGTCCAAACCCTAACGAAATTTTCGTTAGGGTGCAACCGACGCCTGAGGCGGGACCGGCCGGGGCCATCCCGGGTGCTACTCCATCCGGCGGAAACCCGGGAGGAATGCCAGCAACACAAGCCTGGCGGAGACTGTCCAGGCGGCGATGCCGCCGATCGCGATTCTGGGGTCCGGTATACCCGGCGTGAATGGCGACGGGAGATGCGCGAACGTTGCCTCAAAAGGCGACTCGACCGCGGGAGCAGCCCGCGGAAACCGGGGGGCGTTGGCTAGTGGCGCGTGCGGTCTCTCCGTCTGCGCTGCGGGCCCACAAAGAACTCCAGGCCAGCGGCCCTGGCGGCGATCGCCTCCAGCTCCTTGCGGTGGGCGAGCACGTAGGCTGCATTGCGAAGCCGGAGCCCAAGGGGCACCCTGCGCCTCATTGCCCTCACGTCCGCGTCCGAATCGGGGAGGCCCGCCAGCCGGTGCATGGTCTTGCGCGTGTCGGCAAAGGCCACCGATTCGGCGAAACCGCGGCCAAGATCCTCGCCGGAAGGTCCGCGGAGGACGACGGCGCCTTCGGCGTACTGCGCGCCGTTCGCGAAGAACCCTGCCTGGGCGACATCGACGATGGGATGCATCACAAAGCGGGCGATGTCAGCGGGAACGCCGTCGTCGAACTGGAACTCCCACCGGTTGGGGTACCAGGTGTTGGTGGCCGGGTATCGCCGCGGGTTGGGGGAATGCTCGGCCCTGATCCAGTCCGGGACCCTGAGCGAGCCCCTGATGATCGAGGTCTGGCGGGCTTCGTCCATATAGGTTCCGGCCACGCGGACGGCCATCGTTCCCGGGGGCTCCGGACCGGTCTGCGCATAGAAAGCTTCGTACCGCCTTTCGTGGGGTGCAAAGACGGTGAGCTGGCGATCGCCCGTGAAGTGCGCCATAAACCAGTCCCACCCGCCCGGATTCGGCGGGCGGGCGAAGGTGGCCGCGCGGAGGACAGGGGAGTGCCCTACCCCGGCCAGGTAACCCCACTGGTGGTCGAACCAGAAGGTTCCGCGGGCGAGCGAGATCTTCCGGCCATCGAGTTCGAGGGTGCTGCACGACGGGTCGAGCTGCAAATTCGGAATCGAGTAGTAGAGGGAGCCGATCCCGTCGATCGAGGGCATGCAGCCGCCGGCGCCCTGGAACAGGG
>CAZCDK010000243.1:0-2858 GCA_964497285.1 uncultured Anaerolineaceae bacterium | reverse complement strand
GTGCCGGTGCTGGGGGCGATGGGGGTGCTGAGAGCCCCGGGGCCGGGGGTCCGTTCACCGGCCACGGTCTCCACCACCCTCGGGGTGGCGGCGGGGGGAACCGTGATCGTTGCCGGCGGAACCGGCGTCGGGGTCGATTCGCCGATGCAGCTCGTGCAGGTTGGGATCACCGGCTGCGTCGGCGTGGGCGAAGGACCAGGACCCGGCTTCTGGTTGTAGAAGCAGAGCGTGGTTGTCTGGCCGTTGTTGACGGTCGCCGAGGCCGCCGTCGAGCTGTTGGCGGGCGTGCCGGGGCAGCTCACGTCGCCGGCACCAACGCTCCAGCCCTTGTAGGTGTAGCCGCTCTTCGCGTCCTCGCTGACGGTGTAGGTGCCGCTGGCGAGGCTTTGGGCGGCGGAAGGGCTGGTGGCGCTGAAGGCGATGTCCTGCGCCCCGCTCGTGATGTCGGCAGTGAAGCTCTCCCCCGGGGCACCACCATCGTTGACCTTCTTGATGATCAGCCTGCCCAGGGGCTGGTTGTAGAACGTGACGACGTTGCTGTCGTTCTCGTCCTGGGTGACCGTCACCGACGCACCCGTGCCGCTGCTGTTGACGTTGCTGTCGGTGCGGCTCCAGCGGACCGTGCCGCTATAGCCGGCCTGCACCGCCTCTGTCACCGTGCAACTGCCCGTCGGTGTGCCCAGGAACTCGGCCGTGCCCGTCGCGTTCCCGCCGGCGCCGGTGTTCACCGGCCCGAGCTGGCTGGCACCACAGGTCACGGTCATCGCCCAGCCGTTCTCCAGGTAGTCCCCCGCGTCCTGCTGGCCGTTGCCGTTGAAGTCGATCACCTTCTTCACCTGCAGGTTCGGCGCCGCATGAACCGCCGGGCAAGGCCGGTTCGTGAACGTCCACGTGATCGTCTGCCCGGCCCCAGCCAGGACCGCGGTGGCGTTCTCAACGGTCGTGTAGTACCCCTGCGAGCTGCTGTTCGGCAGCGCCGGGCACGACCCCTGCGCCTGTGCGGCGTTCTCGCTCACTGTGTAGGTGCCCAGCTCGATGCCGCTGAGGGTGACGCTGCCGCCCCCGAACCCGATGTGCGGCGTCGCCGGCGACGGCCCGCCCACGGTGAAGTCCCAGCCCCCCACCGGCCGCGTGAGGTCCCCGGTGAGGGTGTTGTCGACCTTGATGATGACGAGGTTCCCCAGGGCCCGGTTCGTGAACGTGACCGTGCACTCGGCCCCCGCCGCAACCAACACCTCGGCATCATGCAGAATAAACTGCAGGGCCCGCACGAGTTCGGGATTGTCGCTGAGCAACCGGCTCCCCTCGGCCTGGGCGCCACAGGCGCCGGAGTAGGCCACGTTGTCGAGCACCCAGTTCGCCGCCGGAGACTCGTCGATGAAGTAGCTCCCGGCGGGCACACCACTGAAGACGACGCTGTCGTCCCCGCTGCCCTTCTTCCCCTTGAGGGAGAAGCTCGTGTGGCCGGGAATGTCGCTCCCATAGCCGAAGCTGTCCGAGGCGCTCCCGCCGATCGCGTGCTTGATGACCGTGATCTTCCCCGGCGGGGAGGCGTAGGTGTTTCGAATGCAGACCGTGACATCGCCCTGGGCCGGGATCGTGGCCGTCGCCAGACCGCCGTTGAGGTCCAACGGGAAGCCGTTGCAGTTGGCGAAGAGCCCCGCCCGGACGAAGTAGCCATCGAGCGACCACGGCGCCCCCGGCGTGTTCTCCGCTACCGTCTGCGTCCCGTTGAGGACGCCCGTGATGTCCATGTAGGGACCCCCGGGCGCCTCGCCGCCCTCGAGCCCGCTCCACGTGCCGGGGTTGACGCCCGTGAGCGTCCCGCTGAAGGTTTGCGGCAGACCGCCGCCGCTCGTCACCTTGATCAGGCGCACGGTGCGGAAGCCCTGGTTGTAGACGCAGACCAGCCACGTCTCCTCTGCCCCCACCGTCACCGCCCCCGTCGCGTCGTAGGGCGCGCCTACCGCCGGGCAGACCGCGGGTGCGGTGAGGGAGGCGAGCTTCACCTTCTTGTAGCCGAGAAGGTTGTAGCCCGCGGCCGCGTTCTCGGAAACGGTGTAGGCGCCCGGCTCAATGCCCAGGAACGTCGCCAGGCCGTTGTGGTTGAGCGACCACGCCCCCGGGTTCAGCGGCGAAACGGTGCCCGTGAAGTTCGCCGGCGCCGGCTGCCCGTCCGTCGTGATCTTCCGCACGATGAGGCCCGCCGTCGACGCCACCTCGCACGGGGCGTTGACAAAGACGAACTGCAGCTCCTCGCCCGCGCCGACCTGGTAGGGTCCGCCCGTTGTTACCCTGGTACCGCCGAGATAGACGGCCCGCGTGCTTGTGTAGCCGTCGCAGGTCTCGATGAACTCCTGCTCCGTGGCGTCGTAGGCGCCGGGCGCGACGTAGAGCGATTGCGTGCCGCTGCCGTTGATGGCGATCGGACTCTGCTGCGTGACGTCGAAGTGCCAGGTCCGCGCCGGGCTTTCCTCGGTGAGGTCGATCTTCTCGACGATGATCCTCGCGAGCTGGCGGTTGTGGAAGGTCACCTCGCAGCTATCGCCGGCCGAGACCTGCACGAGGGCGTCCGCGCCAAGGTCGGAGTGGGCGCGCGAGAGCTCGGGGTTCTCGGCGACGAGGGCGAAAGTACCGTTCTGCTGCCCGCAGGAACCGGAGTAGGTGACATCGTCGAGCACCCAGCCCGCAGGGGGATCCTCGTCGATGCCGTAGATGCCGGGGGCCACCGGGAATGACTGGCTGCTGCCGTCACCGGCAAGGTCGAAGCCGCCTGACCCGCCAAGACCGGTGAAGTGGAACGGACCAGTGCTGCTCCCCGGGTCGGTGACTTTCCTGACGATGATGGTGGTGGGCTT
>CAZCDK010000242.1:0-2872 GCA_964497285.1 uncultured Anaerolineaceae bacterium | reverse complement strand
CGCGGGCGCGAATCTGCTCGTCGAAAAGCCCATCGCCGCCAATCTCGCTGCCGCAACCCGCATCGCTTTGGCTGCGGAGAAGAAGGGCGTGCTGCTCACGGTCGGGCACATCGAGCGCTTCAACTCGGCTATTCGTGAACTGAAGCGACGGCTCGACGAGGGGCAGGGTGGGCGTGTGCTCCAGGTTCGCGCGCGCCGTGTTGGCCCCTTCCCGCACCGCATCCGCGATGTGGGCGTGATTCACGACCTTGCCCCGCACGACATCGACATCATGCGCTATCTCCTCGACGACGAAGTCGAGCGCGTGTATGCCGAGGCCCAGCGCCACATCAACACGGACAACGAAGACCTCTTTGCGGGCATGCTTCACTTCCGGGGTGGCACCCTGGGCCTGCTCGACATCAACTGGCTGACCCCGGCCAAGGAACGAACGCTCACGGTTCTCTGCGCAAAGGGCATGTTCGTCGTCGACTACGCGGAGCAGACGCTGGCCTTCTTCGAGAACTACGCTGCCTCGGCTCGCGAAGGCGTCATCGCCAGCGTGACCGAGGGGCCGATGACTCGCTACCCAACCAACTACCGGGAGCCCCTCCGGGTCGAGCTCGAAGCGTTCCGGGACGCCATCCGGGACCATTCTGCCGCGCCGGTGACAGCCAGGGACGGGATCGCTGCCCTGTTCGTGGCGGAGGCACTGGTGCAGTCGGCGAGCGTTGGCATGCCTGTGGCGGTTGCGGGCGCGGCGGCTATGCCGTGAACGTCGCCGTCGTCGGCATCGGCCGCATCGGTCTTCCCCTGGCGGCGAAACTGGCGGCCAATGGCCACCAGGTGCTCGGTTGCGACATCGACGCCGACCGCGTTGACCGCGTCAATGGCGGCGAGAACCCCATCCCCGACGAGGCAGGCCTCGCGCGACTCCTCAAAGAGGTGGTCGAATCCGGCAGGTTGCGCGCCACGACCGACACCGCGGGTGCGGTGGGCCAATGCGACACGGTCCTGTTCGCTGTTGCCGTCGATGTGGACAACGCTGGCCGCGCCGATCTGCGGTCGCTGCTCGCCGCGGCCGACGATGTTGCCCGGGGCCTGAAGCCGGGAACCCTGTGCGTGTTCGACACCACACTCCCCATCGGCACGACGCGGCGGGAGCTTGCCCCGCGCCTGGAAGCCGGAGGCCTGCGGTTGGGGCGCGACTTCTCGGTGGCGTTCAGCCCCGAGCGGCTCCTGATGGGCCGGGTGATCGAAGACCTCACCAAGTACCCGAAAGTCGTTGGCGGTGTGGACGACCAGGGTGGCGCACGTGCGGCAGCCTTCTTTCGTGAAGCCCTCGGCTGCGAGGTCATGGTCCTGACTTCGGCTGAGGCCGCAGAGTTCAGCAAGCTCTCCGACGGGGTCTACCGCGACCTGAACATCGCCCTCGCAAATGAACTCGCGATGGTCGCGGACGCCCACGGAATCGACATAAACGAAGTGATTGCGGCGGCGAACAGCCAGCCGTACTGCCACGTCCACGTTCCCGGTACGGGCGTCGGCGGCCACTGCATTCCCGTGTACCCGCGGTTCTTGATGCAGGGCCAGGGTCCCAGCGACCTCGCCGCCCTCGGCCGCCGGGTGAACGACTCCATGCCTGGCTATGCGGCCGCTCGCGTCGAAGCCCTTCTTGGCGGGCTCAAGGGGAAGCGCATCGTCGTGTTCGGTCTGACGTTCAGACCGGATGTTGCGGTCGTGTCTCACACCAACTCCGTGGACTTGCTCCGCGAATTCACCGTCCGCGGGGCGCTCGTGCACGGCCACGATGCCCTGCTCTCGACCGAGGCCATCCGCTCTTTGGGCTTCGAACCTGCCCCAGAACCGCTTGGGCGTTATGACTGTGCGGTAGTCCACGCGTATCACCGGGCATACTACCGATTCGATTGGGGGCCGGTCTCGGAACTGCTGCTTGATGCTCGGAACGCCATGGAGCGTGAGGAGGTGGAAGGTCTTGGCGTGTGCTACGTGGGCATGGGGCGACCGCCATCGGTCCGGTGATTCGGCTCTTGCAGTTCTTCGTCAAGGACAACCCAGCGGTGGCCCAGTTGATGCTCGAGTATGTCTACAGCATGAATCGTATTGCGGCCGGCATAGCCACGGACGCACTGGACGAAGACGTGGTGTTCAACATCTGGCCACCGGATTGGTTCGCGGAACGCTGGGAGCAATTCGCACCGTTCATCTACTCTGAACGAGCGCGGCGCGGACAGGGTACCGCGGGGAGCTACGCCTACTTCCAGTGGCTTGTCATGCAACGAATTCCGAAGGTCAGGGCAAAGTACCCGCAGGCGTTGAAAGAACGCCCCTGACCGAAGCCCACCAACGTGAGATGCCCGGGAACCGGTTGTCCGGCGAGACCGCGTCCATGCCGGATGGCCTCGCAAGTCCGGGTAGCTTCGGTCGAGCGCGGCGGCGGAGAGCCAGTGCTTGTCCCTTGCTGCGCCCATTCGCGGTACTCTTCTCCCATGGCCAAGGACGAATCATTCGACATCACCACCGGCGTCGATCTCCAGGAAGTCGACAACGCGGTCAACCAGGCCCGGAAAGAGATCAGCACGCGCTTCGATTTCAAGAACGTGCTCGCCGAAATAGACTACGACCGCCATGCGGCCACACTCGGGATCCACACCACGGACGAGTACAAGCTTGAGGCGATCTGGCAAGTGCTGACCGCACGGTTCATCGCCCGGAACGTGCCCCTTCAGAACCTCGTAAGGGGCAACGCCCAGCAGGCTGGCGGCAACACGGTACGGCAGGAGATCACAATGACCCGGGGCATCGACAGCGAGATCGCCCGCAAGATCGTGAAGTTCATCAAGGATCAGAAGTTCAAGAAGGTCCAATCGCA
>CAZCDK010000241.1:0-2949 GCA_964497285.1 uncultured Anaerolineaceae bacterium | reverse complement strand
ACGGCGGCGTCTGCGGGGTCAGCAGGCATAACGCAGTCTGCAACCGCGACGCTGCAACAACCGCAACGCCGGCCGCTTCGTGCCCCCCGGAAGACCCGGTCTGCCTGCTAGCGCGGAGGATCGACGACGCCCTCGCGCGGGGAGACCTCACGGTCCTGCTCTCCAATCTTGCCGCTCCTACAGAGCAAGCCTGCCCCTATCCCAAGCCGACTGGTCTCGGCGGCCCCTATCCCCTCTGCGACGGAGCATCGCCGGGCGAGACGCGGCAAGGATACGAGATAGGCCACGTGACCGAAGGGGGCTGGGTTTCGCTGGAGCAGCTGGCCGCTGCCCTTCGAGGTGCCCTCAGCAGTGCGGCGCCGGCACAGTCCGATGAATTTGGAGATGGACGCGTACGACTGTATTCGGTTGGTTGTCCTTTGAGGCCGCCACCATGCGAACCCGAGTTCGGCTACATTCTTAGCTGGTTCGAGGTGAACGCCTCCGGCGCCCCGTTTCGCGCCGGTCTTCAGATTCTGGGGCAAGGTGGAGCCGGCCGGCCCGCGATGAGCACCTTCTTCTTCCTCCTCATGCCGGAGACTTCGGAGAAAGACAACATCCGTGCGTTGCTCACGGGCGGTTCGCCACAGACCTGGGCCATCCTGGGGCTGCAGGGCCGCTGGACTTACTACGCCATCCAGTCCGCTCCAGGGCGGAACTGAGGGCAGTGAAGTGCTTGGCATCGTAGCTGCGTTCCTCGGATTGGTACTGGTGGTGGCGTCGCTGGCCAAAGCCGGCAACCGACAGCAGTTTGCCGCCGCCGTACGGTCGTGGGGCGTGCGTTCGGGTCTCCTGTTCCGGGCGCTCTTCATCGGCATGCCCCTCGCTGAGTTCGCTGTTGGCGCGGTCGCCATCTTCTCTACGGTGACCGGGATTGGTCAGCGCACAACGGGCGTCGCGATGCTGCTGCTTTTTTCGGCCTTCGTTGTTGGCCAACTGGTGGTTGTCACCAGGGCGAGAGGAGCGACCTGTGGGTGCTTTGGCCGCCCGCAATTGATCGGCCGCGGAACCGTGGTGAGAAGCGCGCTCTTCGCCGGGCTCGCGTCGCTGGTGATACTCCCGCTGAGTCTGCCGTTCGATTAGGACCGCCGGGGCACGGGTCGTTCGAGAGTGAGGAGCTCCTCGTCCATGGCGGCGGAGCGGTCGGCGACGACGCGGCGAGCGTCGGTGAGGGCCTGGTTGTAGGCGAACGGGCCGATCAGCTCGAAGACGAAGTCGAGAAGGAAATCGGCGGGGAGATCGCCGATCTCCTGATCCAGTTCGTCGCGGAAGTACTGCTGGAGCTGGCGAACGGGTTCGAGCTTCTGGTCGCGGGTGAGCTTCGTGAACATCGTGCAATCGTAGCGGCTCACGATTTCCTGCACCGCGCGTGGACACGCCGATCACCTCACCGGCGGTTGACCCAGCCCCATGGAACCGGCCAGACTGACGCCAGACCCTATGCCCGGTGGTAGTCTGTGGCCCTTGTTTTGCTGCCGCCGCACCCTCGATCATGAGGGTCTTCGAGCGCTATCGGCGGGGCCTTCTTCACAGGCTGCTTGTCGTTGACTACCGCCACCTGCAGCGGTGGTACTGGGAGTTTCGCACGCCGGATCTCCACCGCACCACCGGGACACCTGCAGCCGAGGCCGAGCTGATTCGCGGCGTAATCGGGCGTTACGGCGTGGAGAGCGTGCTCGACGTGGGTTGCGGCACAGGCCGCCTCTTCCCGGTGTACGAAGCGGCCGGAGTGCAGCGGATCCTCGGCGTCGACATCGCGGGGCGCGCGCTGGCGATCGCGAAGCGACTGCACCCCGGGGTCCCCACGCTCCGCGTCAGGGCGGCGCAACTCGAATTGCCGGAGCAATACGACGCCGTGATGACTAACCGCGTCCTGCAGCACATCGATGCGATCGAGCTTCCCGAAGCGCTCGACCGAATCACCGACGCGGCGCGGAAGATCATCTACGTCAACGAGATCAGCGAGAGCGAAGCCGCAAACCTGACGGGCGCCCGGTACATGTTCGAGCACGACTACATCTCCCTCTTCTCGGCGCGCGGCTGGGTGCTGGCCGAGAAGGGTCTGATGGCCGGGACCCGGCAGACCTATCTCGTCTTCAAACAAGGGCCAGCATATCGCCGGCGCGGTCCGGTGTCGGGCCCCCCGCGGACGATCACTGCGATGCGGCGGTCGTTGCGATCGGTCGGGCGGCCATTGAGCCGGATGATTTCCATGGGCACCCGGGCGCGGATGCGCTGGATCTACCTTCGCGACAGCATCGAAGGTGTCCAGAACGAAATCCGGCACATGCGGTCCGGTCACGCGGATGCCCTGCGGCAGTTTGGCGCGGATGTCGCGCTGGATGCCGGGATCATCGGACCCGTGAGCCTGGTGAACTCGCGCTTCGACTTCTCGAACCTCACGATTGGCCCGAGGACGCATATCGGGAGCGAGGTGTTCTTCGACCTGGCCGACAAGGTGACAATAGAGGCCGGCGCGACGCTCTCAATGCGCGTCATGGTAATCACGCACCTTGACGTAGGTCGCGGACCGCTCATCTTCGACCGGCCGCGGCAGCTCGGGCCAGTCGTCATCGGCAGCGGCGCGTTCATTGGTGCGGGGGCGGTCATCCTCCATGGCGTGACGATCGGGCCGCTGGCGGTGGTGGCGGCCGGCGCAGTGGTCACGAAGAACGTGCCCGGGGGTGTGGTCTTCCGCCGGGACGGGAAGACCAGCCGGCCGATCCGTCGCCGGTCGACCTGACCGTGCTCCGCGGAAGTCTTGTCACCCTGTTCTACCGGCTCACCGGGACAACGTTCTGGATGCTTGCGAGCGTCATCACCGCACGGGCGCTGGATGTCGGCGACCTGGGCGTGTATGTCTCGACCGTGATCGTCATCCAGGCGATCGGGACGGTGGCGGCGAGCTTC
>CAZCDK010000240.1:0-2980 GCA_964497285.1 uncultured Anaerolineaceae bacterium | reverse complement strand
AGTTCGACGCCGCCATCGACCATGAAGAAGGCATCAGACCGGGGCTTTGGCCCGAGACGGTCGCGCTGCTCCGCGTAGCGCCGCAGTTCGTGAACCGCGGACGCGGTCAGCGGGACGAGGCGCGACTTCCTGAACTTCGACTGGCGGACGACGACCAGTGCATCGTCGAGTTCGACGTCGGCGCGGCGAAGAGCGAGGGCTTCGGAAACGCGCATTCGCGTGCAGGCCAGGAGGCCGAGCAGCGGCGCGATCGAGGCCGGGCGGAGCCCGTGACGTGGCTTGAGCTGGGAAGCCTCGCGAAGCAACTCACCGATCTCGTCTTCGGTGAAGATGTGTGGGGGAAGTCTCCGGTGGGCGGGCCCAAAGTACCGGCCAGGCGGAACCTCGGTGCGGGCATCATGCTGCCGGAGCCAGATGGCAAACGGTCGGACCACCTCGAGACGGCGTCCCCAGGTGAGCGGGCTCGGCCGCGTCGCGGCCCGGGCCCACCTGACGACCAGCTCGAGCGTCAGCGGACCCTGGGGCTGCTGTGCGTCGGCGTAGCGCGCGAACGCGATGAGCCGCGCCCCGGTGCCGCGCATGCCGAAGCCCAAGACACGCCGTTCGGCGAGATAGCGCTCGGCCAAGTCAACGAACACGGTCGTTGTGCTCATCTCGACCTCCGTGGCCACGGCATCGCCACGGCTCTCAGCCGCGGCAGATCGACCTTGGCATAGACCGCAGCGGAGCCGAGCGAGGCGTGGCCGAGAACGTCCGCGATGGCCTTGACCGAGGCGCCCGATCTGACAAGCCGGGTGGCAGCCGTATGTCGCAGCCGATGGGTGCCCGTATAGTGGCTCGGGAGCCCTGCTCGGGCATAGGCAAGACGCACGGCGCTGCGAACCGCGGCAGAGTCGAGCGGCTCGCCCTCGAGCACCCCGATGCGGATGAATAGCCGGTCCGACGACGTACGCGGCCGACCGTAGCGCACGGAAGCACCCAGGGCGCGACCTACGAACTCGGGGAGAGGCAACTCGCGGCTGCGGCGCGTCTTGATGGCGGGGACACAGAGGCGGCCGCCGCGCCAGTCGACATCCCTGAGCCTGAGGGCCGCGACCTCCGCGGCGCGCAGCCCCAGGATGACCATGCAGAGCGCCATCGCTCGATCCCGGCGGCCCCGAGGAGTGCGCAGGTCAAACGAGGCTAGGAATCGGCGCGTCTCGTCATCCGAAAGGTGGGCCGGAAGTGCAGCGAGTCGCCATCTCGCGATCCGGGGCACGGACTCCGGGAGGCCGTCGGGGCAGCGGCCATCCAGCTGGAGGAAGCGGAGGTAGCTGCGCAGCGACGACGTGCGCGCGCCGAGCGTGGCGGGACACCAGGAGCGGGGGCGTGCCGCGATGAAACTGTGGACATGCGCCGCCGAGATCTCAGAGGGAACGACAGCGCGTTCCGCGAACACCGACTTCAGGAACTGCCGCACCTCAGACCTGCGGCGCGTCCGGGTCGAGGGCGCGACACCGAGGATCGAGGCCAAGTAGTTGTCGTAGCGGTCCACTTCGTCATCGACTGGAAGGCGCGTCGGCAACTCCTCATCGAATCGCTGTGCCGCGCGTAGAACAGCCACGAGGTGGCCGAGACCTGCCCGGACATCGATTCGTGAGTGATCGAGCCGGCCAGGGCACCGACATCGGCACAGGTGTCTGGCCAAGAACGAATGGACGCTGCCACGCGATGCGTGGAAACCGCGGCGGTCGAGCCACCGGGCGAAGTGAGCTGCGGCACGCAGGTACCTCTCCGCCCTGTGCCACGCCAGGTGGCGGCGGCCGAGATGTGAAGCCAGCGCATTGGCTACGTCACCGAGTCCAGTGGATCTCAGGGCCTCCAACCCAACGGCACGGACGATGGTCTTCTCGGATCGCATGGAGCCTCCTTTCCGGCACTGTGCCTGGGAAATGGAGGCTCATCGTTATGCGGAGATTGCCGTTCCGCGATCCCCCTCCAGCCTTGGGCAAGCGGGCCGTCTCACGCTGCGCTCCGCATAATCCGGAGGTCCGCATAACGACGACCGACGGCGACTTGGCGCAGGGCTCTCTCGACGTTGTTGTTGTCGATCTCCAGGCGACCGTCTTCCAGGAACCGCCGGAGCGCCTTCTCCTGGTTCGTGGCGTAGCCGATCGCCGTAGCCAGGAGCGTTCCCTCGGGCACGGTGGGCTTCAGTTCCTTGAGCCACGCGAAGAAGCTCTCCACGATGGGGGCCGACTTCGCCCGCCGAAGCGCGAGACGCCCGTCGGGGGTGAGGTTGCTTACCTTGGCTTCCTTCTCGATGCGGTACAGGGCCCGGATCGCGAGAAGTGCCCAGCCGGCCTCTCGTGGGAAGGCGTCCTTGGCCTTGTAGAACTTCCTCCGGCAGTGGGCCCAACACGCCACCTCGCTCATCCGCTGGTCCTGGAAGAGGCGATCGTAGCTGTTCGCGGCGTCGGCCTGCACGTTCCCGCGATAGCCGGACAGGAACTCCGCCGGCCCGTCGCCCGCCTTGGTCGCCGTGTGTACGAAGACCACTTCGCCGGGAGCGCCGCGATACGCCCACATCCGGCCCTTGCGGATCCCATCGGGCACGTCCTCGTCGCGGACCAGCACCTCCGTCTCGTCCACGCCGATCACCGGCCCTTCCTTCACGCTTCGCTTCATCTCTTCCACGATGGGCGCAAGCAGATCCGCCATCTGTCTGACCCAGTCGCACAGCGTCGAACGGTGGATGTCCAGTCCCTCACGGGCCATGATGCGCTCGAGCCGGTGCAGCGGCAGGTGGTCGGCGTACTTCGCGGTGCCCACGTAGGCGAGGAGGCCCGGCCCCGGTCTCCCCTTGGCGATCGGTCTCGGCGGCATCGGAGCCGTCACCACCTCGCCCTGACAGTGGGCACACCGGTACTTCTTCCGCACATGCTGCACGACGCGGTACGAGGCAGGCACGTACTCGGCCTCCCTCAGTGCCGGTGGTCTT
>CAZCDK010000239.1:0-3094 GCA_964497285.1 uncultured Anaerolineaceae bacterium | reverse complement strand
TGTACCAGATCCTCGCCTCAATCCACCGGCTCGACTGGCGCGGCACGGGCATCGAAGAGGTGACTCCCATCCCCGCCAGGGAGGAGTGCTGGAGGCAGGAACTCGATCACTGGGAGAAAGTGATCAACGAGAACGAGCTGAGCCCCCAGCCGGTGGTGAGGGCCGGCATTCGCTGGCTCCGCGCGAACCCACCCCCGGCACCGGAACGGATCACGGTGGTCCACGCTGACTACCGCGTCGGAAACTTCCTCTACACGCCCGAGGGAATCCACGGCATCGTCGATTGGGAGATGGCCCACCTCGGTGATCCCATCGAGGACGTCGCCTGGTCCTTCATGGAGGCTTGGGAGTGGACCCGCGATGGCCGCAAGGGCGGAATCATCTGGGCCGAAGATGCGATTCGCATCTATGAAGAAGCCAGCGGCACCAAGTTGAACCGCGAAGCGCTGCATTGGTGGGACGTGTTCGGAAGCGTGAAGGGCCAGGCCATCTGGCTCACTGGCGCCCGCTCCTTCCATGATGGCAAGACCGCCGAGTTGATCATTCCCTTCACTTCGTATTGGCTCATCAATTTCCAGGATGAGATCCTATTGCGGGCCATGGGGAGGGGCGCATGAGACCGGACAGTCCCAGGGTTCTCTTCGGCGTTGCCGCCGCGCTGATGATGCAAATCATGCCCGAAGTCCGCACGCCGATAGCCGGCCAGACGGTCACGCTTTCGGCCGCCCTCCTCTCAATGGTGGCGCAGGAATTCGACCGCGCCGCCTCGCGCCTCGTGGAGGAGAACCGCGCCATTCGGGCACTGCTCTCGGATGCCCACCGCGTCATCGCAGACCCTTCGCTCCGCGGTCGCATCGAAGCCGAGATCGCCGACCCCATAGAACACGACTTCCACGTCTCGGCTCTTCAGGCGGTGAACGATCGCCTGCGGACGCTCCTCATCGATGTCCATGTCGCCGTCGAACTTGCCCCGGGGGACGCGGCCGCCAATCTGAACGACCGCATCTGGGACGAGTTGAAGGAGTCGACGCGCAGAAGGCACCTGGCGAGCGGCCTGGCATGAAGGGCGCGCTCCGAGCGGCGCTCGCGGCCTATGGGCCGCAGTCCATCGAGGTTGAACCGGGCCGGGCGCTCGCCGCCGTGCTTCTGCTGCTCTACGAGCACGAGGGCCGGACGCATGTCATCTTCCAGAAGCGCACCGAGCACGTCGACACGCACAAGGGACAGATCAGCTTCCCAGGAGGCATGGCCGATCCGGGGGACCGCGACCTCGTCTTCACTGCCCTTCGAGAAACGCACGAGGAGATCGGCGTACGTCCGTCCGACGTCGAGGTGCTGGGCCAACTCGATGACATCGTGACGGTATCCAATTTCCGTGTGACGCCGTTCGTGGGATGGCTGAACCGCTACCCCTACGAATGGCGTTTCAGCGACGCTGAGGTGGCGTACCTGCTTGAAGTCGGACTCGATCATCTCCGCGATCCCGGGACTCTCGTCCCCGATCGGCGCGTGGCAAACGGGCGGGAGCACGTGTTCCCTTCATATAGATTCCGTGACGACTTGATCTGGGGAGCAACCGCGAGAATGCTGGCCAACTTCCTCGATGTTCTGGCCACCGTCGATGACCGGCCCTGACGCCCGGACGCCGCATGCAACCACCCGCCAACCGCCACTGGTAAGATCAGACGCATGGAAGTCTGCGTCCTCTCGCTGGACCTCATGTTCTTCACCGCTGTGGAAGGCGTCGCCCGCGCCATGGGGCACCGCGTCAAACAGGCGGAATCGCTCGTCGAGATAGGAAGCCCGGACCTCTTGGTCGTGGATTTCACCTCCACGCGCGTCGGCATCGCCGCCCTTGCGGCCTCGGCCGACCCCGCGAGGACCGCCGTCTTCGCACCGCACGAGCACGTCGAGACATTCGCGGACGCGCGTGCGCACGGGATTGCCCACGTGTACCGCCGTGGGGCGCTGGCGACCGAACTGACGAGGCTGCTGACCGAATACGTGTCTTGATCCGTGGTGCCCAAGACGCCCCGATGCTAGGATGCGGGCACCGCGAGGCTCCGCAAGCCCGGCCAACTGACGTGGCCGGGTTCTTTTCGCCGCGGCACCAAATCCCGGGGGGCCCCTGGGGTCGCGAGGTTCACGAAATGACCGAACAACTGACCGGCCGGCAGAAGCTCGACGAGCTGCTGGAGATGAAGAACCTGTTCGCCCAGGGTGGCGGCCCGAAGCGCGTTGAATCGCAACACTCCCGGGGCAAGCTAACCGCCCGCGAACGGATCGAGTTGCTGCTCGATTCGGGCACTTTCGACGAACTCGACTCGCTTGTACTTCCAAGCGGCTCAGCCCGTGGCGCCACCGGCCCGGAGGCCGTCGTCACGGGCTGGGGTAAGGTCGAAGGTCGGCCCGTCTACGTCTTCTCCTACGACTTCACCGTCCAGGGCGGCTCACTCAGCGAAGCCGTGGGCGAGAAGATTCTCAAGGTCATGGACCTCGCCATGATGACCGGCGCACCCATCGTCGGCATCCAGGACTCCGGTGGCGCGCGCATCCAGGACGGTCCCGAAAGCCTTCGCGGCTTCGGCGAGATCTTCGCGATGAACACGTTGGCCAGCGGCGTGATTCCCCAGATCAGCGTGATCATGGGGCCCTGCGCCGGCGGGGCGGTCTACAGTCCTGCCATCACGGACTTCGTGTTCATGACCGAGGGCACGAGCTACATGTTCATCACTGGCCCCGACGTCGTCCGGTCGGTCACCGGCGAGGAGATTTCGCAGGAGGAACTGGGCGGCGCCGACGTTCACGCCCAGAAATCTGGCGTGGCCCATTTCGCCATCGCCGGCGAAGAGGAGACGCTCGCTGAAGTGCGACGGCTGCTCTCTTTCCTCCCGTCGAACAACGCCGAAGACCCTCCCTCCTCTGTGACAGGCGACGACCCCGGCCGCACGGAGGACGACCTGTTGACAATTGTCCCCGCCGAACCAAACAGGCCCTACGACGTTCGCGAAGTCGTCTCCCGGCTCGTGGACGCCGGCGACTCCCTGGAGGCCCCCGAGGCATTCGCACCCAACATCGTCGTTGGCTTCGGCCG
>CAZCDK010000238.1:2533-3131 GCA_964497285.1 uncultured Anaerolineaceae bacterium | reverse complement strand
GCGGCTCTATGACCTATCCCTGCGGTTCATCCATGTCGTCGATGATGGCGAGGGCGTCCAGGGAGCCGAAAAGGCGGAACGCACGCGCGAGGTGTTTGCGTCCTACACCACCGACCTCGCAGCTCGAAACGGCATCGACAAGGGAAAGATCCTGGCGGAGGTGGGGTACGGGCCGGCGGCCCCGACGATTCTCGGCGCGTCCGAAGGAGTGCGCTTTCTTGTCATCGCCACTCACGGGCGAGGCGGGTTCAAGGCGCAGTTTATCGGGAGCGTGGCCGACAAGGTCATCCGCGCGGCGAAGGTGCCAGTCGTGACGGTGCCGGGGACCGGCGCGCCCACGACGCTCGACAAGCGGCCGGTCCTGATCGCGCTCGACGTCCCGGTCGTCGGGCGGTTGGGCGACATGGAGGCCGCGGCAGGCCGGCCGGCGCTGACTGTACGGATAGATCACCACCCGGCCGGATCGGCGATGAGCGATCTCGACGTGGCCGACGAGGAGGCTCCCGCGACGGCCTACCTGGTCTGGGGTCTCATCCGGGCGATTGGCCTCCCCGTGGAATCCGACGTGGCGGAGGCTCGCTCTGTGGGACTGGTCACC
>CAZCDK010000238.1:0-2523 GCA_964497285.1 uncultured Anaerolineaceae bacterium | reverse complement strand
TGAGAGCGGGCTTGAAGCCGGCCGCGACCTCGCGAAGCGGGCAGGAGCGAAGGTCGTGCTCGTGCGCGCGTTCAGCATTCCGCCCCCTGTGGGCATCGAGTTCGCCTACTATCCGGCCGATCTGCTGACGACGATGCGAGCGGCGGCGCAGGAATACCTTGCCGGCATCGCGCAGGCGGGCGAACGGACGGCCCTAATCCAGGGCAGCCCGGCGGGGGCGATCGAGCAGGCGGCCACGGACGCCAACGCGGGGCTCGTGGTGATGACATCGCACGGGAAGGGGCTGGCGGCGCGGCTCGCACTGGGGAGCACAACCGACCGCGTGCTCCACGCCATGCATCGCCCGTTGCTCATCGTGCCGACGAGCGAGGCGCACGACGGCGGGCGGTAGCCGGTAGCCGGTTGCCGGTAGTCGGAGGTCAGTGGGCGGCGGCCGGTGGCGGCGGCTCGGGTAGTGACGGCCTGCGGAGGGCGAGGCGCGGGTAAGCGGGTAAGATGAGCGGGAATGGCCCGCGCCGCCGGACAAGAGGATTGGTACGCGATTCTGGGCATTGACCCTTTGGCGACGCCTGCCGAGGTGAAGGCTGCGCATCGGCAGTTGGCGAAGCGCTGGCACCCTGACACGAACCCTTCGCCAGGCGCGCACGATCGGATGATCGAACTGAACCGTGCCCGCGAAGTGCTGCTCGATCCAGCGGGCAGGGCGGCCTTCGATCGCCTGTATTGGCGGCGGGTGCAGCGCGAGGCGGCACGCGCGCGCGCCGCGATTGCGGCTGCGGAGGCCCCCGCCCGGACGGTTCGGGTCAAGACGAAGCCACTGGCGAATCGTTCCGGGTCTGCGGCGGGCCAGGAGGCCAAGGCGAAGGTGCCCGGGGCGGCCCCGCGGCCGAGGCGCGACATCACGGGCATCTACGACGCTGAGCCGGACTTCAGCCGGGACTGGTACCGCTTCCTGGGGCTGGCCGAGACGGCGACGGACAGGCAGGTACGCGAGGCCCTGGCGAGCAGGGCGATGGCGATGCAGGTTCCGGGTATCAGCGCTGCCGAAGTAACGCGCCGGAACGCTGAGCTTCGCACCGCCCAGGCAACAATCGGGACCGCGGCCGCCCGCGTTGCCTATCAGCGGGCGAGGAGTCGACAGTGAACCTCCCGGCCGGCCTGGTTGCGGAAGACGGAATGGAACTCGAGATCCACTCAAACGGCCAGGTGTGGCTCGCGGCCTGGCACCCGCCGTCTCTTCCCGCCCCAAGCGGGACGCCGCATGGCGCCGCGGCGCTCTGCGTGACGGCAGATGGCGAAATCGTGTACGTGAGCCAGGACGGCGTCTCCTGGGAAATGCCGGGAGGCCGGCCGGAGGGGAACGAAACGTGGCGGGAGACGATGGAGCGGGAGGTGATGGAAGAGGGCTGCGCGCGGGTCGAAGAAGCGACGCTCCTCGGGTTCAGCCGGGGCCTGTGCGTGCAGGGTCACGAGCAGGGCCTGGTGCTTGTCAGGTCGCTCTGGCACGCGCGGGTCACGCTTCTTCCGTGGAACCCGGAGCACGAAACAAGACACCGGCGGCTCCTGCGGCCGGACCTGGTGCTGGCCGAGATTGTTCCCGCTGACCCTTTCGCACCGATGATGCGACGCTGGCTCCGGGAGGCAGGATTGACCGGGTGATAGGGCCGGGCGCTCGCTAGAGCTTTTCGACCTCAAGGAAGTCCAGCGTGACGGGCGTCTCGCGGCCGAACATGTTCACGAGCACCTTGACCTTGCCCTTTTCGGTGTCGATTTCGTCGACGGTGCCGACGAAGTCCTCGAAGGGGCCGCCCACAATGCGGATGTTCTGGCCCACAAGGAAGCCCACGCGGACGCGGGGCTGCTCCATGCGCATCGCCCGGAGGATGTGATTGACTTCTTCGGACGAGAGCGGCACCGGGCGCGTTCCAGAGCTGACGAAGCCGGTCACGCCGCTGGTGTTGCGGATGAGGTGCCAGGCCTCGTCGGAGACGGGGTCCCCTTCTTTCAGCTCGATCGTCTGGATGAGGACGTAGCCGGGATAGAGCTTCTTCTTGACGGTGCGCCGCTGCCCCTCACGGATTTCGATTTCATCTTCGGTGGGCACGACGACGTGGAAGATGCGATCCTTCGCGTCCATCTGTTCGACGGTGCTGCGGATGGCATTGCGGACCTTGTTCTCGTGGCCGCTGTAGGTGTGGAGGAAGTACCAGCGGCGGCCGGGAGCGGCGATTTCGATCTCGGTGAGTTGTTCCTGGTCTTCGAAGTCGTCGGGTTTGCGGCGGCGAGGGGGCGTCACCTTCTTCGGGGCTGCGACCTTGATGCCGGAAAGCGCGGTAATGGGTGCGGGTTCGTCGCTCATGGTGGTTAGAAGAACAGCTTTTCCACGGCCCAGCCGAACATGAGGTCGATGCTGCCGAGGAACAGGCCCACCGCCACGGCTACGATCGCGACCACGACAGTGAGATAGCGCGTTTCGGCGAACGTTGGCCAGGTGACCTTGCGAAGTTCGCTGACAATATCGGC
>CAZCDK010000237.1:0-3447 GCA_964497285.1 uncultured Anaerolineaceae bacterium | reverse complement strand
TGTCGGCGCAATCCGAAGAGCTGGCAGCTACCGCCGGGCAGATGAAGGACCTCGCAAAGGCCCTCAACGCCGCGACCTCGAAGTTCAAGCTGGAGTCCCGCCGGGCGTAGGCCGCGCGACAAGTACACCTGCCACGACGATCACCGAGTCTCCACACCCCGGCCGCGGTGTGGAGACTCATGGTCTGTCACGCCGGGTTTCCACGCTCCGGCGGGCGAGCCAAATGCGATCTGCAACGTGTGCGACTCATGTCGTCGAAAGGCGATCGGAATTGCCATGAGGCCAGGCTGCGCCCGGCTGGCCGGTCACGCGGCGCCCCTGCGCGGCAGGGGATGTCCGCTGTGCGGCGAGGCCATCAGCGAGCACCGTGGCGAGCGATTCGATCAGTTCCCCGGCCTGGGTCAATTCCTCGATCCCGGAAAGGGCAGCGAGCCCTTCGCAGGCGAGAAAGATGTGACGGGCGATGTGCTCGGCGGGGATGTCGTCGCGAACGATCCCCTCCCTCTGCGCTGCCAGGTAGTTGCCGGCAACAAGCGCTACCCACTGGTCGTGCGTGCGGCGGTCCCGGGCTCCGCTCGCCGTATGGACAGCGTCGATCGCGACACGATCGGCCGGTCGCGCCAGGAAGTAGCCAAGGCTCTCAAGGATGTGCTCTCGCAGAGGGAGGCCGGCATCCTGGAGCTGGGCCATGGCCAGGCGGTCCCGTTCCAGGTGGCGCTCGCCGACCGCCGCGATGATCTCGTCCTTCGATGCGAAATAGCGATATACGGCGCCGACGCTCCAGGCCGCCTCGCCGGCAATATCCTCGATACGCGTACCCGCGACGCCACGGTGGGCAAGGCACGACTCGGCAGCGTCCAGGATGGCGTCGCGCTGACCCTGGCGGTAGGCGGCACTCACACGCGGCATGGGGACTCACCGTCGGTCCTGATGCTCCCGTTCTACGCTGGCCGCTGGCCGGTGGTCAATGTGC
Source organism: uncultured Anaerolineaceae bacterium (assembly GCA_964497285.1). Classification (GTDB taxonomy): domain Bacteria; phylum Chloroflexota; class Dehalococcoidia; order Tepidiformales; family Tepidiformaceae; genus UCB2. The sequence goes on along the minus strand of CAZCDK010000237.1, from coordinate 2,474 downwards.
GCATTGCGTGGGTGCGACGGCGAAAGGCATGCGGGCCGCTCCTGGCCCGGTGTTCCTGCCGCGGACATCGATGCCGGCGCCGGCCTGTTGTCGGGATATCCCGTATCGTCTCCGGTCACAGTCGGAGCTAACTTCTTGGTGTGGAGAACCAGCCCGGTTCACGGCTTCAGGGCCGGCGGAGCCATCCGTCGCCCCCGTCTTCCGCAGCGCTGCCCGGGTGGCTCAAGAGCCCGCAGTTCTTCCTTCCGGCACTGGTCGTCGTGGGTATGCTCGGGCTGGCCTTCGGCCTCCAACCAGGCGGTGCCAAAGAGGCGAATCCGGGCCCGACGGCGCCAGCCGTCCTGGCCTCGGCTGGCAGCCCCACCGTGCCGGCCGCATCCTCCGCCTCGCCCACACGTCAGCCCACCCAGGCCACCCAGCCTGAACTCACCCTCGGGCCGGGCGCCAATCCCGTGACAAACCCGGCGGGTACGGGCAGCACGCCATCGAGCGAGGTGGCTGCAGCCCGAGCGACTCCCGGCGCAGCCGCCTCGGAGCCAGACCTCGCGTATGAGTCGACCCAATGCGGCGCAATCCAGGAATCAGCGACAGCTCTCTCGGTCGAGCAGGTCCTGTCGGGCGTCTCGGTGCGCGCCACCCGGGCCGCAGCCTACCCCATCGCATACTTCCGCTGCATCCTCATGGCCACGGGCGGGCGGGATGCAGTCTCTCTCGCCAGCGCCGTGTCGCGGGCGGAGCAGAAGGGGGGAACGCATGCCGTGCTCATCGACTTCTGGATCACCAATCCCTCACGGGAGTTTGGCCAGGTCAGCCTGAAGACCGCCGCGGTGGCTGCGGCCGGGCAGGTGTTTTCGCCCCTGGCGACCCTGGGCGGGAGAGCCGAGGTTGTGATCTCCGGCGGCCAGGGCCGGAACGTCACGCTCGTCGTCGCCATCACCAACAAAGTGGGCGACACCACCGGGCCCATCACTGTGTCGCTTGACGCGCCCCTGGCGAGTGGGAAGCAGACCGCGGGGAAGTACCAGCTGTTTCTGCCTACGCCGTAGCGATTCTGGCTTGCCGATCTTGGGGTGACGAATTCCAGTGTTGGTTCGCTGCCGGGAGGTCCGGCGCGAGTGAAACGAAAACGCCGTCCCCGGACGTGACAGCGTTCGCTTGGCGGTGTCGCGACAGGCTAAGGAACGTGGACGACGCCTTCCCCGATGCCATCCGGATCTCCAGGGATTGGTCCCGGCTCCCACGACTTGATCAGGCTGGCTTTCACGGCTGAAGGCGCTGCCCCTGCGTGTGTCGCCACATACAAGGCAGCGGCCCCCGTCACGTGCGGCGAGGCCATGCTCGTCCCGCTGATGGTCTTGTACGCACCGCCCTTCCACGTCGATCTGATGCAGACGCCCGGGCCAGCAATGTCCACGGGCGCGCCGAAGTTGGAGAACGACGCGAACGTGTCGTCAGCGCCGTAGCTGGCGCAGGTGAGCGAGCCGCCGCCGCCACTCGTTCCGTTGTAGTCGGCCAGGGCGGAAACCGTGATGACCTCATCGTAGGCTGCCGGCACAAACGAGGCTGCGTTGGCCGCACTGTTGCCTGCCGCCACCACGTAGGTGACGCCCGCAGCGACAGACCGGCAGATCGCGGTGTGCAAAGCATCGTTGTTGGTGTTGGTGCAGTTTGGCCCCGATGCGGTAGCCGTCCCCGGGCCGCCAAGGCTCATGTTCGCGACTCTGATCGCTCCCGCGTTGGCGGTCACCCAGTCGATCCCGCAAACCACCGACGTCCAGGAGCCGCTGCCGGCCGCGTTCAGCACCTTGACGGCATAGAGCTGAGCCAGGGGCGCAACGCCGACGACGCCGATTCCGTTGTCGCGCGCCGCGATCGTCCCCGCGACGTGCGAGCCATGGCCGTTGTCGTCGCTCGCCTTCTTGCTGGGAAGGATGCAGTTCTTGCCGCTGATCGGAGAGCCGAGGTCCGGGTGCGTCAGGTCAATGCCGGTGTCGATCACCGCCACTCCGACCCGGGCGCCGTCGTTGTCAAGGGTCTGGTTTACGCCGTTGCTGGCAGCGCCGATGCGCCGGACGCCGGTTGGGGCTTCCTGCGCAGCCTGAGCCCCGCCGCCACCGGAGGGCTTGCCTGCATCGTTGGGGCCGCCAGCCGCTGTCAGCACGCGGTCAGGTGCCACGTACTGCACGCGCGGGCTCTTTGCGATCGCCGCGGCCGCTTTGCTCGAGCCGCGGAACGCGTAGCCCTTGAGCGCACTCTTGTAGGTGTGGTCCACGGCGACGCCATGCGCGCGAACCGCCGCGTCAGCCTCGGCGTCAGCGTCCGCGTCATCGTTCAGGACGACGATATATTGACCGGGAATGATATCGCCGGGCGCGGCGGCAGCCCGGGTTGCAGTGTCCCGGACAAGCACTCCCGCACCCAGCAGGACGAGGGCAACGAATGAGGCGATGGCCTTCGCCACGGCGGTGCTCCCG
>CAZCDK010000236.1:0-3455 GCA_964497285.1 uncultured Anaerolineaceae bacterium | reverse complement strand
GCTATGGGCGACGTCATGGGGGCCCGGCTCGAAGTCGGGCTGCCGGGTCCGCGGCACGCAGTCGCGGATGGAATCGTTGGCGATGTGGTGGCCCAGGGACTGGCTGACGCCCCGGAACCCCTCGCAGCGCACCGGCACGATAGGGATCCCCAGGTCCTTGGCCTTCTTCTTGGCGACGGCCTCGATGTCGTCGCCGATGAGGCCGATGGGGCACTCCGACTGGATGCTGATCCCCTTGGCCAGGGGGAACAGCTCCCGGATCTCGTCGCAGATCTTCGCCAGCCTCTTGTCGCCACCGAAGACGATGTCCCGCTCCTGGAAGTCGCTGGTGAACTGAAAGGTCACGAAGCTGTCGACCCCGACCGTACCGTTGAAGTAGTTCCGGCGCGCAGCCCAGGAATACTGGCCGCAGCCGACGGGGCCGTGACTGATGTGGACCACGTCCTTGACCGGCCCCCAGACCACCCCCTTGGAGCCGGCGTAAGCGCAGCCGCGGACCGTCATCACCCCGGGCCGGGACTTGACGTTGGACTTGACGGCGCACTCCTTGCTCTGCCCTGTCGCGTCGTTGGGCCGGACGTGCCTGGCCCGTTCCTTTCGCGCCTTTTCCGGGTAAACGGAAAGCACCTCGTCGATCATTTCCTGAGTGCCTTCACGGGTAAAGCTCAAGCTCACGACACCCACCTCCTCCGCATCGTTGTCGGCTCAGGCCATCGCGGCGGCGGCCCGGGGCACGCCCACGATTGATGCCTCGTCCTCCTCAAGTAGGCCAAACTCCATCAGCAACTTCTCCAGTTCGTCCATGGGCATGGGCGTGGGAATGACCTTGCGGTCGTTCTCCTCGATCTTGCGCGCCAGGACGCGGTACTCGTCGGCCATCGGGTTGTTCGAGTCGTACTCGTTGACCGTCATCCGCCGCAGCTCGGCGTGCTGGACCACGTTATTGCGCGGCAGGAAGTGGATCATCTGAGTGTTGAGCCGCCGGGCCAGCTCCTCGATCAACTCCCGCTCGTTGTCCACGTTGCGGCTGTTGCAGATAAGCCCGCCCAGCCGCACCCCGCCCGAGTGGGCGTACTTGAGGATGCCGCGGGAAATGTTGTTGGCCGCGTACATGGCCATCATCTCGCCCGAGGTGACGATGTAGATCTCCTTGGCCTTGCCTTCCCGGATGGGCATGGCGAAGCCGCCGCAGACCACGTCGCCCAGGACATCGTAGACCACGTAGTCCAGGTCCTCGTAAGCGCCGTTCTCCTCCAGGAAATTGATGGCGGTGATGATGCCGCGCCCGGCGCAACCGACACCGGGCTCCGGACCGCCCGACTCGACGCAACGGACGTCCCGGTAGCCGGTGAGCATCACGTCATCGAGTTCCAGATCCTCCACGGTGCCCCTCTCGGCCGCCAGGCTCAGGACTGTGGTCTGGGCCTTGCAGTGGAGGATGAGCCGCGTGCAGTCCGCCTTGGGGTCGCACCCCACGATCATTACCTTCTTGCCCATCTCCGCCAGCGCCGCCACCGTGTTCTGCTGCGTGGTCGATTTGCCGATGCCGCCCTTCCCGTAAAACGCGATCTGCCTCATCTCCCCTTCTCCTTTCTTACCTCGTGTGGTAATAAAGCCCAATGACTTCCGCGGCTGTAAGGGACCGCTTCAGGCCGGAGGCGGTGCGCCGAACCGCCGCCAGGAGGGGCGCCGTCTCGTCCGGCCGCACCTCGATCCCGTGCAGGCCCAGGGCGTAGCAGAGGGCGGAGACGCCGGAATGCTTGCCGATGACCACCCGCCGCGAGCTCCCCACCTGCCGGGGATCCCACAATTCGTACGTGGAGGGGTCTTTCAGGAGGCCGTCGACGTGGACGCCCGCTTCGTGCGCGTAGGCGTTTCCCCCGACGACCGGCTTCCCGGGGAGGAGGGGTCGCCACGAGGCGGCGGCGACCCGCTCGGCAAGCTCCAGGAACCTGGTCGTATCCAGTCCGGTGTCGATCCCGTAGAGGCAGCCGAGCGCCATCGCCACCTCCTCCAGGGCGGCGTTGCCTGCCCGTTCGCCCAGCCCGCCGACGGTGGTGCTGGCCCAGGCCGCCCCCGCCCGGACGGCAGCCAGGGTGTTGGCCGCCGCGAGGCCCAGGTCGTTGTGGGCGTGGATCTCGACGGCCACCGGGAGTTCCGCCACCAGCCGCCGGATCCGCTCGAAAGTGGCGAAGGGATCGAGGGCGCCGACGGTGTCGGCATAGCGGATGCGCGCCACGCCCAGGCGGGCGACCTCCCGGGCCAGGTCGAGCACGAAGGCGCCATCGGCACGCGAGGCGTCCTCAAAGCCGACGGTTACCTCAAGGCCCCTGTCGAGGGCATACCCGGCGACCCGCAGGATCTGCTCGCGAACCCATCTGCGATCACGCCCCAGCTTCCGCCGGATGTGCAGGTCGGAAACGGAGATGCAAACGTGGACCAGATGGGCGCCGCAGGCCAGGCTGGCGTCGACGTCCGTCCTCCGGGCCCGGTTCCAGGTGGAGACGCCCGCCCGCAAGCCAAGTTCCAGGATGGCGGCGACGGCCGCCTGTTCCACCTCTCCCATGGCGGGGATGCCTGCCTCGATCTGATGGACGCCCACTCGGTCCAGTTCCCGGGCGATCTCCAGTTTCTCGGATAGGGTGAAGGCGATGCCGGCGGTTTGTTCCCCGTCCCGGAGAGTGGTGTCGCAGAACCGTACTTCCACCGCGTCGCCTCCCGCCTCAGAACTCGTCTGTCACTGAGGGCTTCCTCATCCCGACTCCACAAAAAAGAACGGCGCCGTCCCCTCGTTGGGAAACGGCGCCATCGCCATCTTCCTGTCGCCCTCCGTCGGGCGACCGTTATTCTATTTCAGTTATCAAGCAAGTCGTATGCCAGTTCCTCTCAATGCGGGGCGTGACCTGGTTTCTCCAAGTAAATCAAGTGCTTTTGAAACCGCTGCGCCTAATTGAGGCGTCATGCTTCGACGGCGACTGTGCTCATGAGCTGAGCAGATGCTACTTTTTTGACAGCTCGAAGGTTACCTTGGCAGCCTGGCCGGCCTTCACCTCGACCTCTTTGGTCAGCTTCGCCCCGCTCTCGTGCCATAGCTGGACGGTGTGCTTCCCCGCCGGGACGTTGTCGATCTTGAAAGACCCGTCGTCACCGGAGACGGCGTAGTACGGGTGATCCTGGATCACGATCCACCCTGACATCCAGCCGTGGGCGTCGCACTGCACCCTGATGATCTCGGCCTTGTCGAACTTCTCTGTCAACACCTTCTTGAACTTGGGCTGGGCCTTGTTGATGGAGGGATTTGCCGTCGAGAAGGTGTGGACGTTGTGAAGGACCCCGTCGGGGTTCAGGATGTCCATCTCAGCTCCGGCTGGGACCAGGATCACGTGAGGAGTGAACTGGCATCCCTTCTGATCAAGTTGGGGCTTCTTGGCCGGCTTGGGGGCGGTCCCCTTGGC
>CAZCDK010000235.1:0-3475 GCA_964497285.1 uncultured Anaerolineaceae bacterium | reverse complement strand
CGGGAATTGGAAGATTTGGAACAAATCACGCAAACGGGGTTTCTCCTGACGACTCAGCACCCCCCTCAGCAGCCCAACGCACGCCCCGATTTCGCGGCGACGGACTTCGCCCGGGCGCCCTTCACGGTGGCCTGGGAGATCACCAGGGCCTGCGCCCTCGCCTGCGTGCACTGCCGGGCCGAGGCGCAGCCACGGCGCGATCCCAGCGAGCTTAGCGCCGCTGAGGCCTTCCGCATCATCGACGAACTCGTGGAGATAGGCGGCCCGATTCTCATCGTCACCGGCGGCGACCCACTCATGCGCGACGATGTCTTCGATATCATCGAGCGGGCCGCGACCCGCGGCCTGCGGGTCGCGTTCTCGCCATCCGCGACGGGCCGCTGTACGCGCAAGGCCCTGGAACGCGCCCGGGACGCGGGTGTTTCGCGCGTTCACATCAGCCTCGATGGTCCCGATGCGGCTGCGCACGATTCCTTCCGGGGCGTCCGGGGCTCGTTCGACCGGACGCTCCAGATCCTCGATGACCTGCGGAGCGCCGGCATATCCCTCCAGGTCGGGACCACGGTCTCGCGTCACTCTGTCCGGCGGTTGCCGGAGATCGCGGCGCTGATCGCGGCCTACGACCCGGTCATGTGGAGCGTGTTCTTCCTTGTTCCGACCGGTCGCGGGCAGCTGGCAGACATGGTCTCTCCCGAAGAGCACGAAGCGACGTTCAACTGGCTCTACGACACCGCGAAGACCAGCTCCTTCGACATTCGGACCACAGCCGCCATGCACTACCGGCGCGTGGTGATCCAGCGGCGGCGAGCCGAGGCAGCCAGCGCCCCTGCGGCACGTGCCGGCCAGGCCCACGCATACGCGAACGTCTCAGGCGCCGGCTACTCGTTCTCCGGTGAGATGGGCATGTCGATGAAGGGCGTGAACGACGGGGATGGCTTCGCCTTCATCGACCACATCGGGAACGTCTGCCCCAGCGGCTTCCTGCCCCTCCCCGCCGGAAACCTGCGCGAGCAGAGCTTCGCGAGCATCTACCGTGGCAGTCCCCTCTTCCTGGAGTTGCGCGACAGAACGCTGCTCAAGGGCAAGTGCGCCGCCTGTGAGTACACCCCTGTGTGCGGCGGATCACGGGCACGTGCGTATGCCCTGACCGGGGACTACCTCGCGAGCGATCCGTCCTGTATCTACGAACCCACCGGAGGTTAGCGGCATGCTGAGCGTCTCCCGGCTCTTGAATGGCCAGGTCACGGAAGGGGATGTCCTTCGGTACGGGCGGTCGTCGCAGCACGGCCCCGCGCACTTGCTCCACTTCAGCGCCGACAAGCGCCCGGTGGTCGCCTGGAACATCACCGGCCAGTGCAACCTCAAATGCATGCATTGCTACGCAAGCGCCACGAGCAAGCCGTTCGAGGGTGAGCTCACGACGGAGGAGTGCTACAAGGTCCTCGACGACCTGGCTGCGTACCGCGCGCCGAGTGTGCTGTTCTCCGGCGGCGAACCGTTGATGCGGCCCGAGTTGTTTGAGTTCGCCGAGTACGCGAGGACGGTCGGCCTGCGCACGGTGCTCAGCACCAACGGCACGCTCATCGACCGCGAGATGGCGGTGAGAATCCGGGACGTTGGCTTCACGTACGCCGGCATAAGTCTCGATGGCACCGAAAAGACGCACGACAAAATCCGTGGTGTTGCCGGATCCTTCCAGAAGTCGCTCCAGGCCATCCGCTACCTGCGCGACGCCGGCGTGAGGACGGGCGTACGCTTCACGGTCCATGCCCAGAACATGAAAGATCTCCCCGAGGTCTTCGACATAATCGAGCGCGAACAAATCCCGCGTGTCTGCGTGTACCACCTCGGCTACGCCGGGCGCGGCGGGAAGATCTCCGCGTTCGACATCACGGCCGCGCAGACGCGGGACGTGGTCAACTACATATTCGAGAAGTGCGAGGACTTCTACCGCCGCGGCCTCGATCACGAGATCCTCACGGTCGGGAACCACACCGACAATGCCTACCTCTACCTCGCCGTCGAGAGACGTGACCCTGAGCGGGCCGGCCAGCTGCGCCAGATGCTGGAGTGGAACGGGGGCAACCAGAGCGGTATCGCGATCGCGTCCATCAACCCTCGCGGCACCGTGCATGCTGATCAGTTCTCATGGAACTACGCCCTGGGCAGTGTCCGCGAGCGGTCGTTTGGGGAGATCTGGGACGACCGGAGCCACCCGCGGATGGCCGTCTTGAAGGACCGAACGGCCCACCTTCCGGGGCGTTGCCAGGGCTGCCGTTTCGTTGGCATGTGCAACGGGAATCTGCGGGCACGTGCGGAGTACGCAACCGGCGACTTCCTCGGATTCGATCCCTCCTGCTACCTCACGGACGAGGAAATAGCGGCTCCCGGGGCGGTGTAGGACCGCCGCTCGCCGGGTATCCTCACTGCGGGAACAGGGGGCAAACATGGAAGTCGAGACGTTCAAGCGGCATCGCCGCCTTCGCGGAACGCCCGCGATGCGTGCCCTGGTGCGCGAGACGGAGCTCAGTCCCGCCCACCTTGTGTACCCGCTCTTTGTCGAAGCCGGTCGTTCCGGCCGGCAGCCCATCGAGGCGATGCCGGGCCAGGATCGGCTGGGGCTCGATGCGCTCGCCGGCGAAGCGTCCGCTCTCCGGGATCTCGCCATTCCCGCCGTGCTTCTGTTCGGTCTGCCAGCGAGCAAGGATGAGCGCGGCAGTGGTGCCTGGGCGTCCGACGGGATTGTGCAGACGGCGGCTCGGCGCCTGAAGGATGCGAACCCTGACCTCCTGGTTATCGCGGATGTGTGCCTCTGCGAATACACATCGCACGGCCATTGCGGCCTCATCCGGCCCGACGGGAGCGTCGACAACGATGCCTCCCTGCCGCTTCTCGCCGAGGCGGCAGTCAGCCTGGCTGACGCCGGCTGCGACATCATCGCCCCAAGCGACATGATGGACGGACGCGTTGGGGCATTGCGGTCGGCGCTCGACCTGGCCGGGCACACGCAGACGCCGATTCTCTCCTACGCTGCAAAGTTCGCGAGCGCCTTCTATGGGCCATTCCGGGAAGCGGCCGAGAGCACGCCCGCCTTCGGCGACCGGCGCGGATACCAGATGGACCCCGCGAACGCGCGGATGGCCCTCGACGAGGTGTTTACGGACCTCGCCGAGGGCGCCGACATCGTGATGGTCAAGCCGGCGCTGCCGTATCTCGACGTGCTGGCACGCGTGCGCGAACTCGTGAATGTGCCCGTCGCTGCGTACAACGTCAGCGGCGAATACAGCATGGTGATGGGGGCGGCGCGCAACGGCTGGCTGGACGAAAGGCGCGCCATCGACGAGGTCTTGACCTCCATTCGGCGCGCGGGGGCGGACATCATCATCACCTACCACGCGAAGCAGTGGGCAGCCTTCTCGACCTAGTGTAGTGTTGCGTAAGTAACGTTAGCAGTAGACTCTCGTCATGGAAAGAG
>CAZCDK010000234.1:0-3477 GCA_964497285.1 uncultured Anaerolineaceae bacterium | reverse complement strand
GTGGCCGGTGTCTCCCATAGGGTGGCCGCATGACCACGCTACCGGCCTCTCCTTCCTCCGCCCCGGGCGCAGACCTCTACAAGGACCGATGGACCTGGGACCGGGTGCTCTGGGCCTCTCACTGCATCGACTGCTATCCCGGCAACTGCCCGATGCGCGTCTACCTGAAGGATGGCCAGATCGTGCGGGAGGAGTCCGCCGCTGTCTTTCCGACGATCCAGGAAGGCGTGCCCGACATGAACCCCATGGGCTGCCAGAAGGGCGTGAGCTGGAACCACATGCGCGGCGGCGAGGAGCGCCTGCTCTACCCGCTGAAGCGCGTTGGCGAGCGTGGTTCTGGACAGTGGGAGCGGGTGACCTGGGACCAGGCCTGCACGGAAATCGCCGATGCGGTCCTCGACGCGGTCCAGGAGGTGGGTCCCGAGTCCATCGTCGCCCCTTCCGGCTGCAACATCAGCTCCTGGGGCGGTGTTGGCCGCGGACGCTATCTGAGTGCCGTTGGGGGCCTCGTCACAGACGTAAACGCCGAGATGAACGATTTCGCGCCCGGCCTCTACATGACCTATGGCACATTCGATCCGGTCAGCTCCATCGACGACTGGTTCCACTCCGAGGTCTTCATCATCTGGTTTGGGAACCCGTTCTACACCCGGATTCCGCACATCCACTACGTCCTCGAAGCGCGCTACGCCGGCTGCGAAGTGGTCACGATCTCGCCCGACGTCTCGCCATCGTCGGTCCACTCGGATCTGCATGTCCCCGTGAAGGTAGGCAGCGATGGTGCGCTTGCCCTGGCGATGGCCAAAGTCGTCATCGACGAGGGTCTGGTCGATGAAACCTTCGTCCGCGAACAGACCGACCTGGCACTCTTGATGAACCCGAAGACGAAGCGGTACCTGCGCGAGAGCGACCTCCTTCCCACTGGCAACGCCGAGCTGTTCTACGTCTGGGACTCGGGCGCGAACAAGATCGTCCAGGCGCCAAAGGGCACGCTCTTCTGGGGCGAAGTGAGGCCTGCCCTGGAGGGCGAATTCACCGTCGCGACCAAAGACGGCCCGATGGTGGTGACCACCGTCTTCACCGAAATGCGCAAGCGGTTGGAAGAGTACACCCCGGAGTTGGCCCAGGGCATCACGGGCGTGCATCCGGATACCATTCGCACGCTGGCGCGAAAGATAGCCCGCAAGCGCACCAACATCCTCGGCTCGCTCGGCAACGCCGGGAAGTTCTACCACGGCGACCTCATCGAGCGCGGGCAACTGCTGCTGCTGGCGCTCACCGGCAACTGGGGCAAGCACGGGACGGGCGTGCGAGCCTGGCTCACCGGCCTCTTCGACGGCTCCATGACGCTGGGCGTGAAGACGAAGCGCGGCCCGGCCGAAGTCACGGGCATGCTCGACATGCGCGAGGCGGGGATGAAGGCGCTGATGGCCCAGGACCCCACGCTCACACCGGCGATCATTTCCATCGAGATGACGAAGAATGCGGGCTCGGGCGGCGCCGGCGGAATGATCCCGCCCGTGTTCTGGTGGTACCGCCACGCCGGCTACCGGGAGGCGTGGGACCGGCGCGAGTGGCACGACCCGAGCATGAAGCGCGAGTTCGTTGACTACATGAACGAGGCGGTGGACAAGGGCTGGTGGAAGGGCGTTGATGTCCCTCGCCAGGAGCACCCGACACGTGTCCTGATTGAGTGTGGCGGCAACGTCATCCGGCGGACGAGGGGTGGGGGAAACATGCTCCTGAAGCACCTGTGGCCGGGGATGAAGATGGTCGTGACGCTCGATGTGCGCATGAGCAGCACGGCCCTCTATTCGGACTTCGTCCTCCCGATAGCACACCAGTATGAGAAGATCGGCTTCGGCATCCCGAGCACGCACACCATGAACCTGACGTTCTGTGACAAGGCTGTGGACCCGCCCGGCGAAGCCCAGAACGAGTGGGAAGCGTTCCGGCGCATGGCGGAGAAACTGGAAGAGCGAGCGAAGGCAAGAAACTTCCAGCCGGTGAAGGACGTGCGGGGCGTGGAGCACGACCCCACGAAGGCCCATGTTAGCTACACCCGCGATGGCGTTTTCGTCGAAGAGGAAGTGCTGGCCGACGAGATGCTCCGCGATAGCACCATCAGCGGCACGCTGCCACCCAACGCCAGCCTGGAGGACATCCGCAAGCACGGGTACTACCGCTGGCAGGGCCTCGGCATCTCGCCGCGGGCGATGGCCCAGGCGACCGATCCCCAGGCCGACGAGACGTTTGTGCCCTTCTGGAAGCACGTGGAGAACGGCGAACCCTACCCGACGCTCACGCGCCGGGCGCAGTTCCTGATCGACCACGAGTGGTTCATTGAGGCCGACGAGCACCTGCCCCGGCACAAAGACCCGCCGGCGAGCGGCGGCGACTACCCCTTCATGATCACGAGTGGACACAACCGCTGGAGCATTCATTCCCTGAACATCGCGAACGACATGATGCAGGAGACGCATCGAGGCACGCCCCACATTGTCGTCAACAATCGCGATGCGGCGCGGCTGGGCATCCGGGACAACGACATGCTCCGGGTCTACAACGACATGGGTGAATTCAGCGTGCCCGCGCTCGTCTCCGCGAGCGCCCGGCCGGGCCAGGTCGTGATGTACAACGGTTTCGAGCCGTACCAGTTCCCGAAGTGGGCCGGCCCGAACGATATCGAGCCAGGAATGATCAAGTGGCTCCACCTGGCTGGCGGCTACGGCCACCTGAAGTTCTGGGTCACGGAGTGGCAGCCATCGCCTGTCATGCGGGCGACGCGCTGTAACATCGAGAAGGTGGAGTAGCGGTCGGCTGGTCGCATGGCCGGATCGAGGCTGATTCCTGGACCCGGAACCAGCCTCGACGACCGCTTGCCGGAAGGGTCGCCCGGTGTGTTCGACACCGGTGGCTGGCTGCGGCGCGACGCACGCCTGACCGCCGGCGCCTGCCGGACGAGGAGAGGCTTTGTCTCGCAGGCGCCGGCGGAGAAAGCATCGGACGCTCATCCACCCGCGGATGGCTCAGGCCATCACCTGAGTTCCCGCGACCACCGCTTCGGCCGCACGAACCACCCCAGCACCCACGACACCAGCCCGATGATGAGCGCGCCCCAGAAGGCAGGCCAGAAGCTGTCGATGGAGAAGTGGATGCGGTCGAACTTGCCCGCGATCCAGGCGGTCAGGCCAAGCATCGCCGCATTGAGTACGAGGACAAAGAAGCCGAATGTGAGGCAGGTGATGGGCAGTGACGCCCAGAACAGCACCGGCCGAATGACTGCATTCAGGAGCCCGAGGATGAGCGCGACGATGATCGTGCTCTCCCAACCATCCAGGTGTATGCCCCCGACGGTCTGAGCGGCGACCCACACGCCGACCGCAAGCAGGGCCCAGCGCACACCGAACGCCACGAGCCCCTCGCCGGGACCCGGTCGCCGTGGTCCAGGCGTTCCCGCGGAGAAGTAGAAACCGC
>CAZCDK010000233.1:0-3576 GCA_964497285.1 uncultured Anaerolineaceae bacterium | reverse complement strand
ACTGCCCGGGGCTGCGGGAGAGCTGCCAGAGGCCCGCGATCACGCTGAGCCCGGCTCTGGCGGGCAGCGTGCGCGTGGCGAGCCGCAACAGGAGCGGGAAGGCCCGCAACAGGAGGGCAGCGGAAGCCGCGATCATCAACGCTGGAGAGGCGAGTAGCAACGGGTCAGACGAGACACCACCCGTTTCCGAGGGCGTGAAGACGGAACCACGCTGGTGCAACTCCCAAAGCAGCAGACCGGCAACGGCCACGAGGGCGAGGTCGAGGTAGTACCGGTGGATCAGGCTAGCGCCGGGGCGCGCTTCGCCCCGGCGCTGGACGACGGCGCTCCGGCGCGCGATCACGGCCGCCGGCACCAGGAGCGCGGCCAGCGAAAGCCCGACTCCGGCCGCGGCCATGGCAAACGCCAAGAGCGGGATCGTGACCGGGAGCAGCGAACCCGCTGAGACTGGCTCGAACGGCGGCGTGAGCCCGAGCAACGCCGTGATAGCTGCGGCGAGCAGGGGTGCAAACAACACGACCGGGATGCCGATCGCTGCCCCTTCGACCAGGTAGACGGTCACGATCTGCCCGACAGGCGCCCCGCGGCCCCCCAGCAGGGTGATCCCATGAGCCTGGCGTTCGATGCTGATCGCGGAGACCAGGCCGACGTAGAACAGCGCGATCCCTGCTATCTCCAGCAGGAGAACGGCGAGCGGCGCCTGCTGGTAGCGAGCCGAACGGCCGAAGCTTTGCAGGGTTGTCGTGAGGGGACTGTAGGCTGCGGCGCCGAGTGGTTCGAGCTCCTTGAAGAGCGACTCAAGGTCCGCGCGCGCGCGTTCGAAGTTGGAGCGGGTGAGCCGTCCGGGGTCCGCGATCACCGTCCACGTCGTGTCCGCCCGGTAGCCCGGGAGCAACCCGCCCAGCACTTCGGCGAGCGCCGCCTCTTCCGTGAACATTGGGAGGACCGGTCCGGCCTCCGGGACCAACCGGAAAGGGTCGAAGTACGAGCCCACCGACAGTACCCAGAAGGCATCGTCACGGTTAGCCGGCTCGATGATCGCGACCAGCCGCGCCGGGATCCTGAACCCGACGCTTGCCCGCGGGCTGCAGGGAACGGGAGGAGGGGGTGGGGCATCGTCACGTGGAAGCACGCGCTCACAGGTGTCGAAGTCCTCGGTGAGGCTGAACTCCTGGCCGACCTTGAGTCCTGAGACCTGGGCCGACTCGGGACTGATCGCCACCTCGATCGGGTCTCCGGGTGGGCTCGGGCGGGGAAGCTTGCCGGAAACGACGCGAACGTGCGATGCGTAGCCGGTCAGTGACTGGGGCCGACCGAGAGCTGCGCGGGGCGCCACGGGCTCGCCATTGGGCGCGATCGCGAACCACCCGATCCGGAGGTGTCGAGCCCGTGACGCTTCGAACCAGCCGATGCGTTCCTCGATGCGCTGCTCGACCGCGGTGCGCAGGGCCCGGCCGTCTTCCGTCTGGAGCGGGACGCCGCGGAATTCCACCTGTGTGCGCGGTTGGGCCTGGAGCTGGTCTCTGACCACGAAGGTAAGGCCGAGGTCGGCCATGGTCCGGGCGTAGATGGGGGCAGCCGCCAGGAGCGTTGCCGCAGCCAGCAGACCGAGCGTGACGGCGCCAAGCATGCGCCAGTTGGAGGCGCCGCGACGGACCACGATTCGCCAGGCGGGACCGATCGAGTGCATGTCTTGGTTGCGGGGTAACAGTACAGGTTCTCTGCTGACCGGACCATGCGACCGAGAGGCTGCTGGCTCGGGGCACGGCTTCTTCATGCCAGGCGCCTCGATCAGCGATCGCCTTTAGGGCTCGTTTGCGGCTTCAAGCTTGCTGGTTTTCGCCCCGGCGGAGAAGGCTGAGACCTGTCTCTGCGTGGATCAACCGGTGCTGACCTGCCGCACTGCGTAGATCATCACGTAGAGAAGCAGGATGACGGCCATGGCGCTGAAGTCGATCATACCTGTCCGCGGAAGGAGGCGGCGAACCGGCCCCAGGAGCGGTTCGGTGGCGTCGTAAAGAAACCGTGCAAACGAATTGGTGGGCGAAATCGGAAACCAGCTGATGAGGGACCGGGCGATCACCAGCGCGATGAGCGCATAGAGAACGGTGGTGAAGATCAGCGCCACCTGGTCGTTCAAGAAGGACCACCGAGTTCGCGGGCGCGGTCGTATGCGGCCTGGATCGCATCGATGACGGCTGCCCGCATGGCGGCCCGTTCGAGTTCGAGCAGTCCGGCGGCGGTGGTGCCGGCGGGCGAAGTCACCATTGCCCTCAAGTCGGCCGCCTTGCGCCCGCTCTCCTGGGCGTACACGGCCGATCCGTAGACGGTCTGGAGCACCAATTCCTCGGCCTGGGCGCGAGTGAGGCCGATGGCCACAGCGCCGTCGATCATCGCCTCGATGAACAGAAAGACATAACCCGGACCGCTCCCGCTGACGGC
The DNA here is from genome assembly GCA_964497285.1 of uncultured Anaerolineaceae bacterium. Classification (GTDB taxonomy): domain Bacteria; phylum Chloroflexota; class Dehalococcoidia; order Tepidiformales; family Tepidiformaceae; genus UCB2. The sequence goes on along the minus strand of CAZCDK010000233.1, from coordinate 1,134 downwards.
GGTGGCCATGTCAAGCCTCTTCTCGTCGTCCACGTAGAGTTCGCGGCCGATGGCGCCGAGAAGCCCACGGGCCAGCGCGCGCTGTTGCGGGGACACGGATTCGGTCGCGGTCCACACGCTCATTCCTGCCTTGGCGGCCACGGGCGTGTTCGGCATCACGCGTACCACCCGGTCGTGGTGGAATTCCTCGGCGATGGAGCGAATGCGGACGCCGGCCATGATCGATATCAGGAGCGCCTCGTCGCGCATCCGGCCGCGGATCGAGTGGACGTCCTGGGGCTTGACCGATAGGAGCACAACATCGGCCTCAACCATGACCTCGGCACTGTTGGTGGTTACCGCGACCCCGTATTCGCTGCGGAGCTGGTTGCGACGGTGCTCAAGCAGCTCGCAGACGGACACGTCGGCGGCGCGAAAGACCTCTCGCTCGAGCGCGGCGGCGAGGATGGCCTCGCCCATGATGCCTCCGCCGATGATGGAGACCTTCATGCGGTCCGCTCCCCGAAGATGGCACGCCCAATGCGCACGTGGGTTGCTCCTTCCTCTATGGCGATCTCGTAGTCATCGGTCATGCCCATGGAGAGGCATGGCAACCCGTGGGCATGACCGATAGCGCACAGTCGGCGGAAGACCGGCCGGTTCTCTTCCGGGTTCGCGACACGGGGAGCGACGGTCATCAGACCCTCCACCCTGATTCCAGGGAGTCCCTCGGCAAGACGAAGCATGGCCGGAACCCGGGCGGGAGCGATGCCGTATTTCGTTGCTTCACCCGCGACGTTGACTTCGACCATGATCCGGACTGGCGAGCTGGAACCAGCAGCGACGGCTCCCAGCAGCCGCTCGGAATCGATGGCGTGCAGTATAGCAAATGTGCCCAGGGCGGCCCTGACCTTGTTGGTCTGAAGGTGGCCGATCAGGTGCCATTTCGGGCGGATGCCAACGGCTGCGAGCGCGCTCGCCTTGGCTGCGCCTTCTGCGACGCGGTTCTCGCCGAAGTCGGTCAGGCCCGCGTGCCAGGCCTCAGCGACGACTTCGGCGGGATGGGTCTTGGAAACCGCGACCAGGGTTACCGAACCCGGATCGCGTCCCGCCCGTTCGCTCGCGGAACGAATGCGGTCCCGGACGGCCTCGATG
>CAZCDK010000232.1:0-3645 GCA_964497285.1 uncultured Anaerolineaceae bacterium | reverse complement strand
TTCCCGCGCTGGAAGATGAGCCCGGCGCCAAGAAAGCCAATCCCCTGGACGACTCCCTGATCCACTCGCGAGTCGCCAAGCATGAGGCTGATTTCGCCGAAGAGGGCGGCGCCGGCACAAACCAGGGAGCTCGTGCGGATGCCAGCCTCGTGACCACGGTACTCACGTTCCAGGCCGATGAGGCCGCCCAGCACCAGCGCCACGACCAGGCGCCCCAGCAACTCAAGCTGATCCCCGTTTGTCACGGTCCCCTCCGGTAGTGAGCGACTATCAGCGTCTCGAAGTTTCGTTGACGCGAGCACCGACGACAGGTGAGGTACCACACGAACATGTCGTCCGGCCGGCGGCAGTACCGCGACCGCGCGACGTCGGAGGTTGCCGCAACAGCGCTCTTCATTTCGCCCCACGGAACCTCCAGGAGCCGGCTGTAGATCATTCCGCCGGGGAACACTACATCCCTGGCGCCGGGCCCAACTCCATCGACCTCGAGCAGCACACGCCGGCGGAAACGGCCGCTTCCGAGCAGGAACATCGCGTCGTCGGGTGCGTCCGCGCCCATTCTCCGGGCCCGCCCTCGCAACGACTCGCGGACATCCGCATAGCCGACGGGGACACCGAGGACCGCTGAGACCGAGCTTTTCACGAACGCGATGTCACTCCAATCACTCTCCACCTCGTGCCACTCGTCGCGCTCCAGCACCGGGCACGTGCAGTCCCGTGCTGCTTGATCGGTGTCAGGCGTGGCGGCCACCTCGCGCACCGTCCCACGCTTGCCCCTCTTTCCCTCCACAGGCACCCTGCGCATTTCGGTTATGGCGGGAGAATACCAGAGCCAGTCCCCACAAACTCGGGCGAATCACGCCCCCGCGAGGTATGCCGCTTCCAGCGGGCCCAGCTCAAGACGACCGGCGACCGTGATTCCTTCGCAACCGGCGTGCGACCCGAGGACGACCAAGCCCTCACCCGGTACCTCCACCGTCACCGGCTCCGTCGCCGTGTTGACGGCCACCGCCACCGTGGGGAAACCGGGGGCGCTCCGCTCGAAGGCAAAGACCCCCCGGGGCGAGGGAAGCTCCCGGAAGGCGCCCTCCTGGAGGCTCGGCATCTCCCGCCGAAGGCGAATCGCCCGGCGGTAGAGCGAGAGCATTGAATCCGGGTCGCCGATCTGGCCGGCAACGTTGACGCTCGCCGGCCCGTGGGGCAACCACGGCCCGGCAGACGAGAAACCACGCCCGGGAGACGCATCCCATTGCATGGGAGCTCGTTCGGGATCACGTCCAATCGCTCTGAAGCGCGCGGGATCCCGGAGCTGCGCGTCCGGGATGGCTACGTCGCTCATCCCAATCTCCTCGCCGTAGTAGATGAACGGCACACCGCGGAGCCCGAAGAGCAGGAGCGCCGCCGCCCGGGCACGTTCCCGTCCCAGGCCGTCGCTGTCGTGCCGCGACACAAACCGCGACTGGTCGTGATTGCCCATCGCCCAGCAGGGAATAGCACCGGGGGGCAGCGCGGCCTCCGCTCGCAGGACGATGCGGCGGATAGCCTCGGCGTCCCACTTCGTCTGGACCGGCTCGCGCTCGCAGATGAGCTGGAAATTGAATGCCAGGTGCAGACCATCCATCTGCTCGTCGCCATAGAAACGCGCGATCTCCTCCGCCGTGCCCGACACTTCCCCCACTGCCATCCTGCCGGGGAACTCCTCGATCACGTTTCGGATGCCCCTCACGGCGTCGAAGACGTCCGGGTGATTCCGGTTGGAAGTCCAGAGGAATCTGGGCTCTGCCGTCGATCCAGGCCTCCAGTTCGGATTCATCGGGTTGTCCGCAAGGTCGGGATGCTTGACCACCATGCCCATCACATCGATGCGAAAACCGTCGATGCCGCGCCGCATCCAGAAGCGAAGCACGTCGTGCATCGCCGCTACGACCTCCGGGTTGCGCCAATTCAAGTCCGGCTGCTCCGCGAGAAACGAGTGCAAGTAGTACTGGCCAGTCATCTCAACTGGAGTCCACGCGGGCCCGCCGAAGACCGCTCGCCAGTTGTTGGGGAGCGACCCATCGGGCTTGGCGTCCCGCCAGATGTACCAGTTCCGCTTGGGGTTCTCGCGAGATGCGCGGGATTCCAAGAACCAGGGATGCTGATCGCTCGTGTGGTTGGGCACGAAGTCAAGCAGCAGGCGGATGCCTCGCCGGTGGCATTCCTCGATGAGCCGGTCCATCGCCGCAAGATCGCCGAATTCGTGGTGAACGCCGACGTAGTCGGAGACGTCGTAGCCGAAGTCCTTCATCGGCGACGGGAACGTAGGCGAAAGCCAGATCGCGTCGATCCCAAGCGACCGGTCGGTGCCGTCGTTCAGGTAGTCGAGCCGATCGACGATGCCCTGCAGGTCCCCGACTCCGTCGCCGTTGGAATCCTGGAAGCTCCGCGGATACACCTGGTAGAAGACCGCGCGCCGCCACCAGTCATTGCCCGCCAGGTGCGTTTCCATACCGGCAATTCTACCCGACTAGCTGAGCCGTCACTCCCCGGGCTTGGCGATCTTCAGGGTCTCCTCAGAGGCACCGAGCAACTGGACGCGGGCCTGAACCCGCGTCTGGAGGCCCCAGATGTTTATGAACCCCACCGCGGCGGCCTGGTCGTAGGTGTCGCCGCGATCGTAGGTGGCAAGACCCCGGTCGTATAGCGACTTCGGAACGTTCCGGCCCACGACCGTGGCCTGCCCGCGGTAGAGCCGCAGGCGAATCGTGCCGCTCACGTGCCGCTGGCTGCTCGCGACGTAGGCAGCGACGTCCTGGTGGTGAGCGCTGAACCAGAGGCCGTTGTAGATCAGCTCCGCATATTCCGTGGCGATCAGCTTCTTCAGGCGGAGCTGCTGCTTCGAGAGCGTCATCGCCTCGAGTGCCCTGTGCGCGGTGTGCAGGGTCACGGCCGCCGGCGATTCGTAGATCTCACGGCTCTTTATCCCAACGAGACGATCCTCGATGTGATCGATTCGCCCGATCCCGTGGAGCCCGGCCAGGTCGTTGACCTTCTCCACCATCGGCACAGGATCGAGCGGTTCGCCGTCGATCTCGACCGGCAGGCCGTGCTCGAACGTCACTTCGATGTAGGCCGCATCTGCCGGGGCATCTTGGGCAGAGCGCGTCCACTCATAGGCCTCCGGCGGCGGTTCCTGCAAGGGATCCTCCAGCACACCCGCTTCGGCGCTTCGTCCCCACATGTTCTCGTCGATGCTGAAGGGCCCTTTCGCCCCCCAGGGGATGTCGATCCCGTGCTTCCGCAGGTACTCGATCTGGGTCTCGCGCGCCATGGCGTTCTCGCGTGTGGGCGCGACTATCCTGATCGTTGGGTCCAGTGTCTGAACACCGACGTCGAAGCGCACCTGGTCGTTCCCCTTGCCGGTGCAGCCGTGGGCCACGGCCGTCGCCCCCTCTTCGTGGGCGACGTCGACCAGGAGCTTCGCCATCAGCGGCCGCGCGAGGGCAGTCGCCAGCGGGTAGGCGTCCTGGTACACCGCCCCTGCCGCCAGGGCGGGAAAAGCGAAGTAGCGGATGAAGTCCTCTTTCGCATCTATCACCCGCACCTTTTGCGCGCGCGCGGCCATGCCCCGCGATTCAACCGCGGGCTGCTCGCGGCTCTTCCCCA
>CAZCDK010000231.1:0-3667 GCA_964497285.1 uncultured Anaerolineaceae bacterium | reverse complement strand
CAGAAGCACATCATTGCCCGCGAGATGGGTTGCTTCGCCACCGGCTGACACCTAGCCGAGACCGACCGAAGTGAGGAAGGTGGGAGCCCCGGCCACGAGCGCGTCGGACTGGTGCTGGTTGATCTCGAGGGTGTAGCGGTCCAGGTGTCCCAGTGCGGCGGTGATGACTGGCCAGTCCACGTCCCCGTCGCCAGGCGCGCGGTGGTCGCCGATGCCGATCACATCATGGAGGTGGGCGCCGATTGTCCTGGCGGAGTTGGCCGCGAACCACGCGCCACGATCAACGAAGCCGAGGCGATGCAGCACTTCCGCATGCCCGACGTCGTGCCAGTACCCGGCCTGATCCGGGCTGATGCCGTCGAGGATCTCATCGTATTCGTAAGGCAATGGGATCTCGTGGTAGTGGTAGCGGTTCTCCAGCCCGATGCTGACGCCCGTGGGTTCGGCGGCGTGTACGAGCTCGAGAAGCGACGACCGCGCGGCGGCGAGATAAGGCTCGGCGGCGGAGCTCCGGCGAGCGATGGCACGCTCGCGAAGTTCTGCGAACTGGGCGTCGCCCGTGAGGCCGGCGTCGAACAGGCGCCGCATCTCGCGCTCCTCCGGGAACATCCCCGGGAGGTCGGTGACCTGGCCAAGGTGAACGACGACGCGGCTGGCGCCAACGCGAGCAGCCCACGCGATGCTGTCGGTCGCATAGCTGATGCCCGCGCGCCGCTCTTCGGCAACGAGCGAGGCGATGTTGCAGGCGGGGTTGGGGCGGCCGTCGCGATGGCGTCTCCACGGCGCCGGCTGGTGCACGGATGTGATCGGGAGGGCTCCCGCCTTGATCATCTGTCGCAGTTTTGCTTCGTTCGTCGAGTGGCTGATCTCGATGGCGTGGAAGCCCGCTTCCGCCGCGTAGCGGGCGAAGTCCCCGCCATGGGCGAAACGGTCTTGCTGCGCATACATCGTCGAGAGCGCGAGCTCTTTCACTTGGGCTGCCTCCGCGAGGCCGCCGGGGTTGCCACGGCAAGCCCCCTCAGGCTGAAGCGGCGCACGGCGAGCAACACCGCGGGAGCGACAAGCGCCGAGCCAAAGCTGACCCAGATCCCCGTCCCGTTGTCGAGTCCCATGATCGGAACCGCCAGTCCAGCGACCACGCCCGTGAACATCGAGAGCGGCAGGTACTGGAGGCCGGCCCGGCCCCGCGTCGTGATCGAGAGCACGAGCCAGGGCAACCCCCCCGCGACAATCCATCCGGCGACAAAGAGCCCGAGGAAGATGGCGTCGAACAGCATGCTCACGACACCAGGCGAGCGATGTCGAAGAAGGTGATCACGAGGACGCTGAGCATCAGGAGGGCGAATCCCGTAAGGTGAACGAGCGCCTCTTTTTCCGGTGCGATTCGCCGGCCTCTGCGAACGATCTCGACAACCACGAGGAACATCCGCCCGCCATCGAGCATTGGCAGGGGGAGGGCATTGAAGATGCCCAGGTTTAGGCTCAGGAGAGCGCCCATTTCGATAAGCGATCGCCAGCCCTGGTCCCTCACTACCTGCCCGGTCTGGTCGGCGATGCCCACGGGCCCGGTGAAGAGCGGCTGGTTGTCTTCTGCGCTGCCCCCGGCGCCACCGATCCGCGCCTGGATCTCGTTCTTGGCCAACACGAGCGTCTCAACGAGTGATGTCACCGCCTTGGGGAAGGCTTCCCAGGGCAGCGCCGAGACGCTTTCCGAGAACGGGTAGCGGAGCACGCAGTTGACAGGATTCCCCGCATCGTCCACGTCCGCGCATGTCATCGGCGCACCGACCGTGATGCCGGTCGGTCCCTGGCCACTCGGTGGGTGCCAGCGCGCGTAGACCTCAGCGGTCAGTGTCGTGCCGCCCCGGTTCAGCACCCAGGTCTGCCACTCACCGAGGTTCAGGCGATTGGCGTAGACGAGCTCGTTTGTGTTTCGGACCTCACGCCCGGCGACCTTGAGGATGATGTCGCCCGGCTGGATGCCTTGCCGGGCCTCCGTGCCGTCCCGCATCGTACCGGTGATTCGCGCCTCGGAAGCTGGCGACCCGGCGGCTACATCGTTCACCTGGGCCATGCTGAGGGCACGCTCCCGGGGAATCATGAGCCCGATTGCGAGCAGAACGACCGCGAGGACGACGTTCATCAACACCCCGGCGAACATGACGGTCAGGCGCTTCCAACGGGCGGCTGCGGCGAGGGAGCGAGGGTCGGACGGATCTTCTTCGCCAAGCAGGCGAACGAAACCACCGATCGGCAGCCAGTTGATGGTGTATTCGGTCTCACCCTTCTTCCAGCCGAGGCGCTTGACACGCGGGGGGAAGCCGATCCCGAACTCGAGCACCTTGATGCCAAAGGCCTTCGCGGCGACGAAGTGGCCAACCTCGTGGATGAGCACCAGGGGAACCAGGAGAAGTAGGAAGCTCCCGCCTCCGCGGAAGATGCCGATCGGGTCGATCGCGAGAAATGAGGCAATCATGCTGCCACCTCCGAGGCCACGGAGGCCGCTGTGGCGCGCGCCCAACGGTCGGCTTCAAGGACGGCCTCGAGGTCCGGTTCTCGGATTGGATTGTGCTGGAGCATCACGCGGTCGATGACAGCGGGTATGCCCGGAAACGGGAGGCAACCGGCAAGGAAACGGCCCACCGCCACTTCGTCGGCAGCGGCCATCACGGCGGGCATCGTCCCGCCGATCCGGCCCGCCTCCATCGCCAGCAGAAGGCAGGGGAAGCGATCGGAGTCCGGCTTGCCGAAGTGCAGGGAACCGACGGCGGCGAGGTCGAGCGAGGGCACCGGTGGAACTGGCATCCGTTCCGGGTAGGCCAGTGCGAGTTGGATCGGGAGTTTCATGCGTGGGAGGCCGAGCTGAGCCTTGATGCTCCCGTCGCTGAACTCCACAAGGGAGTGGACGATCGACTCCCGGTGGAGCACCACCTCCACCTTCTCCATGGGGACGCCGAACAGCCACATGGCTTCGATCGTTTCCATGCCTTTGTTCATGAGGCTGGCGCTGTCAACGGTGATCTTGGCTCCCATCTTCCAGGTAGGGTGGTTAAGTGCCTGTTCAGCGGTGACGGCCGCGAGTTGTTCACGGTCGAAATCGCGGAAGGCGCCGCCGCTGGCGGTGAGGAGGATGCGCCTGATCGTATGCGATTCCTCTCCCCAAAGGCACTGCCATATGGCCGAGTGTTCACTGTCGATGGGGCGCAAGTCGCCGCCCCCCTGGAGCATGGCTGATCGCACAAGATGACCGGCCATCACCAGCACTTCCTTGTTGGCGAGCGCCACTGCCCGGCCCTCTCCGAGGGCGCGCAAAGTCGGTGCGAGACCAGCGGCACCGGCCGTCCCCACAAGGAGCACATCCACTTCGGGAGCCAGGGCCATTTCGTCCATCGAAAGCCATTTGGTGCCGGTGATCGCGAGGGCATCTCGCACGGGTAGGGAGTCTGCCTCTGCCCACGCGTAGGATGGTGCAAACTCGACTATCTGGCGAGCAAACGCGTCGGCGTTTTGCCCCGCCGCGAGGGCAACGACGGCAAACCGGTCTGGGAGTTGCCGGATGACGTCGAGGGCCTGGCGCCCGATAGAACCGGTCGAGCCGAGGACGGCCACGCGGATGGGGCGGTCGGTCACATCGCTATCGTATCCTCTCCAGGGCACACATGCCCCC
>CAZCDK010000230.1:0-3699 GCA_964497285.1 uncultured Anaerolineaceae bacterium | reverse complement strand
GGACGGCTCGCCGAACGCGATGCCCGGGCATCACATCCCGATGGCGATCACCGGCTGCTTCATCCTGGCCTTCGGCTGGTTCGGCTTCAATGCCGGTTCGACCCTTGCCGGCGGCGACCTGCGCATCGGCGTCGTGGCGGTGAACACGATGCTCGCCTCCGCCGGCGGCGCACTCTCGTCCGCGCTGTTCATGTGGTTCCGGTACGGTAAGCCCGACATTTCGATGATCGCCAACGGCTTCCTCGCCGGACTGGTTGCGATCACGGCTCCCTGCGCCTTCGTCAACTCGGTTTCCGCGGTGGCGATTGGCGTGATCGCCGGCGTTCTGCTCTGCCTCGCGGTCTTCTTCGTCGAGCGCACGCTGAAGCTCGACGACCCCGTCGGCGCGATCTCGGTCCACGGCATCAACGGCGCCTGGGGCATGATCGCTCTCGGGCTCTTCGCTGATGGCACCTACGGCGACGGTCTCAACGGCGTCGCCGGCCCGGTCAAGGGATTCTTCTACGGGGACGCCTCGCAGCTGACGGCGCAGAGTATTGCAGTGCTCACCAACGCGATCTTCGTCTTCGCCGTGATGTATGCTTTCTTCAAGATCCTCAACAAGGTCACGCCGCTGCGCGTCTCCGAGGATCTGGAGGAGAACGGTCTGGATATGGCCGAGGTCGCCGTGAATGCCTACCCCGAATTCACGATCAACCGCTGATCGACGCGCGAGAGAAGGAGCGAGGAGAGCCATGAAGAAGATCGAAGCGATCATCAGGACCCACAAGCTGGAGGACGTGAAAAACGCCCTGAACGTGATCGGCGTCCAGGGCATGACGATCTCGCACGTGGAGGGATTCGGGCGCCAGAAGGGGCACCAGGAGATCTACCGCGGAACCGAGGTCAAGGTGAGCTTCGTCCCGAAGATCAAGATCGTCGCGGTGGTGCAGGATGCTCTGCTCGAGAAAGCCCTGATCGCGATCGTCGACAACGCCCAGACGGGCAAGGTCGGCGACGGCAAGATCTTCGTCACCGACGTCGCCGAGGTCGTCCGGATCCGGACCGGCGAGCGGGGCGAGGTGGCGATCTAGCGCGCTGGGGAATGGCCCCGACGCCTGTGAACGGGAGGCTCCGTTCGCGGCGGCGGGGCCATCCGCTCCCACGCATCACCCGCAAGCTTTGCAGTACGACGCGGTCCACCCCGACGCCAGGGCTGCACCGCGATGATCACAATCACGACCATGGTGGAGAGGAACCAATGACACAGGTTGAACACACCTATCGCGATGACACACAGCTCGCGGAGCAGGAGGGCGCCGAGGCGCATAACCTCAAGAGCGTGCTCGAAGGGATCGAGCGGGGCCTGATCCTGAAAGCGTTGCAGGAATCACGCGGCAACAAGGCCAAGGCTGCCCGGGCACTCGGCATCAGCGAACGTCTCATGGGCATCCGCGTGAAGCGACTTGGGATCGACTGGCGAGGCCTGCGCAAGCACCAGCCCGCTAAATCCCACGGGTGCCCCGGAAGCGAGAGCGGACAACCTCTCCTACGGTAACCCGGCGCAACTCGGGATCCGGGTTAACGCAACGGCGGATGTGATCACCGCGGGAGGACACGCTGCCCAGCTCGCCGGCTATAGGAAGCATCACCGCGGTTTTTCATTCATACCACAACGACGCTTTCTGAGATGCGCATTGGTTAAAGATACCTAATAGTATGGAAGAGACCGGGCAACAATTTTGCCTCATGGTGCGCGCTATCAGCAAATAATTATGCTTGTTCAATAAGTTAGAGATTCAGTAGCGATACCGCTCCCCGATGGCACACGCCTTGCTCTTATCGTGGTGGGAAACAACCGCCCGGGGAGGAAGCCACTAATGAAATCGACGACTGGGAAGACGCGCAGCAGCATCTTCCCCCTGATCTTCTTTCTGGTTTTTCTCGGGATCACCACTCTTGCAACCGTGGTCGCCGCTGCCGATGCTGCCCCACAGATCGACACCGGCGACACCGCCTGGGTGCTCACGGCCTCGGCGATGGTCCTGCTGATGACTCCCGGACTCGCCTTCTTCTACGGCGGCCTCGTGCGCAGGAAAAACATCCTGTCCGTGCTGATGCAGTGCTTCGTAATCATCTGCATCGTCTCGATCCAGTGGGTCTACTTCGGCTACAGCCTCTCGTTCGGCCCCGACGTGCGCGGCCTGATCGGCGACCTCTCCTGGTTCGGCCTGAAGGGCGTCGGCGCCGAGCCGCACGCCGCGTATGCGGCCACGATCCCGCACGTCGTCTTCATGGTCTTCCAGATGATGTTCGCGGTCATCACGCCGGCGCTCGTCATCGGCGCGTTTGCGGAGCGGATGAAGTTCTCGACGCTCTGCCTCTTCTCGCTGCTCTGGGCAACCTTTGTCTATGCCCCGGTCACCCACTGGGTCTGGGGAGACGGTGGCTTCCTGCGAGCCGGCGGGGCGCTCGATTTCGCAGGCGGCATCGTGGTGCACATCAACGCCGGCGTCGCGGCTCTCGTCGCGGCGCTGATGCTCGGTCGGCGCATCGGCTATCCGGACAATGTCGCGCCGCCGCACAACCTGCCCCTCGCGGTGCTCGGCGCCGGTCTGCTCTGGTTTGGGTGGTTCGGCTTCAATGCCGGCAGCGCGCTCGGCGCCGGGGCGGTCGCCGGCGGCGCGTTCGTCGCGACCCACCTGGCCGGTTCCGCCGCCGGCCTCGCCTGGGCCCTGATCGAATGGATGCACAACGGGCGGCCGACCGTGCTGGGCATCATCACTGGCTCGGTCGCTGGCCTGGCCGCCGTGACGCCCGCCTCCGGATTCGTCAAGCCGACCGGGGCGATCTGGATCGGCATCGGCGCCGCCGCCCTGTGCTACTACACGGCCGTCATTCTCAAGTCGAAGCTCGGCTACGACGACACGCTCGACGCGTTCGGCGTGCACGGCGTCGGCGGCATCTGGGGCGTGCTCGCGACGGGGCTTTTCGCGACCAAGGCGGTGAACCCGGCAGGCGCCGACGGACTTTTTTATGGCGGCAGCGCGCTGCTGGGCGCACAGGTCAAGGCAACGCTCGTGACCGCCGCGTGGTCGCTCGTCGGAACGTTCGCCATCCTCAAGGCGCTCGATATGATGATGGGCCTGCGCGTGAGCGAGCACGAGGAGCGCATCGGGCTGGATCTGACGGGCCACCGGGAATCGGCGTACACCCTGCTCGATTAGGCGCGGGCGACCGCGCGGGGGGGCATCCCCCGGCCTGGAGCCCGGAGGTTCCGGGGCGCGGCTTTCAACGCAGTGGGGGGCGTCGCTGCTGGGCGGCCCTCATGTCCAGCCGCATCTTTCTCCTCATCAGGGCGTCCTGGTTTCTGCGCCGTTCCTCGTCGCTCTCCAGCACCAGCGTGGGCACGTCCCGGGGCTTTCCTTTCTCGTCGAGCGCGACGAACGTCAGGTAGGCGGAGGCCGTGTGACGGACCTCTCCGGTGACGAGATTTTCCGCCTCCACCCGGACGCCGAGTTCCATGGACGTCCTGCCCGCCTGGTTCATGCTGGCCTTCAGGAACAGCAGGTCCCCGACGAACACCGGGTAGTGGAAGTCCAGCCGGTCGATGGATGCCGTGACCGTGTTCGACCGCGCGTGCCGGCCGGCGACGACCGAGGCCGCGGTGTCGATGAGCTTCATGATCACGCCGCCGTGCACGTTCCCGGCGGGGTTGGC
>CAZCDK010000229.1:0-3727 GCA_964497285.1 uncultured Anaerolineaceae bacterium | reverse complement strand
GCGCGGCCTCCCGCAAACGGTCGTAGTCCAGCCCCAGGTTGCGCAGGACCCGCGGCGTGAAGTTTTCCGCCACGACGTCGCTGACCGCCACGAGCCGCAGAAGCAGCTCCCTGCCCCGCTCCGTCGCGAGATCGATGCAGATTCCGCGCTTGTTCCGGTTGAGCAGATGGAAGTTGCCGCCGTGGTTGTACGCCTGCGGGCGCGCCACGTTGTCCGGCAAGGGGCCCGACCGTACGCTGTCCGGCCGCGAAGCCGACTCCACCTTGATGACGTCAGCTCCCAGGGCCGAAAGTGGTGCTACGGCAAGCGGCAACACGAACACCATCCCCAGTTCGAGAATCCGCACGCCTTCCAACGGCAGGCCCTCCGGAACCGGCCGAGTCATATGACCCCGACCTCTCGCAACGCTTCCATCTCCGCGTCCGAGACGCCGAGTGCGCCGTACACCTCTCGATTGTGTTGCCCAAGAGTGGGCGCCGGTCGCGACGGCGTCCGGTAAATGGCCCCGCCGGTGAGGGGAACCATGCCCGGCATCTTCACCTCTCCCGCCACCGGGTGCACCTGGTCGACGAAGAACGCGCGCGCGCCCAGGTGCCCGCAATTCGCAATCTCATCCGAGGACTGGATCGCGCTCATGGTCAGGCCGCGTTCCTGGCCGCCGTGGAACAGGTCGGCCCGTGTTCGCCTCTGGAACGCCGGGCCCACGATTGCGTCGATGTCGCCCTCATGCCGCTGGCGTGATTCGCGCTCAGCAAACGGGGCCTGGAGCAGTTCGGGGCAGTCGACGAAGGCAGCGAACGTCTCCCACCAGACGTTGATGCCCGCATCCGAGGGCATGATCCAGCCATCGCTGGCCTCCATTGCCTGCGACGTTGCCAGCTTCGGGAGATCAAGGGGCGCGCGTTTCACCACCGCCCCGGTGTGCGTGTAGACGCTCAGCGCCGGGAAGACCGTCATCGCGACCGTCTCCTGCTCGGAGATGTCGATCCGTTGTCCCCTGCCCGTCCTCTTCGCGAACATCACGGCGGCGAGCGACGCCGAAGCCGCATTCACTCCCGCGAGGTGACTCGCCTGGTTGTATCCGTGTTTCACCGGCGGCCGGTTGTCCGCACCGGTCATGTACATCATGCCGCCGGAGGCGTAGGCGCTCAGCTCCGACCCAAGGAATCCGGCCTTCGGGCCGTGCTGCCCATAGGGACTGATGGAGCACACGACAAGCCGGCGGGGAATCGCGCTCACGGGAACAAGCCGGTCGAATCCCCCAGCCCCAAGGTTCTCCACCACAACCTCGGCATCCCCGAGCAATGCCTCCAGGAGATCTCCGCCCGCCTTCGTCATTGGGTCGAGCGTTACGCCTCGCTTGCCGTAGTTCAGGTAGAGGAACATCCCGCTTCGCTCAGGGTGCGGAACATCACCGGGAAACGGACCGGAAGCACGAGACCCGTCGCCCTCAACCGGCGATTCCACCTTGATGACGTCCGCGCCGAAGTCCGCGAGCAGCCGCGCCCCAAGAGCGGCCGAGATCCCGCTTCCAAGCTCAACGACGCGAAGGCCATCGCCTCGCCATGGGCTCATCGTTCACCTCACGTTCAGAAAGGCGCCTGGCACCTGGATTTCCTTGTCGCGGTCTTCGATTCTGGGGAACAAGTCCGTCGGAGGGAAGTGTCGAACAAGGCCTCGTGAGTGCGGGTTGACCGGCCCCCCAGCCGGTGCCAGCATTCTGGCTCACCCCTGACCGGAGAACTCCCCGTGGTCCGAGTGATCGACTTCGAATGCAGCGCCCCCGCATCGGCCATCGCCCATTGGGCGCCGCCACCCACTCCCGAAGGACCGCGCGGTTCCGGCCTCACGTGGGCGGGGCGCGAACCCGAGACCATCCCCGGCTATGGCATGGCCAACTACGAGCGTATCTTCGGCGCCCGCCGCGACAGCGCCGCAGCTGGTGCGCCGTTGCAGATGACCTTCGAGGAGTTTTGCGCCGACATGGAAGGCGCCGGCGTCGTGAAGGCCTTCATCTCCCATCCGAATCCAGTCACCATCAATGCCGTCCGCGCTCGGCCGGACCTGTTCATGGGCCTCGTTCGCGTCAGCCCATTCGACGGAATGCTGGCAGTGCGGGAATTCGAGCGAATCATGCGGGAGGAGGGGCTGCACGGCCTCATGGTCAATCCCATGGAGGAACGGATCCCGGCGAGCGACCGGCGCTACTATCCGCTCTACACCAAGGCCGCCGAACTCGGAGTCCCGGTACGGCTCTACTCGACGATGACCTACGCGACCGACCGCCCCTACGACCTCGGACACCCCCGCCACCTCGACCAGATCTGCAGCGACTTCCCCGAAACGCCCTTCATCGCCGGGCTCGCGGGCTGGCCCTGGGTCAACGAGTTGGTGGCACTCCTCCGCCGTCACCCGAACCTCTACTGCGACACCGCCGCCCATCACCCCAAGTACTTCCCGGTCAAAGGCTCGGGCTGGGAGATGTTCATGCAGTTCGGCAACACCCTCGTCCAGGACAAGATCCTCGTCGGCATCTCACCCTCCACCCTGGGCGAGCGCTACGGGCCGATGATCGACGCCTACCTCGACCTGCCACTCAAGGATGCAGTCAAGGAAAAGTGGCTCTACGGGAACGCAGCGCGCTTGTTCGGAATCGGGTAACCCCCATCCCGCGGCCCCCACCCGTAGCTGTCCATGCTTCTGTCGAGCCCGCGCTCCAATGCGGTATCGTTGCCCCGGTCCGGCGCATTCGCCGGTCAAGGAGCTGGATATGGGAACACTTGACGGCGTCCGCGTGATCGATTTCGGCCAGTATATTGCCGGTCCACTGGCCGCAATGTTCCTCGCCGACCAGGGTGCCGCCGCCATCCGCGTCGATCCGCCCGGCGGCCCCACGTGGGACGTCCCCGCGAACGCGACCTGGAATCGCGGCAAGCGCAGCATCGTCCTCGACCTCAAGAACCCGGCCGACGTCGACATCGCGCAGTCGCTGGCCTCCACCGCCGACGTTGTCATCGAAAACTGCCGGCCCGGCGTCATGGACCGGCTCGGCCTCGGTGTGGAGAAGCTCACGACCACAAACCCGCGTCTCATCTACTGCTCGCTCCCCGGCTTTTCCTCCGACGACTCTCGAGCGGACCTTCCCGCCTGGGAAGGCGTCGTTGCCGCAGCAAGTGGCATCCATGCGCGGCGCGACCGCCCGGTTTTCACCGCCATTCCCATCTCCTCGACCTACGCAGCCTTCCTTGGCGCGATCAGCATCGCGATGGCCCTTCACTCCCGAGACCGCGATGGCAAAGGGCAGCGCATCGAGGTACCGCTCCACGACGCGACCTTCGCCGCCATGGGCTTTCACGGGCAGCGCCTCCACGACGGTCCTGCGGACGATGTGGAGGCCCGCATCCGCCTGGCAATGGCGGGCGTGGGGGGCCAACTCCAGTGCAAGGACGGCCGCTGGGTCATGTACATGGGCGGCAACCTCCGCGCCCGCGCCTTCCTCGAAGCAACGGGCGCCGCCGAGTGGGTAGATGCCGATCTTCCGCTCGCTGAACTGCGGCCCCGCGTCGAGGAGCTCTTCCGCTCACGCACCGCGCTGGAGTGGGAAGCCTTTTGCGAACAGATCGGCACGGAGTGCGCGGTCTGCCGCACTAGCGCAGAGTGGCTCGAAGATGACGGCGTGGTCGATTCCCGCATGGTGGTCGACATCGACGACCCGAAACTCGGACGC
>CAZCDK010000228.1:0-3728 GCA_964497285.1 uncultured Anaerolineaceae bacterium | reverse complement strand
CTAGGGCTAGTGCCTTCGCAGCTCCATCAGGCACCAGTCGTTTTCGTGGCGTTCGCCGGTGACGGTCAGTCCGTGCCTGGCCATGGCCTTTCCGATGCCCTGGGCGTCGGACGAGAGAATGCCGCTCAGGACGAGCCGCCCTCCAGTCCTGACCACGACGCCAAAGACAGGTGCCAGCGCGAGGTTCGCGGGCGTGCTGATGTTCGCCACGACGAGGTCATAGCGGCCGGTGTGAGTCGTGCCAACCGTGCCCGCGCTGACGCTGACGCGTGCCTCGACGCCGTTCGTGCCGCAGTTGGTGCGCGCGACCTCGGCGGCGATGGGGTCGATGTCGATCGCGTCGACCCGCCCGGCCCCAAGCTTCGCCGCGGCGATTGCCAGCACGCCCGAGCCTGTCCCCAGGTCCAGCACCTCAATCCCGGGTTGCACCGTCCGTTCCAGAGCATCGAGACACAGGCGGGTCGTTTCGTGGTGTCCGGTTCCAAATGCCTGTCCCGGGTCGATCCGGATCGGGATTTGACCCGGAGCCGACTCGTACTCGATCCACGACGGCACGATCACCATCCGCCCGCCGGTTTGGACCACGCCAAAGAACTCGCGCCAACTGACTGCCCAGTCCTCTTGATAGATGGGCCGGGCGACGAGCTCAACGTCGGCGAATGCTTCCATTGCCTGGCGCAGGTTGCCGGTCAGGATGGCGCCAAGCTCCGAACCGGGCAGGTAGGCTCGCACGAGCCGGGGCTCGTCCGGGCGCACGCGGAAGCCCATTTCAGGCCCGAGGATATCGACAGGCTCTTCAACGGAGATGCCGCCGGGCGCGACGTCGCGCATTACCGCGCTCACCGCCTCCACTTTCTCGGGTGGAACGCAGGCCGTGATCTCGAACCACAATCCGGTCACGGGGATTCCGGGTCGCGGGCCGGTGATCCTGGACTTGCGGCCTCCGGTAGTGGCCGGGGGAGACCCACAACCGGCAATCCAAGCGACGAGATCGACTTCATCCGGCGACCGCGTCGCGGAGGCGTTCGAAGAAACCTCTTGTCTTCTTCGGCAGTGCTGGCGTCCCCATGGTCAGCGCGAGCTGTTCCAGGAGTGCGCGTTGTTCACTCGATACTCCCTCGGGCACAACGACGGTGACTCGGACGACCATGTCGCCCCGGCCATGAGCGCGGAGGTGGGGCACGCCTTTGCCGCGGAGAACGAAGTCCTCGCCGCTCTGAGTGCCGGCGGGGATCTCGAACTCCGTTTCGCCATCGAGGGTGGGGATCCTCACGCGCGCGCCAAGAGCGGCCTGGGCGATGTTCACGGGGAGTTCGTAGAGGAGGTGGTCATCAACGCGCTCAAAGGTCTCGTGTTCGGCGATCGAGAGGACAACGTAGAGATTGCCGGATTCGCCGCCACGCGCGCCTGCCTCGCCCTCGCCTGTGAGGCGAATCTGCGCGCCGTCATCGACGCCCGCGGGGACTTTGACCATGATCTTGCGGGTCTGCCGCTCCCGCCCGGTTCCCCGGCAGGTGGTGCACGGGTTCGTGACGATGCGGCCCTCGCCCTGGCACCGTCCACAGGCAGTGACGTTCACAAACTGCCCGAAGATGCTCTGTTGGGCCCGCCGGATCTCTCCAGCGCCGTTGCAGTCCGGGCAGACAGCGAGATCGGCGCCGCCCTCGGTGCCCTTGCCGGAACACTGGCTGCAGCGTTCCTGGCGGGCAAACTCGATCTCCTTCTCAACGCCAAAGACGGCTTCCTCGAAGGCCAAACGCAGGTTGAAGCGCAGGTCGGCTCCCCGTGCAGGGCCGCGCCGCCGCCTGCCGCCGCGCCCTCCTCCCCCGAAGAACGCGTCGAAGATGTCACCGAAGCCTTCGAATGTGGAGAATCCCTCAAAGCCCGAGGGGCCGGCGCCCGATGAGCCGTCGACGCCGGCATGGCCGAAACGGTCGTACAGCTGGCGCTTCTCCGGGTCTGAGAGCACTTCGTAGGCGCGGTTGATCTCCTTGAAGCGCGCCGTTGCGTCGTCAGAGGAGTTGCGGTCGGGATGGAACTCCATCGCGAGCTTGCGATAGGCCTTCTTGAGCTCCTGGGGCGATGCGTCCCTGGCGACGCCGAGCAGGTCGTAGTAGTCGGTCTGTTTTGGGGGCATCCTGTTGGGAGTGTAGCAGACGGACTACGTTCAATCCGGTTCCGGGGAGTGGTCCCGGGGCTGCATGTGAATCCCGGGGGTTACTTCCGGGCCCCATCCGCATCTCTCGCGGCCGGCTCGACGAGCCGGTCCCAGAGCGGCCACGCCTGGTGGCGGGCGCCGGCTGGGAAAGACGCATTTCCTCCACAACTGTCAGGAGTGGCCAAGGCCGGAAATAAAGTGATAAACTCAGGATATTCGGTAGAAATCACCCAATGCGCGATGTTCTCCAAGACGCCGGCAGCGCGCGAATGGGTCAAACCGTAAGGGGAGACAACGGATGAATATCGTTCCAACCTGGCGGGTGCGTGTGGCCTTCGCTGCCGCGCTGGCGATGGCGACGCTCGGCCTCGCTCTGGTGCTCACCAATGCCCAGCTGACTTCGGCACAGACAGCGCCTTCGGCCGCGATCAAGCAGATCACCCTTTCCGGAAGCGAAGAAGTCCCGGCGGTGACGGTCAATGCGATCGGCTACTTCAGCGGGATTCTCACTGATGGGAAGCTCGAATACGACCTCAGCGCCGTCGGGCCGGACCTGACTGCGGCGCACATCCACGCGGGCGCGAAGGGCTCCAACGGCCCCGTGGTCGCGTTCCTGTTCGGCCCTGCCGATCCCGCGGTCGGGGCATTGCACCCCACGGGGACGATCGCGCAGGCGAACCTGGTTGGCCCACTGGCTGGCAACTGGAAGGGATTCGCCGAAGGCATGGCGAAGGGCGAGCTCTATGTGAACGTGCACTCGAAGGCGAATCCCGCCGGAGTCGCGCGGGCGCAGATCCCCGCAACCTCGATAGCGCCTCCGAAGCCCCCGGCCACGGGTGACGGTAGCATGCCTGGTTCGCGCTGGCCGAGCCAATCGGCGATGGGCGCGGGCCTGCTCTTGCTGGCGGTCGCGGCCGCAACGCTCGGGCTGGTGGGAGTGAAGCGCAGGGCATAGCGGTACGACGGAGAAGGACGACTGCGAGGTGGCCGGCGTGTCTGGCCATCCTCGCTCCACTCCCGCAGGCACACCGAAATGATGGCTCTCCTTGTTGGACGCGGCCTGCTGGGCGGCGTACTTGCCGCGGCGGCGTTCGGCGCGTCATGTGGGAGCGGCGGATCACCCGATCCGACGCGGCTCTCCATCCTGCAGGCAACGCGCACTCCGACGACGGTAGCCCCGGTTGCGGCCCCGACCGCGACGCTTGTTTCGCCGGCACCGGCCGTATCGTCCAGCGCAACCGTGGCAGCACTCGTGGTTGGGCCCGCACCCACCCAGGCGCAATCGGCTGCGGGACCGACGTTGGCCCCGCGACCGACGCCTTTGCCGCAGGCTTCGGCAGTCAGTGTAACGATCCGCGCATTGAACACCGCCTTCGACAAAGGCCTGGTGCGAGTCCCGGCCGGTGCCGTGGTCACGGCCACGCTGCGGAATGACGACGCGGGGGTTCAGCACAACCTGACCTTTGGCCTGCCGGGCCTTGCCCACGGGGCGACCTGCGCGGGCCCCTGCTCCGCCACCCAGACGTTCACGGCGACCACGGCCGGCTCGTACTTCTTCCTCTGCACGCTC
>CAZCDK010000227.1:0-3753 GCA_964497285.1 uncultured Anaerolineaceae bacterium | reverse complement strand
GGCCGCCCTGTTCAGTTAGCCGCAGAGCACCGCCGGGTCCCCGGCGCGTGAGACTGTCGAACAACCTCGCAGCTTCAGCGAGGCGTGCGTCGCCGTCGGACCCAGGTCGGCGTTCATCACAGTCATGTTCATCCCGGCGACGTGCACCGCGATCGCAACATGCTCGCCGGTCGAAGCCGAGAAGATGCTGGCAACGCGCATGGTTCCCGGGTGGGTGATGCCAAGGTGCCTTGCCGAGCCATCGGGACTCTGGATCCCGGTGCAGGCCACCCGCATGTACCGCCGCTCCGCGCGCAATGGAATCGACGGGGGTCGCGAGGTGGCTGTCGCCGTCGGGGCGACCCAACACGCTGCAGGTGAGGACAGCAAGGGCCTGGCTCGCCATCAGGAGACTATAGAGCCCCCGGGCCGCTCGCCGGAAGGAGCGTGGCAGTCGGAGCCGTTTGCTACGATGGGCCGCATGACAATCAGGCGCGCCGTTCCTCTCTCATGAGACGATACTCGCGGCGAATAGTGCTCACCGGCGGTGTTGCGCTTGGCGGGGCGGCCGTCGTTGGGGGAGGGGCGGTCGCATGAGGCGGGCGCGGCTGGGGTCTATCCTGGGGGGATCGACAGGGCCCGATTCTGGCCCCCACTGTTTGGGCCTCGGCCACGCCTCTCCCACCGAGGGGCGGGGTAGCCCGTTTCGCGGCCCCTTCCCAGATGAAGTTTGATACGTTCGACGCTCTCCACACGGCGGAACCAACCGTGGTGGAGATCCTCGGGCGAACCCATTCCCGGCTCCTGCGGTGGGGCGATCCTGCCGCCGGCATCCTGGAGGGGGACCTTGTCGAACGCTGGGAGACCCCGGATCCCTCCACGTGGGTGCTGCATCTGCGACAGGGTGTTCAATGGCATGACCGGCCCCCGGTCAGCGGACGGACGCTCACGGCGCAAGATGTCGCGGCCCACTTCATGCGGGTGCTCGAGTCCGGATCCGGGAGAGCCCGGCCGCTGGCACAGCGTCCCTGGGAGTACGCGTCGATCACGGGTGTGAAGGTACCGGACGATCGCCGCGTCGTGGTCGAGACGTCCGCACCTGATGCCCTGCTGATTGGCGCCACCGCGGGGCTGTTCGCGTTTCTACAGGCGCCGGAGGCGATCGACGCTTTTTCCGGCAGTTGGACAGAGTGTGCGCCGTCTTCGGTCGTCGGCACGGGTTCGTTCCTGATGCGGGAGATCCAAGATGATGGAACGCTGCTCTTCGAGGCGCACAGGTCCGGGCATCGGCCGCCGCTCCTGGACAGCCTGGAGGTGAGCCAGCCTGGGGAGTTGGTAGACCGGTTCGTCAGGGGTCGGTTGGACGAAGTCCTCACTCGTGATCGCCGGGACGCCGCCCGGGTGCGCGATGTGGTGGGGACGCAAGCTAGAGAACTCGCGCGGTTTGAAGACAGCCCTGTCGTCACTAGCCTGTTCGTGGGCTCGGCACCGTGGAACAACCCATACCTGCGCCGGGCGCTCAGCGCCGGGCTTAGCCGCCCCGAGCTGGCGCGGCGCCTCTTCGGAGGCCGGGCAGAGGCTTCCGGTCCGGTGTCACCGGTCTTTGCGTCGTTCGCCCTGGCCGAGTCAGAGCTGTCGCGGTGGCCTGGATACAGACCGAACAGCGACGAGGACCGCAAGGACGCGCGTAGCCTCTGGGGGGCGGGCGGTGGGCCTGCCCTGGGCACGGGTACGGTTGACTTCCCGGCCATCTTCGATCCGTTGTACGGCGCCAGCTCCGTCGTCTGCGGAATGCTGAACGAGTCGATCGGTGGAGACCAGTTCAAGCCAGCGGTGGAATCCTATGTATCGATCTCCGCGAAGGCTGCATCGCACCGCTATGGCAGCGGCACTCCAGCTCTTTGGTTCGGCTGGGGCCCGCCATTTGTCGACCCCGACCCCGCGCGGCTGCTCATCGAGACGTACCGTTCGGGTGGCCCCGGAGCGAGATCAACCGGATTTCGATCGGCGGAAGTCGATCGGCTGCTTGATACTCTCGGCTCAGAGTTCGACACGGCGAGACGCCGGACAGCAATTGGCGATCTCCAGCGCGAGCTTGCCGCGGGCGGGGGTGGCGGGATCATTGACTGGCTGGTGCAGCGGTCCGAGCTCTTTCGCCCCCTCTATGTAGGCAGGCCGGCGGGACCGACTCCCCTGGCATCGCAGCACCTGGACGACAAGACGTTTCTCAATCCGGCGGAGCCGTCGTTCGGGCGGCGGACGCCCGCAAGTTGAGTTCCCCGGAAGACGGCCACGAGAGCCCAAGGCCGATCGAGGTCAGGTCGTTGGGGCAGAACTCAGAGGGGTGGCTGGAACAGCCGCATCGGCGCCGTCGGGGAGGGCTGCGGGGGCGGTTCTCCAGTCCTGCGTGAGCAAGCCGTTCAGCAACAGAGTGGCGATCGTGTCCCAGAACTCATCTGGGGGCACTCGCCCATCGGGCTTGTACCAGCGTGCCGTGCGGACGGCGGCGCCGATGTAGACCAGCGCCAGGATCTTCGGGTCTCCGGCGACGACCTCGCCTAGCTCCTGACCACGCCTGATCACGTCGGCCACGAGAGCCTCGTAGCGGTTCTCGCGTTGCCGTAGTGCGCGTCTCGTGTCGTCGCTCAGGGGCAGCAGCTCCTGGTAGTAGAGGTACCTCTCAGCAGGTACGCGCGCCCCCCTCGTCTGGAGCCTGAGGACCTCGATCAGGGCCTCGCGCGGCGACCGGGCGCCCCCGAGGATTTCCTCGACTTCGCGCATGTTCCTGTCGATCTCGGGTGAAATGACCGCGCCGTAGACGGCTTCCTTCGAGTCGAAATGGTAGTAGATGGTTCCCTTGGTAACGCCGGCCGCTGCGGCGACCTCATCGAGCGATGTCGCGTCGTACCCCTTCTGGGCAAGCAGCGCGGTAGCGGCCTTCACGATCTGCTCGCGTGTCGCCTTTGTTCGCTTCGTGCGCGATCTGCCCTGCCCAAGACCGTCCACTTGCCCCCCTTCCGCCGCTCAGCCGCCGGAAGGCGCGTCGCGAACTCGCCCAGGCCGACGTCGACAGGTTGCGACCCGGCATGCGGCCTTCGCGAATCATGCTACGCGGCTGCCGTTCGCGAGCGAAGGCTCGGGTGGGAGCGTCCGCCTCGAACCAGCCCGAAATGGAACAACCAGTTCGAACTCGGGGTATGATCTCGGTCATAGATCCCCACGTTGGCAGGGCCAATCATCCGCTGGTTCGGGCCGACTGACCGCCGCCGCCGATCGAGCCTGACGAAGACCGGGGGGAGCACAACGCTTCGCCGAGAAACAGGAAGAAGGCTTCTGGACGGGCCTTTGCGTCCGGCGAAAGGGATTCTGGAGGCCGTCGACCATGACGAGGACGGGAATTGACCCAAGAGGGCCTGTGCGTATACTCGCCGAATCCAGCGGAGTCGTGAGGACGTACTGAGAGCAGGGTCTCGGCGGAAGAACCTGGAACACTGGACCAATGACGATTAGGGGGAGCACTTCCATGCGGGACGACAACAGCTATTGGACGAGACGGATCGGATCGAACCGGCTCTCGCGACGACGTCTGGTGGGTGGGGCAGCCTTGGCCGGCGTTGGCGCGGCGGCGATGGGGCTTGTGGGTTGCGGGGATGACGACGGGGGTGACAAGGCCTCACCCACCGCGGCAACTGGCG
The DNA here is from genome assembly GCA_964497285.1 of uncultured Anaerolineaceae bacterium. Taxonomy (GTDB): domain Bacteria; phylum Chloroflexota; class Dehalococcoidia; order Tepidiformales; family Tepidiformaceae; genus UCB2. The sequence continues at coordinate 79 of CAZCDK010000227.1, read as the reverse complement.
GCACCGCAGCGCCTTCTGCGGCAGCCACGACGGGTCCCCAGCCGGTTGACGGCGGAATCTGGAGAGGCACGCTCGGCGC
>CAZCDK010000226.1:3050-3754 GCA_964497285.1 uncultured Anaerolineaceae bacterium | reverse complement strand
ACGCTTGCGCTGGAGCAGCGCGGCGGCGCGCTCGAGGCCGCTTCCCGTGTGGATGTTCTGCGCGGGCAGCGGTTCGCGGTGCTCGTCGGGGTGCTGGTAGAGCTGCATGAAGACGAGGTTCCAGATCTCGAGGAAACGCTCGTCGTCATAGGCGACCTGGATTCCTTCCGTGCCCCTTTCCGGGAAGTAGTCGTAGTAGATCTCGCTGTCCGGGCCGCAGGGACCGCTGGCGCCGGGCGTGCCGGCGGGAAAGCTGAACCAGTAGTTCTTGTCTTCTCCGCAACGATGGATGTGGTCGTCGGCCACCCCCACCTCACGCCAGTAGCCGTAGGAATCGTCGTCGTCGAGATAAATGGTGACATGCAGACGCTCCGCGGGGATGTCGTACACCCGCGTCAGCAACTCCCAGGCCATCTCGATCGCTTCGCGCTTGAAGTAGTCGCCGAAGCTGAAGTTGCCCAGCATCTCGAATGCCGTGCAGTGGCTGAGGTCACCCACCTCCTCGATGTCCGTTGTCCGGAAGCAGGGCTGAACCGTGGCCACGCGCCGCGCGGGCGGGTCTGACTCGCCCATGAAATGGGGCTTGAACTGCTGCATCCCCGCACTCGTGAAGAGCGACGTTGGATCGCCGATCGGAACCAGCGGCCATCCGGGCAGCTGCAGGTGCCCGCGGTCACGGACGAATCGGAGAAAGGTTTCGCGAA
>CAZCDK010000226.1:0-3040 GCA_964497285.1 uncultured Anaerolineaceae bacterium | reverse complement strand
CATGGTCCTGCGGGCATGCTCCGGCGCCGGCTCGCGAGGTGTCGTGCACATCCGCGAGCGCAGTGCGTCTTGACAGCGGTTCCCGGCGACCTAGGATCAGCGCTGGACGCATCCGCGTCCCCTATGCACATCGACCTTGAACAGCCCGAACCTGCTCTCGCGGGCCACGCCGTGCCTCCCGCGCTGAGATGCTTCCCGGCCTCCCCATGAGTGAATCTCTCACCGGCGTGATCGTCCTTGCCGCGGGCAGGGGGACGCGGATGAAGTCGGCGCTGCCGAAAGTTCTCCACCCGGTCTGCGGCAGGCCCATGGTCTCCCACATCGTCCGCGCCGCCCTGGCCGTCGAGCCCGCCCGGGTGGCAGTTGTTGTCGGCTTCGGGGGGGACCAGGTTCGCGCTGCACTCGCGGCCGAGCCGGTCGAATTCGTCGACCAGCCTGAGCAGCTTGGGACCGCAGACGCCGTCGCTCGCTGCCGTGACTCGATGGCCGGCTGCAACCAGGTAATGGTGCTGAACGGCGACTCGCCGCTTGTAACGCGAGACCTGCTCATCCGGCTGCTTGTGGCCCGTGCCGGGGCGCCGCTCGCGTTCCTCAGCTGCCGGGTCGAGGATCCCGGGAACCTGGGGCGCGTCGAACGCGACAGCGATGGCAATGTCGGCCGCGTGGTGTAAGCCGCCGATTACGCGGGCCCCGCCGGCCCTGCCGAGGTCAACGCCGGGCAGTACGCCTTCGACGCCGGCTGGCTCTGGGCGAGCATTGGCGCCATACCCGTGAGCGCGAAGGGCGAATACTACCTCACGCACCTTGTCGAGATGGCGGGTAGGAGCGGACGACCCGCTGCGGCGGTCTCTGCCGACCCCCAGTCCGTGCTGGGCGTCGACGACCGTGTCCGCCTCGCCGAAGCCGAAGGGCTGATGCGCGCCCGCATCCTCCACGAGCACATGCTAAACGGCGTCACCATCGCCGACCCCGCGACCACCTTCATCGATGCAGGAGTCTGCCTTGCCGCTGACGTCACCATTCTCCCCAACTGCTACCTCTCGGGTACCTCCGCGGTCGCTTCGAACTCTGTGATCGGCCCTGGGACCACGCTCCGGAACGCCCGCGTGGGCGAGGACTGCAGTATCCAGACATCGGTCATCGAGGACTCAGCGATCGGTTCACGTGTGCGCGTTGGACCATTCGCACATGTGCGCGGTGGAGCGACGATTGGAGACGACTGCGAAGTCGGGAACTATGCCGAAGTGAAGAATTCGAACGTGGGCCGCGGTGTGAAGATGCATCACTTCAGCTACCTGGGCGATGCCGACGTCGGCGAGTTCGCCAACATCGCTGCCGGGATCATCACCTGCAACTTCGATGGCGTGAACAAGCACCGGACGGTCATCGGGGCGAACGCCTTTGTCGGCTGTGACACCATGCTCGTGGCCCCCGTGACCGTCGGCGAGGGAGCGACCACGGGGGCTGGCGCCGTGGTCATCCGCGACGTCCCGCCCGGGGCGAAGGTTGTCGGCGTTCCCGCCAGGGTCATCGGCCAGGCCGAGGTCAGGCCCTGAGATGGAGATAGCCCCACTTCTCGCTATTGCGGTGACCGTCGTCTGCTCGCTCGCGCTGGGCGCGGTCGCCGCGGCAGAGACGGCTCTCGAACGCGCAAGCGACGTGCGGATCCAGGCGCTCGCCGCCCGCGGCGACCCGCGCGCCCGCCGGATCGCCGGCTCCGTTGAGCAACCACGAACGTTCCTGGGGCCGCTCACCTCGGCCCGCGTGCTATTCTCGGCCACCATCGTTTCCCTTGGCGCCTACCTCGGCGCGCGAGCGCCGGTCTCCCCGGCCGCCGTCCTCGGGATTGGCGTTGGCTCGGGGGTCTATGTTGCCTTCGTGCAGCTGACCGTCGGCCTCATCGCCGCACGCAGGCCAGAGCAGGCAGCCCTGCAGTTGAACCAGGTGGTCCGCCTGGCGGGACTCCTCTTCGCTCTTCCCTTCTTGCTGCTCAGCCTCCCATCACGCTTCGCTGGCCGGTTCCTCCGCGTTGTGGTCGCGCCTGACTCGGCGCTCGACATTGTCGCCCTGGTCGAACGGGAAGAAGCCGCTGGCGGCGTCGAGGAGCAGGAGAGGAGAATGATCCGGGGTGTCATTGCCCTCGAAGACAAGACAGCTCGCGAGATCATGGTGCCCCGAATCGACATCGCTGCGGCGGAGATCGAGAGCAGCGTCGCCGACATCGCCGCGATCGTGAACGAGCGAGGCTTCAGCCGCGTCCCGATCTATCGCGACAACATCGACGATGTGGTCGGCATCGCCTATGCCAAGGACCTCTTGCGGGCCGTCGCGAGCGGCGACCGTCCTCGGCCGCTGGCTGGCCTCCTCCGCTCTCCCGTGTTCATCCCGGAGTCCAAGCGCCTCGACCAGCTGCTCACGGAGATGAGGGCTACCCGGACCCACATGGCAATCGTCGTCGACGAATACGGCGGCACCGCCGGCCTCGTCACGATCGAAGACCTGCTCGAGGAGATCGTCGGCGAAATCGAGGACGAGTACGACGTCACCGGTCCCGCGATGGAGCTCATCTCCGACGACGAGGTCGTGCTCGACGCTGGCATGTCGACCGATGTGCTCCACGACCTCTTTGGCTTCGAGGTCGATTCCGAGGACTTTGACACCGTCGGCGGCCTTCTAATCCACCGCCTTGGCCGGCTTCCGAGCGTCGGCGACGAGGTCGCGGCAGGGCCGGTGACGATGCGCGTGCTGAGCATGTCGGGCCGGCGTGTGAAGCGGATGCGGATCGCGCGGCTCGCCGAGGAAGCGGAGGCGGCGGCGAACGGGCGGTAGACGGGCTCCGGCGCGCTGCTATAGTCGCGGCACATGAGCGAGCACCCGGAACTGCCCTACTGGCTCGCCCTGCGCCGGGCCGGTCTCGGGAGCACGAACTTCGCCCTTCTCATCGCTCGCTTTTCAACCATCTCGGCCGCCTGGAACGCCCCCGCCGACCTGATCGGCCGTGCCGGCATCGCGCCGCAGTTCGTGCGTGCCGTCGCCAGGG
>CAZCDK010000225.1:0-3824 GCA_964497285.1 uncultured Anaerolineaceae bacterium | reverse complement strand
GGCCAGAGCACCTCGTTTACACCGAGGGGGTCGGGGGTTCGAGCCCCTCATCGCCCACCACCACTTGCGCGTCTCCCGCGGCGGCCGGCCGCCGGCCTCAGTCGGTGAACACGACCACATAAAGCCAGAAGCGGCCCGCTTGGATTGCCGCCACACCGGCGCGGCTGAATCGCTCCTCGAGGACGTTCGCGCGGTGTCCAGGGCTCGCCATCAGTCCGTCGAACGCCGCCCGGACCGTCCTGGCTTCGGGATAGTTGTTTCGCGCGAGGTTCTCGCCAGCGAGCCCGTAGTGCCGCCCGCGAAGCGCTAGTTCCGAGAACGCGCTCGATCCCTCCGGCCCGTTGTGATCGAAATAGCCGTTCTTCGCGAGGTCCCGCGCCCGTGTGAGCGCGACCTCCTCAAGCAATGAATCCTCTTCCAGTTCGGCTGCCCCGTCGTCCTTACGCGCGTCGTTCATGAGCGCAAGCAGGGCGCGCGACTTCTCGACCGAGGGGCGAGGCGCCGCCGCGAGGGCAACCGACGCCGGTAGTGACGGAACCGTGTCCCGCGGGGCTTGAGCCGGATGGGCCACCGGTGAGGCCGCACGCGGAATCTCCACCGTTTCGTCCGGCGCCGGTGTCACTTCGGTGACAGGTGTTGGAAAACCGTTGGAAGGCACGGAAGTCCCGGCCGGGACCGCCGATCTTCCACTTGCAGGCTCATCCGCCTGCACCGCGACAACTGGCAACGAGGCGCGCCCAGCAGCGGTGAGGGAGCACAGAGCTCCCACCACCAGAAACGCGCCAAAGAGTGCCGTCCGTCGCACGCCAAAGCTGTCGAAAGGTCGCGGAGCGTTCCGCATCGGGGAATCACCCGAAAACGGGGGAAACGAGCAATGCAGCGCCGAAGCGCCTCTGTGGAAGACCTCGGGCTCCCACCGCTTGTCGGAGTCCGTTCGGTCATCATCTCTGAAGGCCTCGAACGAGCCTACGACCGCGCCAGGCAACTCGAGGACATGGGCTACCGGGCCGCGGCGTGTGGCGACCCCACGAATGCCCCCGGCTTCGTGGCTGAGATGTCCGCTGACGCCGTCGTTGTCGACCTCGGACGAGAAGTCGCCTTCCCCGCCGATGTGACCGCGCGCGTCCGGCAGGTGACCGACGCTCCCATCCTCGTCGTCGGCTGCACAGGCGCGTTGGGCGAGCTGCTTCGCTGTCTCGAAGCAGGCGCCGATGACTTCGCAAAGCCCGGCTGCACGACGGAAGAAATAGACCTGCGCCTGCGGGCAACATTCCGGCGCATGGGCGCCAACGGCACACGCAGCCCCGAACAGCGCTGCGCCCCTGCCGTGGTGACCGTGGGAGAAATCGAGATCGACCCGGCGGGACAGGTCGTCCGCAAACGAGGGATCCTGGTTCCGCTTTCTCCGACGGAATTCCGTCTGCTGCTGACCCTCGCTGAGCATCGCGGCGAAGTAGTCCCGTCAAAGGCCCTGATCGCCAGTGTGTGGGGCAACCAGTACGCCAGCGAGACTCACTACCTTCGCCTCTATGTGCGCTATCTTCGCCAGAAACTCGAAGATGACCCGAGCCACCCGGTGTACATAGTCAACCGCTGGGGTTCAGGCTACGCGCTCGAGGCCCCGGCGCGGGCCGCCTGAGCGGCGCGCCCCCTCGGCCCACGGTGGACACCGCTCCTTCCGAGGCACCATGATCCAGACATCTGGATCGAGGTGCAGGCAGCGTGAACCAGCAGGAGATCCTCCGCACCGGGCTGGCTGGCCTCCATGACATGGTCGACACCGTGATCGATGCCGTGTCAGCCGATCAGCTAGACCCCCGCCCGCGCGAGGGCGGCGTGAGCGCCTTCTTCAGCCTCTGGCACTTCGCTCGGACCGAAGACAGCATCGTAGACTTCGTTGTGCAACGCCGGAATACCGCCTGGATCGAGGGCGGGTTCGGCGTGGTCCTTGCCTTCCCGCGCACGTCCCAGGGGGCGGGGATGACCACCGCGGAGGCGAACGCAGTCGTTGTCCACGACGTGACTCGCTGGCGCGACTACCAGTCGCGAGTCTGGGCTGCAACGGACGCCTTCATTGCCAGTCGGTCTGCGGCCGAGTTGCAAGCCACGCGCATGACGATCAAGCCGCTGGGTGAGATGAGATGTCGCTCTGGGACCGCCTTTTCCGCGTCTGCCTCACGCACGGCTATCGTCACGTCGGGGAAATCGAATACGTACGCGGCGTCCAAGGACTCGGGTCTGGAAATCTGACTCTCATCGAGACTCCGGACGGAAACGAGTACCATCGCTGACGACGCCCGACACCACACGAGGTCGAGGATGAACGAACCGAGCACCGAGTCGATCCGGAAGATGCAAGACTACGCCTGCAAGTTCGCGGGGAAGTCCGGGACCTTCCTCCACCCGGACCCCTACATCACGGAGGGCGTGGTGCTCGGGCTCGCAGCCAACATCGACCACTACGGTCGACCCATCTGCCCCTGCAACTTCTACCCGCCGAAGAACCCCGACGGCACCTGGATCGAAGGGCTCTACCTTCCGCGCGAAGAAGAAGCAAAGCGCAGGACCTGGATCTGTGCCTGCGACGAAATGCAGATGTTCAAGTACTGCCACTGCCTGCTCTTTGTCACCGAAGAGGGGCTGCCAATTACAGAGTACCTGCCCGAAGACCACGAAGGCCGAGACATCTACGGGCTAGTCAAGGACCCGACCCCGGGAAGGGGCAGAGCCCTCTGGCATGCCCTTGAGAGGCAGCAGCCGAGAACCTGACCCGGTCCGGCACCCGTCCAGAGGCCGACACGCCGGGCATAGTCCATGGCCAATACTCAACCGGGAGATACCGATGCGCGTGATGGTGCTCAGGGACAAGAACCTTGTGTTGGAGGACACCCCAATGCCCGAGCCGGGCCCGATGCAGGTGCTCGCCAGGGTGCGAGCGTGCGGCATCTGTGGCAGTGATCTCCACGCTGCCCGCTTCCTCGACGACTGGATCGCCGGGGTCAAGGCCAGCGGTCCGTCCGCGGCCGCCACGTTCGAACCTTCGGAAGGCATGATCATGGGTCATGAACTGGTCGCCGAGATCGTCCGGCCGGGTCCGGGCGCCGAAGAGTGGTCCTCGGGCACACGGGTCACGTGCATGCCGGCTCTCCTTTCCCCGGGAGCCATCCACAGCATCGGCTACAGCCTTGCGGCGCCGGGAGCCTACGGCGAATACCTGCTGCTGAGTTCCCCGCTCCTCCTCCGCGTTCCCGAGCACGTTCCCGATCACGTCGCCGCAACAACCGAGCCCTGCGCCGTCGGCCTGCATGCCGTGCGCCAGGCGAAGATGCAGCCGTCCGAGCACGCGCTGGTGATGGGCGCCGGTCCGATCGGCCTGATGACCCTGCTCTGGCTCAAGAAGACCGGAGTGCGACACGTCACGGTCAGCGATCCTGCCGCGCCGCGCCGTGCCCTCGCCACGAAGCTGGGCGCGGACCTCGTCGTCGACCCGGGGGAAAGGAGCGTCGCCGATGCTATCGGCGAGGCTGCCGGCTCGCCACCGCCCGTCGTCTTCGAGTGTGTGGGCGTCGAGGGCACCCTACAGGAGGCCATCGACCTGGCTGCCCGCCAGGGCCGCATCGTGGTGGTCGGCGTCTGCATGCGACCCGACACCATCCGGCCCATGGCTGGCATCACCAAGCACCTCGCATTGCAGTTCGTCCTCGGCTACACCGCCGGTGAGTACGCCGAATCACTGGCGGCGATCGCTGATGGCAGCATCGACACGGGTCCAATGGTCACGCGGCGAGTCACTCTCGACCAACTCCCCGCGACCTTCCAGGCCC
>CAZCDK010000224.1:0-3932 GCA_964497285.1 uncultured Anaerolineaceae bacterium | reverse complement strand
CATGGAGGTGGGAACAAGATGCCAGAAGCCGACCGCAAGGACAGGTCCTGGTGGGCACCTCCCTCGGTGCGGCTAATCGGGCGACTGCTCTGGGTCGCTTTCGTTTTGGTCGTCGCACTGCAGCTTGTCGGGGTGCTCGAAGCCGACGGCACGATGCTCATCGTGGACACTGCGATTTGGGGCCTTTACGTCGCCACCTCCTTGTGGGCTCGTACCGCGAGGGGCCGCCTGCGGAAGAGATAGCCCCCGCGGCGAGGTGAGGTGCAAGCACCTGCCGGGTCGTTGGCTTCGGCGTGTGATCCGGCAAGGGTAATGTACGTGTGAACGGGGAACCGAACACCGCTCCTCCGGGAGATGCCAATTGAGCACCCAGACCGCAGGATGCCGTTCAGACGCAAGTGCTGGGGCTCGCTCACCGAGTGTTCGTCGCAAGCTGCATCCGTTCTGCGGTCCAGAAGCCGATCTCTGGAGTTCGTCCGCGGCGAACTCGGGAAGCTCGCGCCGGCCGACGCAGAGGCCGTCCGTGCAGGACTTGCCACCCTGCTGGGGGTGTCGGCCGGAAGTGCCGGGTAGCGGCTCTTCCCTCTCCGCGCTCCGCCCATCCCTCCTCAGTACACGATCCCCCGCGCTTCCAGCCCCGCGATCTCCTCGCGCGGGATACCCAGGATCCCGTTCAGCACGGCGTCGGTGTGCGCGCCCAGGAGCGGCGCGGGACCCTCGATCCGCCACGGCGTGGCAGAGAGCTTCCATGGCGCTCCCACCAGCTCGCGCTTGCCCAGCACCGGGTGCACGACTGGCTCGATGAAGCCGCGCGCTTCCAGTTGCCGGTCGCGGGCCATGCCAGCCGGTCCGAGGCACGGCAGCGCTGCCACTCCTGCCTTCTGCAGCAGCTGCGTGACGTCCTCTGCGCTGCGTTCCCTTGTCCACGCATCCACCAGCCGGTCAAGGGCGCGGCGGTTCCGCCATCGCTTCGGCTGATCGGCGAAGCGCTCCTCGCGCGTCCAATCCGGCTCTCCGATGGCGCCGCAGAACGACGCCCACTCCGCATCGGAGCCCACCGCGATCGTCACCCATTCCCTCTCGCGGCACCGGTAGCTGTTGTGCGGCGCCATGTGACGGTCGTCGTTCCCGCGCCGGCGGGGCAGCTTCCCGGTGAGCTGGTATTCGGCGAAGAGGTGCCCGATCTCGCAGGTCACGCACTCCGCCGAGGAGAGGTCGATGTGCTGCCCTTCGCCCGTGCGCGCCCGCTGGTTCAACGCCGCCAGGATCGCGAACGCGCTCATCGTCGCCGAGCGCAGGTCGACCGAGCCGTAGAGCGTGACCGGCGCTCCGCCCGCCACGCCCGTGACCGAGGCCACGCCGCCGATCGCCGAAAACACGGGGGCATAGCCGACGTAGGTTCGTTGCGGGCCTGTCGAGCCCAGCGCGGACGAACTCAGCATGATGATGTCGGGCTTCACCCTGCGCAGGTCGGCGTAGCCAAGGCCAAGCCGGTCCATGACGCCCGGGCGCATGTTCTGCACGGCCACGTCGCTGACGGCCACGAGCCGCTTCGCGATGTCGATCGCCTCCGGGCGCGTGAGGTTGAGCCGCACGCTGTGCTTGTTCAGGTTCAGGTCGTTGAAAATGGTCGACGAGTCATGGCCCGTGAAGGCCTGCCCTGTCGTGAGCGACGTCGACCGCGTGTGGTCGAGTCGCTGCAGGCTCTCGACCTTGATCACCTCGGCCCCAAGCAGTGCGAGCTGGAAGGTGCCGTAAGGCCCGGCCCAGGCCCACGTAAAATCGACGATGCGGACGCCGTCGAGCGCCTTTCGGTTGGCGGCCGTGGTCATCAGATGATCCCCGCTTCCCGCAACCCGGCGAGCTCCTCGTGGCTGTGCCCGAGGCGGTTGCAGTAGACCTCTTCGTTGTGCTGGCCGAGTGCGGGAGCAGGTCGCTCGGCCAGCCACGGCGACGCCGACGCTTGGAACGCCATCTTCGGCTGGCGATGGGAGCCCGCCTCCGGGTGGTCGATCGTGGCGAAGAATTCCCGGGCCGCGAGGTGCGGCGAGTCGAGCAACTCGGCGACGTCTTGCACAGGCCCGACGGGGCAGCCCGCCGCCTGGCCACGCTGGTAGATCTCGTCCTTCCCGTGTTCCCTGGCCCATTGGATGAGGCGCGGCTGGATCTCCGCCGTGAGCTTCGATCGCTGCTCGCGAGTCGCATAGCGTGGGTCCGCGGCCCATTCGGGGTTGCCCATCATCTCGACCATGTAACGCCACTGGTGATCCTCGACCACGGTGATGACAACGTAGCCGTCCCTGCAGGGCACGAGCCCGCCGAGGCGTGCAGGGGCCCGGTGGTCCGGGGATGCGTCCCGGTTCCGGCTGCTGGAGATGTCGACCCGCTGCAGCGCCGCCAGTGCCTCGAACTTCGAGATGTCGATGTGCTGCCCCGTGCCGGTTGCATGGCGCGCAAAGAGCGCCGCCAGCGTCGCGAGGCCCGCGCTCAGGCCGCCGTCATACTCGCCGACGAAGCCGCCAGCCATGATCGGACGCCCGCCCTTCCGTTTCGCGACGCTTCCGCCCTCGGTGGCGTTGAAAAGGTTGATGGGGTGCGCCCGGTAGTCCCGGTAGGGGCCGGTCTGGCCGAAGGGCGTGATCGACGTCGTCACCAGCGCCGGGTTGTGCGCGGCGAGGTCGGCGTGGCCGAGACCCCGCGCGGCCAGGTATCCCGGCGCGCAATCCTCGATGACCACGTCTGCCATTCCGGCGAGCTCCCGGAACAGGGTCTGCCCGCCGGGGGACTCGATGTCGAGGGTAGCCCCCAACTTGTTCGTGTTCAGGTGCACGAAGACCGCACTGCGCTCCGGATGGGGGACGTTCCCGGGGAAAGGGCCGTAGGCTCGCGCGGCATCGCCCGTGGGCGGTTCCACCTTGATCACCTCTGCTCCGAGATCCGCGAGGAGCCGCCCGCAGTAGGGCCCGGCGATGAAGCTCGCGTATTCGAGCACCGTTGTTCCGGTCAAAGCGCCCATGTGCTCTCCGTGTTCGTCTGACGGCCGCGCCCGTGCGGGCACGCGGCCGGTATCTGCGCCGGGCCCGCTGCGGGCCAGGGAGACGCCGGCCCCGTCGTACTCTAGCGGCAATCTGCGATGCGATGTAGTCGCGCGGCGGGGCGGGGCCTGGCCGGCCGGCCGCCATGGACCCGGACAGCTACTGAGCGGCGAGTGCGTCGCTCTTCCTCGCCAGGATTACTTCCGACGGGAAGAGCAGCTGTTGAACGTATCGTCGCGACCCTACCGTGAACCCGTTCTCCGCGAGCGGTCCGCTGAGACGCACCCCCCGGCACCCGCCCATGAGCCGCGGCGATCGCTGGTAGACCCGCCGGTAGATCCCGCTCCCCAACTTCTCGCCCTCGGTCATGTTCACCATCACTAGCCGCCCTTCCGGCTTCAGCACACGGTGGAATTCGCCCAGGATCCGGGGCCACTCGCTCTCCTCGATGAGGTCGAACATGTAGCTGTTCAGGACCACGTCGAAGGACGAATCGGCCTCCTTGATCTCGAATGCACTGCCGATGGAGAGCTCGAAGTTGGTGCAGCCCCCGCTGCGTAGCCGTTTCTCGGCCTTCGCCAGCATTCCCGGCGAAAGATCGATCCCGGCGTTGCGACCGTTCGGGTTGCTGCGCACGACTTCCAGGAACGCCAGCCCCGTGCCGACAGCGACTTCGAGCACGTGTTGCCCGTCCTTGACCGCTGCCAGCCTCAGTGCGCGCTTCCGCGCCTTCGACTCCGTGAGTGCCGCCCAGGCATCGTAGTGCTTCGACAAACCATCGTAGAGCGCGGGAGCATCCGCCTGGCTGACTTTCGCCTCCAGCGGCGCCTTGCCCTTCTTCATGATCGTTCCTCCGTTGCGGGCAGTCGCGCGACACGTTCGCGTGCGCCCCGCAGT
>CAZCDK010000223.1:0-3959 GCA_964497285.1 uncultured Anaerolineaceae bacterium | reverse complement strand
GCCCAGAACTCCCCCGTCGCGCCCCGCCGCCGGAGTTGGGCGCGGAAGTCGAGCATCGACGTGTAGGTTGCGACCACGAAAACGTCATCCCCGGCCTGCGAGCCCGCGAGGATGGCGTCGAGCAGGTCGCCGGGCTCGGGCGCCACAGCCGCTGCTGCGAGCCACCCGGCGTACTTCATCCGGAGCGCCATGTCCGCGGCCCGATCGCCCCCCGCCCAGCAGGTGGCCACGCTACCGGCTACAACCTCATAGTCCACATCCCAGATCCAGCTCACGTCGCGCCCGTCGGCGAAACGGTCGTTGAGAAGAGCGGCCACGAGGAGGGAGGAGGGAGGAGGGACGAGCGAGGGGTCGCGAGGAAGGACTGAGGACTGAGGACCCAGGACTGAGCCATCCTGACCCCCGACCCCCGACCCCTGATCCCTGTCCCGGCCCCCGACCCCTGACCCCTGTCCCCCCGCCAGCGCAGCGAGCAGTCGCAAGACCTGGTTCGCGCCTGCGGGGTTCTTGCAAAGCAGGAGGCGCAGGCGGCGGCCTTCGATCGTCACTACTTCCTGGCGGCCGAAGGCGGCGCGCACGTTCGCCAGCCCGGCGACGATGGCCCCATCGGGAAGCCCAACGACCCGGCAGAGGGCGATGGCGGCGAGGGCGTTGTAGACGTTGTAGGCGCCGGTCAGCGGCATCGAAACCTCGCCGAGTCCCTCGACCTTGAAGGTGGCGCCGTCGAGCCCGAGCCGGACATCGCTGGCGGAAGTCGCTGGCGTCGGCCGGGCTCGTCCGCAGCCCGGGCACCGCCAGTGCCCGACATGGGCGAAGTACTGCCGGTCGTAGCTGAACGTGCTGCCGCAGAATCGGCACCAGCGAGCATCGAGCGCGCCCGCGCCCTCTGTCGCGAAGGCGGGGTCGTCGAGCCCGAACCAGTGCACCGGGCCGGGCCATTCGAAGCCGAGCTCGGCCACCGACGGGTCGTCGGCGTTCAACACGAGCGTGGCGTCCTTCGGCGTGTCGGTAAGCGCTTCGCGCCAGAGCGCTGCAACCGTATCGACTTCTCCATAGCGATCGAGCTGGTCGCGAAAGAGATTCGTGAAGGCGATCACCTTCGGGGCGAGGGCGCGCGCGGCCACCGGCAGCGTCGCCTCGTCCGTTTCGAAGAGCCCGAGCGTGTCGCCGGCCCCCTCGATTCGGCCCGCCGGTCCGGTCGCGCTGAGCAGTGCGCTGGCGATGCCGCGCATCAGGTTCGAGCCTTCGCGATTGTGGAGGCAGGGCACTCCCGCCTCCTGGAGGGCGCGGGCGACGATGCGGCTGGTGGTCGTCTTGCCGTTCGTGCCCGTGACCAGCACGCGTCCGCGGCCGAGGGTCCGTCCGAGCTTGCGCACGGTCGCAGGGTCCACGCGCTCGGCGACGAGCCCCGGCAACGCCGTTCCACCCCCCCGGCCCAACCGGCGAGCGGACCCTCCTGCCAGGTTCCCGGCAAGTACGGCAGCAGCCAGGCGCACGTCCATCGGGCCTAGCGTAACGGAGGGAGGAGGGAGGAGGGAGGAGCCAACTGCTAGCCGCCAACCGCTACCCCTACACGACCCCGGCCTTCGTGAGCATGCCCAGGATGCGGTCGCGGGCGATGACGCCGATCACGCGGCCGTCGGCTACGACGGGCATGTGGAGCAGGTCCTCTGTCTCCATCTGGAGCAGGATCTCCGCGAGGGCCTGCTCCGGCGAGGTGGCGCGGAGGAGCGATCGCGGAACCATCGCCTGCGACGCCGACGTCGTGTCCCAGAGCTGCTCGGGCACGGCGCGCATCTGGTAGGCACTGAGGATGCCTTCGAGCCGTCCATCGCTTTCGACGAAGTAGCAGACGCGTGGGTTGAGTTCGAGCACGCCTCGGGCGAGGACAGCCACGCTTACCTGCCCGTCGATGGCCGGCGGATCGGCGACCATGAGGTCGGTCACGTTGTGCTGGCCCAATGCCCGCAACAGCCGGTTGTGAACAAGTCCCTGGCGGGCGGCGCTTTCGAGAAAGAACCCGATGAGAATGAACCATGCCCCGCCCGATGGGCCGAACAGCAGGGGGTCCAGCCCGAGCAGGGCGAGGAAGCCGCCCGCGATCATCACCCAGGCGATGCCCCTGCCAGTCCACGCCGCGATGCTTGTCGCCCGGAAGTAGCTCCCTGTCACCAGCCAGATCAGCGATCGGAGGACACGCCCACCGTCCATGGGAAACGCGGGCAGGAGGTTGAAGATCGCGACGATACCATTCATGGCGGCGAGCCAGATGAGCATGGTGTTCAGCGCGCCCGTCTCGCCGGCGCCAAGGGCCCACCAGAGCCCGAAGAGCACAGCCGAGAGCACGGCGCTCATCGTCGGGCCTGCAAGGGCCATCAGGAGCTCGCCCGTGGGCCTCGCTGCGTCCCGGGTGATCTGGGCCACGCCGCCGAAGAGAAAGAGGGTGATGCTCTTCACGGGGATCCGGTAGAGGCGGGCGACGAGACTATGCGCCAGCTCGTGCAGGATGATCGAAGCGAAGAAGAGCAGGGCACTGAAAGTGGCCAGGGCAATGTAGAAGAGCGTTCCCTCGCGCTCGATCGCGCGCGGGTAGACATCCGTGGCAAGCAGAATCGTCGTCAGGCCGAAGAGCAGGAACCAGGCCGGATGAACCAGGATCGGAATGCCGAAGAGCGAACCGAGCCGCATGTTGCGCAAGCGGAGCATTGCCCCAGTGTACAGCCTGCGCAGCCGGCTGCCGGATCGGAGAGAGGAGAAACGTAAAGGCCGTCTCATCGGCGGCCTTCCATGTTGGTATGCAGGTGCCTGGCTAGCGCTGTTTCTGAGGCGGAGGAGCTTCCTCCTCGAATTCGACCACAGCCTCCCAGCAGAGATAGAAGAAGAACAGGCCCATCAGGACGGGCGCGAGGAAGGCAGGGTGGTGGCTCGCCAGCAGCCCGTAGAAACCGCCGCCAACCATGAAGGTCAGCGCCGCCACGTAGACGACAAACGCCCCCCAGCTGAATGAAGGCATCGCAACCCCTCCTGTCCGGGGCGATCGTAACAGCCCCCTCGGCAGGCGAAACCACTTCCGCAGGGCGCAGGGCATTAGAAATCGGCAAGAGTTTCGCGAACAGGCCGTTGCGGGAGCGTGGCCGGCGGGTATCGGCAGTGGATGGGAGGTTGCGGCTGTGGCGGCAGCCGCCAACCGCGGCGGAGTTCCCCCGGGCGGCTTGCGATCAGGCGGTGGCCGGCATGGGGAGGTGCTGAGTTGGCACCATGCCTTCGAGCACACGCTCGAGCGCCATCGTGTGGCTGCAGACGTCCCAACTGGCGAAGAAGCCGCAGTTGCACGACCATTTGCCGCCTTCGAGGGCAACTGTGTGGTCGCTGTTTTCGCCGTGGAAGGCAACTCGCATGTCGTGAATCTGCATGCGGTGCCGTTCGCGGGCGTAGACCTTGGACTTCTCCACCTTGCCGATCAGGCTCGACTGCATCGCCAACACCCCTTCCTGTAAAACACAAACGGCGCCGGGCAGGCCCGACGCCGTAGCTCACGAAGACCGGATGGCCACATCCATGACACGGTTGACGTTACGACTCCCCGGATCGGCCTGTCAATGGGCTCTCCGGCCGAAGGTTGCGTCGGGAATGTGTCGAGGAGAGGAGGCAGTAGGCTCACAGGGTTGTCACGCCTTTGCGAGGTGAACCTACATGCCTACGGTCGAGACTACGGTGTCGGTGGAGGTCCCGGAAGGGGCGACGGTCTCAGAACTTGAAGGACTGGTCGCGGTGGAGTTGCGGCGAGCGGCGAAACATTTGCTGGGTACAGGAGTGACGGCCCTTGGGGAGGCGGCGCAGGCCAGGCAGCGGTACTACCGGGATCGCCAGCGCGCCTCGGCCCTGCTGACCTCCTTCGGCTGGGTTCACCTTGACCGGCTCTACGTCCGCGAGGCGGCCACCGGCCGGTACCGGTACCT
>CAZCDK010000222.1:0-4028 GCA_964497285.1 uncultured Anaerolineaceae bacterium | reverse complement strand
GACGATGACGCGGTTGCGGAGCTCCTTGAGGTGCTCCATGAGCGTCATCTCCGCGCCAGCGGATGACGGCGGGAGGGTTTCGAACGGCAGAGGTTCGTCCGGCAAGGGTGCTTCGGGCGCGGAGTCTGCGCTCATCGTTGCCTAGAAGACCAGCGGGGGCTTGTCTGCCCTTGGCTCAGGTGGCTCAGGTGGCTCAGGTGGCTCAGGTGGCTCAGGTGGCGTCGGCGCTCCGAAGGGGACCCCTGGTGCCGCTCCGCTGGTCGGCGGATGAAAGGTCGCGAGCGGCTGGCCGGGGCTCTCCATCGGAGGCAGCAGGGGTTCCGATAGCGACGGAGTGGAGTCTCGCATCTCGGCCTCGAACCGTGCCTGTTCGCCCCGCAATGACGCTCGCGTCGTGTCGACCTCGCCGCGCACGGTCCGATACTGGGTCTCGATGTAGTCGAACTCGTCGCTGAATTCATCGCGCACGGCTCGCGCGTACCGCTGCATTTGCCTCACAACCCGTCCGATCTGGTAGGCCATGGCTGGCAGTCGCTCTGGCCCCACGACCACAAGCAGGAGCACAAGGATGAGTAGAAGCTCCTGGTAGCCGATGCCGAGGAATTCCAACGATCTCGCCTCCGGGCGGTTGCGAAGATGGCGGCCCGGGGCAGGCCGACGACCCTAGCTGTCCTCGATGCCGTGGTCCCTGAGGTAGTCTACGGCGTCCTGTACGGTCGCGATCTTCTCCGCGTCCTCGTCACCGATCTCCAGTTCGACGCCGTCCTTGGAGAACTCCTCTTCGAGCGACATGATCAGCTCGACAAGGTCGAGTGAGTCCGCGTTGAGATCGTCGACAAACGACGCGTTGGCTACGACCTCTTCGTCGTCGACACCAAGTTGCTCCACGACAATTGCGCGGACCCGTTCGAACACTGTGGCCACGGTGCTAGTTCTCCTGCTGACATGAGGTTGGTTGGCTTGCCACGCCTGGCGGAGCCCCGGCGGATCGAGCCGCCTGGATTCTTGCGCTGACTGTCCGGAGCACGCCGTGCACGAAGCCCGGTGAGCTTTCTCCGCCGTAGCGGTGCGCGAGTTCCACTGCCTCGTTCACCACCGCGGCGACCGGCGCCGAATTATCGGAAAGCAGTTCCCATATTGCAAGCCGCAGAATGTTGCGGTCAACGACTGCCAAGGTGTCCACAGGGTACTGCGTCGCGGCGTCGGCGATGTGGCGGTCCAACTCCTCCCGTCGCCGGAGCACGCCCCGCAACACCCCGCGCCCGAAGCCGCTCGGGCCGGGGCCCTGCATTTCCGGGTCCTCGGCCGCCACGTCTTCGAGCCTTCGGTCATAGACCGCTTCCGGATCGTGATTCGAGGTTTCCGACTCATACAGGGACTCGATGACGAGGAACCGTGCCCGGCGCATGACGTTGTCCGTCATGCCATTGCCATGCCGCCGTCGATGTGGATGCACTGCCCGGTGATGTAGGCCGCCCCGTCACTTGCGAGGAACGCCACCAGCGGCGCCACGTCGCCGGGCTCGGCGATTCGCCCAAGCGGGATCTGCCCCATCACAGCCTGGACCTGCGCCGCGCTCATCGCCGCTGTGATATCGGTGTTGATGAACCCCGGGGCGATGGCATTGACGGTGATTCCCCGTGAGGCCACTTCACGAGCGACGGCCCTGGTGAATCCGATGAGTCCCGCTTTCGCCGCTGCGTAGTTGGCCTGGCCGGGGTTGCCCATTACGCCCACGACGCTGCTGATGTTGATGATTCGCCCGGCTTTCGCGCGGAGCATCGGCCGCATGGCGGCCTTCGTCACGAGAAACGCGCCTCGCAAGTTGGTGCCGTGGACCGAGTCCCAGTCGTCTTCAGTCATCCGCATCAACAACCCGTCCCGCGTGATGCCCGCGTTGTTGACCAGGATGTCGAGGGCTCCGAAATGCTCCACCGTGGCCTTTACCATCGCGGCAGCAGCTGAAGGTTGGGAGACGTCGCCCCCGAGGACGATCGCGTCGCCCCCATTCATGGCAATCTCGGCCACCGTGGCAAGGGCGGAGGCTTCGCTCGTGTGGTAGTTGACGGCGACCCTGGCGCCCTGGAGAGCCAATTCCAGGCAGATCGCGCGGCCGATCCCGCGCGAGCCACCGGTCACGAGGGCCACCCGGCCGTCGAGGTTTCCCACTCCCTGCCTCCTGGAGTCTACAGCTTGACGCGGACCGTTTCGGCGTCGTTCACGTTGACGCAATTCGACTTCCGGAGCATGCGCTTGATGATCGCAGTCAAGACCCGGCCGGGGCCGAATTCGATGAACGTCTCGACTCCCTGGCTGGCCAGGAAGTCGATTGTCTGGCTCCACTGCACCGGTTTGCAGATCTGGTCGACAAGTTCGTGACGGATCGCGGTTTCGTTGGTGATTGCCGTACCCGTGCAGTTGGCGACTACCGGCATCAGCGGGTCCATGACGGTTGCGGTGGCGATCGGCTGGACCATGCCGTCGGCCGCGGGGCGCATGAGGGAGCTGTGGAATGCGCCGCTGACGCTCAGCGGGATGACCTTCGCCGCCCCCCGGGCCTTTGCATAGTCGAGGGCCCGGACGACTGCCTCGCGCCGCCCTCCGATGACGATCTGGCCCGGGGCGTTGACATTGCAGATCTCGGCGCCCGCCTCGCGGCAGACCTCTTCGCAATCGGCGATGTCGAGACCGAGCACGGCCGCCATGGTCCCCGGATTGCGGTCGCCGGCAACCTGCATCAACTCACCACGCGTGCGCAGGAGGCGAATGGCCTCGTCGAACGGGACCGCCCCGGCCGCCACGAGGGCGGAATACTCTCCCAACGAGTGGCCAGCAACGAAGGCCGGCTTCTGCGCCAGCTGCGGCGAGCACTCAATCGCCGCACTCAGCAGCGCGAGGCTCGTAACGGCGATGGCCGGCTGAGCGTTGCGGGTCTGGAGCAGCTCCTGTTCCGGCCCCTCGAAGCAGAGTCGACTGAGAGCGAAGCCGAGGATCTCATCGGCGCGCTGGAACACCTCGCGCGCCGATGAGAATTGGTCGAAGAGGTCCTTCCCCATGCCGACGGCCTGGGCGCCCTGTCCCGGGAAGACAAATGCCCGATCCTGATGGATGGGCCCGATGAGGGCGATGAACGGGGCCACCGCCGCGGCCGGCGTGCCTAGCTGTCCAGTTCGGGTTCGGGCAGCGCGATCGCTTCCCGGCCCCGATAGGTACCGCAGATCGGGCAGGCGTGGTGTGCGAGGCGGGGGCTCTTGCAGCGTGGGCAATCCACGACGTGCGGCAGCTTCAGGGCCAGGTGGCTGCGGCGCTTTCCCTGGCGCGACTTCGGGTACTTCCGCTTTGGCAGCGGCGGCATGGCCTATCTCCTTCAGATCGTTACCCATGGCGTGAACTTCTCAGCGCGGCGAGTGCTCTCCATCGGGCGTCCACCGGGGTGCGATCGCATTCGCAGGTTGCGGTGCTCAGATCCTGGCCGCATTCCGGGCAAATGCCCGGGCAGTCCGGACGGCAAAGCGGCTGCATCGCGGCAGCCATCTCGCTATATTGCCGCACCGCCTCGGTAATGTCGATCGTGTGGTTCGTGTCGATCAGGAAGCTCTCCGGTTCCGCCTCCGTCTTCACGCGCACGCCGGTGACCACATCCACCTGCTGGTAGAACACCTCTTCGAAGCTGATCTGGGCCCGGTAGCCGAAAGGCGCGAGGCAACGGCTGCACGACGCATCGAGAATCACATCAGCCTCGCAACGCACGAGCACGCCGGTGGGTGTCCGAATCAAAGCCACCGCCCCGCGGTGTAGCGGGGCCTCGGGGCCGAGCTCGTACTGGCGGTTCGATCCGACCCGCTCCCGCAGGAGCTGCGAAACGTTGAACTGCATCTGGGGGTGGCCTCGCTGTCGGAGGTGTCCTCAGTATACGGTTCGGGGTGACGGCCCGGCCCGTTCCGCGTCATAACGGATCGGGTTGTGTGACGATTCGCTGGCAGGGCCCCGGGCTGCGTTTACGAGGTGATGCCCGGCCGCTAGTCTTC
>CAZCDK010000221.1:0-4158 GCA_964497285.1 uncultured Anaerolineaceae bacterium | reverse complement strand
TGCCGAAACCTGACCAGCGTCGTTTCGGCGGTCACAGCCACGAACACCGCGGTGACCGGCATGCCGATTCTCACGTCCGCGGGATCGCAGTCGACGATGTTCGTGGTCATGCGGGCGCCCTCCTCGAGTTCGACAATGGCGATGATCAGCGGCGGTTCATTGGCCCACTGGGGCGCGGTCGGGCGGCGCGCGACGGTATAGGTATAGATCGTCCCGCGTCCTGAGGCCGGCAACCACTCAAGTTCGTCTTCCGGACCGAAGGGCGAGACCGACCGGGGATAGAAGACGGCCTTGCCGGTGTTCTTCGAGCGTTGGATGAGAAGCCTCCCTTCGTGCGCGGCATCCCAGAATGGCCGGGTGACCTGCGACGGTTCTGGCATGGGCTTCAGGTAGGGGGCGGCGGCGGGCGGCCCATTCGACTCGCGGGTGGCAGCGTCCTCTGACATCAGCGTTCCCTCCCGAGGATGAGCGACACCTGCTCGCTCATGATCCCACCGTTGCCGTTGACGAATGCCAGCCGGCACTTCTTCACCTGGCGGCCATGGGCCCGGCCCATGATCTGGCGGGCTGCCTCGGTGACGTGCGACATGCCGCCGGCAGTGCCGGCCTGGCCGAACGAGAGCTGTCCCCCATGCGGGTTCAGCGGGAAGTCGCCGTCCCACTGGAGGTTGTGCTCGTCAACGAACCGGCCGCCGCGGCCCTTCTTGCAGAACCCGGCGTCTTCGAGCGAAAGCAGGACGGTGATTGTGTAGCAGTCGTAGATGCTGGCCAGATCGATGTCCTTGCGCCTGACGCCCGCGGTCTTGAAGGCGGCATCGGCTGCCGCCTTGATGGCGGTATTGGTCAGGCTCGGGGCATAGGTGATGCTGCGGTGGGTGGTGTTCTCTCCGGCGCCGAGGACATAGGCAACCGGACGCTTCATGCGTGCAGCCTTTTGTGCGCTCGTGACCACGAGCGCCGCCGCGCCCGCGCAGGGCATCACTATCTCCAGCATGTGTAAAGGGTCGACAACGACGGGTGAGTTTAGGACATCTTCGATGGTGATCGGCTGGCCGAAGAACATCGCGTTCGGGTTGTGGCAGGCGTTGTAGCGTTGCGCGACGGCGATCTTCGCCAGTTGTTCGGGAGTGACACCGTATTCGTGGATGTAGCGGTTCGCGATCATCGCGTAGCCGTAGTTGGCTCCGATGGCCCCGAACGGAGCTTCGAATTCGGAGTAGGGCGTGCGATCGATGCGTCGCCCGGCGAAACCGGAGTTGGCGGCGCTCCTCTGGCCCGAGGAGCTCTGCACCTCGCGACGGGTGGCAGTGACGCACAGGACGGTTTCGCACATGCCGCTGGCGATCGCCATGGTGGCGCGCGAGACCATGCCGGCTCCGGTTGCACCCCCGAGGTCGACGATCTCCGCAAACCGGGCTCTCATGCCGAGGTACTCCACAACCGTAGAAGGGGCCATGAAGGGCGCTTCGGCGAAGTTCTCGGTGATCAGGCCGTCGATCTCCGCCATTTCGAGCCCGGCGTCGGCCACGGCCTGGCGCCCAACCTCGACGAGCATGCCGAGCGTCGTGGCACCCTCGGTATGACGTGAAGGCTTGAACTCGCCGAGCCCGACGATGGCGGCTCTCCCACGTAGCGACATCCGAGACCTCCCGCGGTGGTATTCCGGCGCCCAAGCCTACGCCGATTGGCGGGCGCCGTCGCGGCGCTCGCGAAGTGAGCCGGGGTTGTGCCGCTCATCCGGGAAACCTATCGTTGGGCCGTGGCAGCGGTTGAGGAACACATCCAGCGCTGGCGCGCGGCCGGCGTCCTCGACGAAACGGCGGCCGAGCGGATCCGTGTGTTCGAGGGCGCTGGGGCACCGCCTGAAGCGCGACCACGCGAGGGACCGGGGGTCCTCGAAGCGCTGATCTACCTCGGCATCGCGGTAGCGGCCGTAGGCGTCGTGATCCTGGTGGGCAACTCCTGGGAGGATCTGCAGGCGTGGGCGCGGGTGGCCGTAGTCGGCGTGCCCGGACTCCTCGCCGTCGCCGCCGGGGCCGGCCTGCGCAGGCTGAAAGAGCCGGGCATGGTACGCGGTGGGCACGTTGCATGGCTGGCGGCTGGCGCTCTCCTTGCGGGGGCGAGCGGAATCGCGGACGATAGCGCGGGCTGGAACGACGACGACGCGCTGCTCTTGGCGGCTCTTTCCGGGTCGGCCCTCGCGCTGGTGCTCTGGGCCTTCGCACCCAGCCACCCGCAGGTCGTTGGGATTGGCGCCGGCATGTATGCACTCAGCATCGCGCTCGGCGAACGGTCCGAGGAGTTCTACTTCCCGGTGGGGGGGCTGTCGCTTGTAGCATCCGCCGCCGCGGTGCTGGTGCTCGCCGAGGGGGGCGTCATGGGGCCACGGATGTCCATGCGCGTGCTGGCAGCGGTGGGCGTTGCCTGGGGCGCCTGGTTCGCCAGCTTCAATGGGGGCTGGGCCGAGTCGCTCGTCTTCGTCGCCGGGCCGGCGTTGGTCGCGATCAGCATTTGGCGCGGGGCGTTCATCTACATCATCGCCGGAGTGGCGGCGATGTTCGCCGGCCTGATCTCGACGATCACCCGGCATGTACACGACACGACAGTCGCTTCCCTGCTCCTGATCGTGATCGGGGCGATCATGGTGGGGAGCGTCATCACGCTTGCGAGGTTCAGGCCATGGGCCCGGCAAACGGCTCACTGAGAACACGCCTGTGGGCGGCGGCGATTGTCGGTGGAGTGGCGGCGATCGTTGTGCTCGTTGTCCTCGTGTTCGAATTCGGGCGCTACCACCCTTCACCACCATCGCTGGTCGAGCATCCGAACCTGGCGATCCCCGGCGAGATCCTCTACATCGACCGCCAGGGCTGCATCACCCGGGCGGCGGCATCGGGCGCGACGCGCACCCAGGTCTACTGTCCGGGATTCGGGGTCTCCGCCATCACCTGGATCGACGGCAAGACGATTGCCTTCACCGAGCCGAAAGGCTTCGATTCGCCCGCATGGACGAAATACGATCTCGAGACCAGGCAGACGGCGGGTACCGGAATCAGCGCGCACCCGACCGGCCCGAGTCCGGTTTCGCCAAAGGGCGAGCGGGTAGTCGTCGATTCCGACGGCGACGTTGTCATCTCCTCCGGAGGAACGCAGACGACCATTGCCCACTTCGACGTTCCGGAATACCGGGTGCCGATGCTTGCGACCTGGTCACCCGATGGTGAGTGGTTCCTGCTCACATACTGGTCCCAGAGGCGAGACGCGCAGGAGCTGTGGGTGGTGAGTCGTGACGGAACGACGAAGGGGACGCTTGCCGATGGGCAGGCCATGGGGCCGTTCTCGGTGTCGTGGTGGATAGATGGGATCGGATACCTCCCCGAAGTGAGCGAGTTGACCAGGGCGCGGTAGCTCAGCGGCGCAGGCCGGCGAGGCGGTCAAGCATCCGTCGCACCTGCCAGAGATGCTCAAGATCATGTTGGTAGAGGTCGCGGGCGAAGTCGAGCACGGTTATTCGCCCGCGATAGGGATGGAGGCCGCCGCGCTGCCATGCCTTGGGTGTCAGATCCCACAGCATGTAGGACGTTTCGCGCCGGAGCTGGCGGAAGTCGGCCAATGCATCGTCCTCGTCGGCGGTGCGGTACTCGACTTCGAGCGGGACCCGGTCGATGTCGACGTGCTGCAGGTCCGGCTCTCGCCGATCGAGCATGAATTCGATCTGCTCCTGGGCGTCCTCCTCGACGTCGCGCATGTGTACGGCGATGGAAAGGAGGCACCAGCAGTCGTCGAAGCCATCGCCCGGGCGGAGGAGATCGGCCCGGCGAAGGCCCGCGAAGGCGCGTTGGAGTTCGCCCGCGGCCTCCGAGAGCGCCTTGAGCAGGAACGAAGGGTCCTGGCCGGCGGGCCGCAGTTCGCGCATGGGGAGATTGTAGCCTGCCGAAGGAGGGAGGAAGGTGGCCAATCCGAGACGGGTCGCGCGATCTCGCCGGCGCTTGGGGGCAGTTTCTCAAGTTCTCTTGATGCCGCGAATCCAAGAAACAGCCGCAAGCGACTCACCCAGCCTCCGTCTCAGAGGTCCAGGCGGCCAATCGAGTGTTGGAACCCCAACACTAGGAGCCTGCCGGAGTAATAGCGAACGACGTGTCGGGCAAGGGCGCCGTGCAG
>CAZCDK010000220.1:0-4315 GCA_964497285.1 uncultured Anaerolineaceae bacterium | reverse complement strand
GCTTGTCGAGGAGCGTCCAGGTCCAGGCGACGACGCCCGTGTCGTCGTCGTTCGTCAGGACGACGGGGTTCGCGCCCGAGAAGAGATCGAGGTCCTCCCGTGCCGCCCCGGGAATGCCGGGGGGCTTGCCGGACTGGTCGATCGTGATGAGTGCGCCCGCCATCTCGATTCGATCAGAAAGACTCGAAGCTCGCACCTTCGAGGACGTCCGCTGGCCTTCCTATCTCGAATTCGCAGCAACGAGTCTTCGCGAGCCACTCGGCGAAGAAGTGATAGTGGAATGGGAAGACCCTGCTCTCTTCGATGAAGAATGCATAGCTCTCGACAGAACAGCAAAACATCATGCTGACTGGATCAGTGACTGGGTAGCACTCCTCTGTCCCGAAGATGTTCGAAGGTGCGAACGGGAGATCTAGAAGCGCACCGATTGGATCTGCGAACGCTGAGATGACGTTCCTCGGTCCCGGCTTGGGGAACTCGTCCAACAAGCCCAGCAGGTGACCAAACTCGTGGGCGGCATACTTCGGCAGCATGTCGATGTACCAGTCGCCAGAATCCGCTTGCCCACAACCGCTGTGAACGTTGACGAGGTGCGGATTCGGGTCTTCACCTGGGGCCACAAACACCACGTCCACATCAACGTCGTAAGCAGGGCACGGGCAACCGGTGCCGATCGGACGAATCTGATGCCTCCGCGACCACTGATCTCGGATGACCTGTCCCCACTCCGCAGCTTGGGCGGCGACCGCATCGGTTGTCGCCCTGCGACAACTATCTCGGCAAGGAGGAGTGCCCATGCTGACGAACCGAGGGCAGTCGATCGGCTCATCAGCAGCGACCAGAAGTACGGGAACGCGAACCTCCACGAGACACTGCTCATCGAGCGCGCGGATATCGAACCTTCCGGCCGGCCCCCATTCTCCACAGGCGTCGATCGTTCGGGTCTCCTGGCGTTGGAAAGATGCTGGGTTCGTCACGTCGAAGCGTGACGCTTCCCTAGTTTGGTTCAAAAGGCTTGGATCCCGCACTGCCAGGCCTCCGGCGGCCGCCCAATCACAGGCCACTGGCGGTGGTGGCCTGTCGGGCCTCGTCCAGATGAGATCCTCAGGAGGCACCTCCGAGCTCGCAACGACATCGAACCGGGACGCGTCGGCCATCTAACGCTCCTCTCCGTCGCAGTCGTTGTCGATTCCGCGGGCCGGCGTCCTCGTGGCGTACCGGATGCCCAGGGGGACTTGATCGCTGCTTTGGGCACGATAGGCGATGTGCACGCTGTCGCCGTCGCCGGCGAGCTGGAGTTCGTTGACTCGCTCGCCATAGGCCTCGTCGACCTGGTCGAACCTCCACTGGCCGTTCTCGAGGAGCGCGAGGCTCAGATACTGGCCGTCGGTCGGCTCAGCCACCTCGTCACCTGGGAGAGGGAAGGCGGAGCCCACGCTGAAGAGCGTTCCGCCGGCGTCAAAGCCGGCGCCGCTCAGGATGATCCCATCTAGCCTCTCGAGCGCCATGGAGGGCCCGGGGTCTATTCCGTGGAATGCCACGTGGCCCCCCATCGAGCCGACGACGTGAACGGTCCCGGCGGGATCAACGGCCAGCTGCTGGCAGAACTCGACATCCCGCCAGCTCCAGCCCGAAGGACCAAGCTCAAAGTAGCGATCTCCACCGACAAACCAATCAGTGTGCCCAGCACATGCGCGGACGATGCCATCCGTCGCCGTCACATCCAGGTTGTCGGTAGCGGGACCAGGCGCCGTCCCGATCGTCGCGATGGTCCAGCCACCCGAAGGATCTCGCTGCGCGTGGCACACCTCGGCCTCCTCACCGCGATCACACAGAAACACGGCGTGAAGAATCCCGTCGGGCGACCAGACGAGATCTCCGCACGCGTCCCGCGGGTTGTCGCCGCAAGAGAGCCGGCGCTGGCCGTCCAGCTCCTCGATCACCCACTCGCCAGAGCGCTCGGCCTGCCACGCGGCGACGACACCCAGCCCCGACGCTCTCGGCACGACGTACACCACGCCATCACGCGCCTCGATGCCCGCAAGCGCACGGAACGGTGTCTGTTCCGCCCACCAGGCCTCGCCCGAACGCCTGGCGATCCAGGCCGGATCGTCACGCCCGAATTCGGGTGGGAGCACATACGCGACCACCGGACCGGAGTCCCCGTCGAAAGCCAGGTCGACGAGCAACGGGCATTCACTCCAGGCAAGCCCTTCGCGACACGACACGACGTCCTCGACGAGCCACTCGGACTCCTCGATCGCGCCGGGGTGCACGTCGCCCCGGCGGTCGTCGCAGTCGTCCCCTCCACACTCGATCATGGAATGTCCGTCATGGTCGTGGTCTGAGTTCGAACAATCCACGGAACCACCGTCCCGCTTCTCGACATTGGAGTCAGGCTCTCCGAAAGCCAGGCCTGACTTCGCACCACAGCCGGCGACGAGGGCCAGTACCGCTAGAGGCCAGCTCGACGCCGCCCGTCTTCTCAACCTTCCTCTTCCTGTCTTGCCCTGGCCCGGCTGGTGGTCGCGGGCGCGGGCCTGACGGCCTCGTACTTCTCGAACCCCCTCCGGATCCCGTGCACCTGGTAGTCGACCTCGTATTCCCCCCGGCCGTCGTGGAGCTCCTCGATCACGACCTCCGTCGTGGTCACGCGACTCGCGCAGACGCCCTTCGACCGGGGCGACCGAGGCGTGAGCTGCACCGTGAGGCCCTCGGAGGCCGTGACATGGCGGAAGTGCCCCGGAAGCGCGACCGTCGCTCGCCCCATGACGAGCGCCGCCGTCCCGCGCACGTACGTCCCCGGCTCGGGACCTTCGAGGACGGTGTACCGGATCTCGAGCGCGGGATCCTCCGGGTGGGCCGCCACGAAGCTGTTGAGGAAGCGCTCCTTGAGCACGTTCGCGATCGCGATGCCGCTCGGGTCGATCCGGATCTCGCCACCGTCGTGAGTGATGAGCGATAGGAACGCGCCCTCGTATTCGGAGACGCCGATCACCGCGGTCCCTCGGTCGCCGTCCAGGTACAGGGCGTTGCCGCCGTACTGGCGCTGGAAGCCCAGGGACGTCGTGATCCGGCGCTGTGCGTTGCGGAGAGTCAGGCGGCCGTTGCTCGCGTCGTCGATCCAGAGCTGGGCGCGCAGCGAACCCGCCTCGTAGAGCTTGAGGTCCCCTCGCCGACCGGCAGCCGCCTCTGCAGCCTGGACGTCCGCCGCTGTCTCATCCGGAAGCTCGCGGCCGCCTAGCCGCGCCGTCCGATGCGGCTGGCCAGCGTCATCGAATCCGCGCAGAACGACGTGTCCGGACCTGCGGCGATTGAGGTTGGTGCCGGGGTCCTGTGCCAGCTCGGCGGTCCAGGCGTGATTGGTCTGCGGGGCGACGACTGGATCACCGTAGACCCGCACACGGCCCGCGCGCCGTTCGGTGGCCTGGAGCCGGACATAGGCATGCCCATTGTCGTCGCCCTGTGGCTGCCGGCGAACGGTGATCACACCACCGATGCTGGTGGCACGACCTTCCCGGTCGGGTCCCGCGAAGACCACCGGCTCGCTCTGTGGCTCCGTGTCGCCCGGGCTGAGCAGCAGCACAGCACCGTCGACCTCCGGGTCGGGATTGTATCGCAGGCTTCCCGCGGCCATCAGTCCACCTCCTCTTCACGGCAGCCGCACGCCGGGCGCCGCCCCACCGAGCCTGTCGAAGATCGCGGTGCGCGTACCCGCCGCACCGGATCCACGTCGCCATCACCCTCGATCGGATCCGGCCCCTTCGTGTCGTCCGAGACCGCCACCGGCAGCGCCCGGCGAGCGACAGGCGGAGCGGCGCGCGTGGGTCGTTGCCTACGACCGTCGGCCAGGCCTGGCGGCTGGTCGCCCTCGACCGGCTCGAGGCTCTCCGGCCCTGCGCGGGTGCCCGTTCGCGCCGGGGAGGGATCCAGGGCGCCTGCGCGCGCGAGCGCACGGCGCATGGGCTCGGCGCAGCCGCCGCCGCCGCCGACCGCGCGGAGCATGGCGACCCGAGTATCCCCGGCGGCCTTGCTGACGGCCCGCAAGGAAGCGGTCCAGACCCGCGAGCCACTCAATCCAATCGGCGGCGCGCCCCCGGCGGACGCGACCCCCGTCCGGAAGTGCCCGAGTGGCACCAGTGCCGGCCGAGGTGAAGCCTCGCGGCGCCGGGCCTCGCTGTCGGGGGACGCATCGGCGCTCCACGGCCGGCTCCGGCATGCATCGAGATCGCCGCCCCACTCCTTCGATCTCATCGCCCGCTCCTCACAGCGCCGGGACCGTCAGGGTCGTGATGCCGTCGATCCGGGCGATCGA
>CAZCDK010000219.1:0-4386 GCA_964497285.1 uncultured Anaerolineaceae bacterium | reverse complement strand
GCCGACGCCCACCCATCACGAGTGATCTCCGGTCGCGCATCTTGCCTGCCCGCGCCCGCAGGCTTCAGCTCCGCCGGTTCTCGCGACCGCCCAGGCCAGAAAGCAGTGCGGCCGTTCGTTCATTCCGCGACCCGCGGGCATCTGTGAACCGTTCCATCGCGTTGAGTGAGGCAACGATCCCTGGCGGGAACATGGATTCTGGGCTGCCACCGGGAAGCTGAGTGCGGTGCGACCTCATCGCTGCGAGCTTGGTCTCTCGCATGTCCCTGATGTCGACTTCGTAGGTTCGCGCCAAGATCAGCCGGCATCACCTCCGGCCGATCACCCATGACCCGGCTCGCCACGCACTTCTCGTATTGGGCCCTGAACAGCCCCCTCGGGAATGCCGCCAGCAGCAACGCCGGTCCTGTGCAGTCCGACGCCTCCCAGGCTTCCCGCACCCACCGGTGCACCGCCAGGTGGTCCGGATGCCCGTATGCCCCGTCGGCACCAAGTGTCAGGACGACCTGCGGCTCGACTTCGCGAATCAACCGGGAGAGCCGTTCCCTCTGTCCCGGCTCCTGCGCAAGGCCTCCATCAGGCAGACCCCACAGCACCGGCCGTTCCGCGCCCAGCACCTTGCACGACGCCTCCAGCTCGGCTGCCCGCACCGGACCGAGCGATTCCGGCTCCGCCACGACCCCATCGTGCCGCTCACCGAGTTCGCCATTCGTCGCGCAGTGCACGATGCACCGCCACCCCGCCCGCGCCGCCAGCGCAATCGTTCCCCCGAAGCCGTACGTCTCGTCGTCCGGGTGCGGGATGATCGCGAGCAACGTCGTCATCGCCCTATCCTACGGCCCCGGATGCCCAAGACCAGTGCAACACATGGCTCGATCCGTTGCCCGGTGTTAGAGTTTCGACGCTTCGGAGCATGTCCTCCAGGGCAGACACGCATTCATCAGCGCGGAGGTCAGAACCATGACAAACAGGCTCGATGGCAAGGTCGCAATCGTCACCGGCGCCGGGCGCGGCATCGGCCGCGGCGAAGCGCTGCTCCTCGCCCAGGAAGGGTGCCGGGTGGTCGTCAACGACCTCGGTGGCAGCGCCGCCGGCGAGGGCTCCGACGCCACGCCCGCCGACGAAGTCGTCGCCGAGATCAAGAAGCTGGGCGGCGACGCCATCGCCAACTACGACAGCGTCACGAGCATGGAAGGCGGCGAGCGCATGGTGAAATCCGCCCTCGAAAAGTGGGGCCGCCTCGACATCCTCGTCAACAACGCCGGGATCCTCCGCGATCGCATGCTCTTCAACATGGCCGAAGAAGAGTGGGACGCCGTCATTGCCGTCCACCTCAAGGGCCACTTCACCGTGACCAAGCACGCCGCCCTCGTCTTTCGCCAGCAGCGCAGCGGCCGGATCGTGAACACCTCCTCCGAATCCGGCCTCGGCAACATGGGACAGGCCAACTACTCTGCCGCCAAAGAGGGCATTGTCGGCCTCACCCGCACCGCCGCCCTTGACCTCGGCCGCTACGGCGTCACCTGCAACGCCATCCGCCCCCGGGCCGGTACTCGCATGACCATCTCGCCCGAGCTCCGCGAGGCCATGGAACGTGCCCGCGCTGCGGCCCAGGCCGGCGGCAACCCCGACGAATCGAGCAGCCAGAGCGCCATCTCCCAGATCCAGGCGCTCAAGCCCGAACTCGTCGCCCCCATCGTCGTCTACCTCTGCACCGACGCCGCGGCGAACGTCAACGGCCGCGACTTCATCGTCGGCGGCAACGAAATCAGTCTCGTCTCGCTTCCCGACCGCGAGCGCACAATCTACCGCGAAGGCGGCTGGGACCTCGACTCCCTCGACCGCATCTTCCCGTCAACGCTCGGGCAAGGCCTCCGCAACCCGATGCCGGCCCAGGCCCCGAAAGCGTAGGCCCGCCCGGCGGCTAGGCCAGCTTCTCACTGCTCCCGCCTCCGGGCCCACGGTGCGTATTCGGTTCGCGGCAATTCCCGCAGCCGGGTGTCTTCGTGCCCGAAGACCGGCGAAGCCGCCGTCCCCGCCTTCAGCTCCCAGAACCCGCAGGCCGTTTCGAAGTCGTCCATGAACGGCCCCACGCACTCCATGTCCTCGCGGGCACCGTGGTGACAGATGTTCACCACGCCCCCGACGCGCTTCGAATCGAGCGTCATGCGGACGAACGTGCATCGCGCCGCGTAGCGAGGGGCACCGTTCATACCCCGAGTTCCTCTGCGGGGGGAGGCTGTTCCCGTTCGATCCCCGGGATCCGGTCAAAGTCCCTGTCGTAGGCGTAGATCCGTCCGCCGGTTCGGCGGCTCGCGTAGGCCGCGGCCATGCAATCGCCCCAATCGTTGTGCACCTCCCGATAGTACGCGAGCGCCTGCACAATGACGTCTCTGTCCATGACCCGAACGGGCAGCCGGAGCACGTTCTCGACTATTTCTCCAGCCCGTTCCCGGCCAAATGCCAGTCGCGGCCCAGTGATCACGTACACCATTTCCGCGACAGTGGTCGGCGCCACCCATACCGGCTCCCGCTCCGGCTCTGGCGACCTCAGAAACGCAGCGGCATCCTTCGTCGATTGCGGTGCATCATCAAGGATGAGCCGCAGCAGGAAGCTGGCGTCAGCGAGTGCGCTCATTCAACTCACGCACGACCCGGGCGTCCCTTTCCTGTGCGTGGCGTGCCATGTCCAGACGAGCCTGCGCAACGGCCGCGACGATCTCGTCATCGGACAATCGCGGAGCACCGGCCTCGGCCGCAATCTGGCGCAGACGTTCGAAGGGATCCTCCGCCTTCCGCAGCGACAGCACTCCGTCCTCCCCACTGACCTCCACCCGATCCCCCGGCGCCACGCCAAGCGCGCGCAGCATCGCCGCCGGGATCGTCACCTGGTTGCGCTTGCCCACCCGCGTCACGTGGCTCGACTTCCTTATCATGGCGAGAGCATATCACACTGAGCGGCGCTTTCTCAGTGAGATACCTCCGTCTACCCCAGCCGCTCCACCACCGTCGCCGTGCCAATCCCGCCGCCGACGCACATCGTGATCAGCCCGTAACGGCCGCCGGTGCGCTCCAGCTCGTTCAGGATCGTCCCGAACAGCCGCGCCCCGGTGCATCCCGTCGGGTGTCCCAGCGCAATCGCCCCGCCGTTCACGTTCACCTTGCTCATGTCGGGATGCAGCTCGCGCTTCCATGCCAGCACCACGCTCGCGAACGCCTCGTTGATCTCCACCAGGTCAATGTCCCGCATCGTGAGCCCGGCGCGTTGCAGCGCCAGCGGCGTCGCCGTGATCGGTCCCGTCAGCATCAGCTCCGGGTCTGAGCCCACGACTGCCTGCGAGACGATCCGCCCGCGGGCCTTCCAGCCCATTTCCTTCGCCTTGTCCGGGTGCGTCAACAGCACTGCCGCCGACCCGTCCGTTATCTGGCTCGAGTTGCCGGCGTGGTGCACACCGTTCTCGCGGAAGCTCGCCTTCAGCCCGGCCAGCACTTCGAGCGTCGTCCCCGGGCGGATGCCTTCGTCGGCGTCGATCGTTGCGTCGGCCCACGTTTCCGTACCGTCTGCGTTCTTCGTCTTCTTCTTCCCCGGCACCGGGATGAGCTCGTTCCTGAAGCGGCCCTCTTTCTGCGCCTGCGCCGCCTTCATCTGGCTCTCGACCGCGAACTCGTCCGCCTCTTCGCGCGTGATGCCCCACCTGTCGGCTACACGCTCAGCTGAGACGCCCTGCGACGTGAGGTTGTACTGGTCGCTCATCGCCTGCGTGAACGGGAAGCCGAGGTTCTGGCCCATGTTCGCGCCCAGCGGGATTTGCGACATCCACTCTGTGCCGCCCGCCACCACGATATCGTGCACGCCGGACCCAATCTGGTTGGCCGCGAAGTGCACCGCCTGCTGGCTCGAACTGCACTGCCGGTCGAGCGTGATGCCGGGAATCGTGTACGGCCACTTCGCCGTCAGGACGATGTTGCGCGCCAGGTTCGTGGACTGCGCCCCCACTTCGCTCACGCAGCCATAGATCACATCATCGACCACTTCCGGGTCGAGGTGGTTGCGCTCGGCGAGCGCCTTCAGCAGGAGCGACGAGGTCTCGATCGGGTGGTTCTGGCTCAACCCGCCCCCGCGTCGCCCCAGCGGCGTGCGAACGGCGTCGATGATCACGGTCTCTCGCATGACAGTTTGCCTCGAATCGTGGAATGCCGTCCGAGTGTACCAGCGCCTACATCCCCGGCCCATCCGCCCGCCCGGCAAATAGCTCTTGGCCAACAGCTATTTGCCACTACCGCCTCCCGCCTACCGCCTACCGCCTACTGACTACTGACTACTGACTACCGCCTACCGCCTACCGCCTACCGCCTACCGCCTACCGCCTACCGCCTACCGCCTAC
>CAZCDK010000218.1:0-4391 GCA_964497285.1 uncultured Anaerolineaceae bacterium | reverse complement strand
GCCGTCTCGATGCCTTCCGCTGTGACCTCGAGGTCGAGCGACCGGGCGAGCGAGGGGATCGCTCGCACAATTGGTGTGTCCCCCGCGTCCTGGCCGAGCCCGCGAATGGACGACCGATCGATCTTCAGGGTGTCAAGGGGCAACTGCTTGAGGTAGGCGAGCGAGGAGTAGTCTGTCCCGAAGTCGTCCACCGCAAGGTGAATCCCGCGCTGTTTGATCGCAGCGAGCGTTGCCATCACCGCCTCCGAGTTCTGGAGGAGCAGCGTCTCGGTGATTTCGAACCGCAGACACGATGCCGGGAGTCCTGTCTCCATGAGAATGCGGTCGATGTCCGCGAGCAGCGACGGGTGATGGAACTGCCGCGGTGAAAGGTTCACGCTCAGCATCAGCGGAGGCGTCGTGGGGAACTGCCGGTGCCACACCAGCACCTGCCGGCAAGCCTCGCGGAGCACCCAGAGACCGAGGGCGACGATCTGGCCTGTCTCCTCGGCGATCGAAATGAATGCCTCAGGCAGCATCAGGCCGCGTCGTGGGTGGTCCCAGCGCACCAGCGCTTCGACCTCAGTCAGGCGCCCCGATGCGAGCAGGACGATCGGCTGGTAGTAAACGTGGAGTTCCCCCCGCTCGACCGCATGATGGAGGTCGCGCTCGATCTCCATCCGGTTCACCGCTACGTCATGCATGGCCGAGTCGAACACCACGTGCTGGGCCTTGCCCTGGGCCTTCGCGTGGTACATGGCCAGATCTGCGTCGCGCAGAAGGCCGTCCGCGTGGATATCCTGGCCGTCGCTGAGCGCGATCCCGATGCTCACGGATGCGAAAACCTCGTGGCCGTCGATGTCAAAGGGCTCCTCAAAGCGTTCCGCGATGCGCTGGGCTGTCTTGATCGCCTGCCCAACCCCGCGAACCTGGTCCAGCACCATGAGAAACTCATCGCCGCCCCACCGCGCGACCGTGTCTTCGGCGCGCGCACACCCGATCAAGCGCCTCGCCACCGCCGCGAGCACCTGGTCGCCCACCTGGTGGCCGAGGCTGTCGTTGATGACCTTGAAGTTGTCGAGGTCGAGGAAGAGGAGCCCCACCTTGCCGTTCCGCCGGGCCGTCCGCGCCAGGGCCTGGACCAGGCGGTCCCTGAGAAGCGCCCTGTTGGGTAGCTGCGTCAGAGGGTCATAGAACGCCTGCTGTGCGAGCTGCCGTTCGAAGTCCTTCCGCTCGCTGATGTCGCGCACCGTCGCCACCAATCCGCAAACGCCGGGCTCGTCAAGCAGGTTGGTGATGATGAATTCGGCATCGCAGCGCATGCCGTCGGCAAAGAAGAAGCCGACCTCTGTCCGTGCCGTCGCCCCGGGATGCTGGCACACGTCGTTTCGCAATGCTGCGAGGATCGCGTGGTCCTCGGGATCGATGAACTCGTGGATGCGTCTTGCCTCCAACTCGAAAGGCCCGTATCCCCAGTACCTCTCCACTGAAGGACTCTGGTATCGGATCACGCCGTCGGCATCGGCCACGAGGATCACGTCCGGGGTGTGCTGGACCAGGGCGCGGAAGCGCCGCTCGCTCTCGCGAACCATCGCTGCCTCGTGCCAGAGGCTCTCCTCCGCGCGGCGCTTGTAGAACCGGAGAATGCCTCCGAACAGGGCCAACAACGCGAGGCCCGCGGCGAAGACGAACGGCGTCGCTGTGAGCACGCCGCCCTGGATGCGCGTCAGGTCTCTGAGGTATCTCCGCACGTCAACCTGGTGTTGCGTCGCGGCGTCGTCGACACTCTGCCGGAGCCTGACAGACGCCGGTTCAACCTCTCGTTGGGCGATGCTTTCTGCAAGGACCGAGTTGTCCGCGTCGACCGCATTGAACAGCCGGCCGACGGCCTCGACATAGTGCTCGTGATAGGCCAACACCGACTCGGCGACCGCCCTGTCACTTGCGTCACCGGCAACCTCCGCGAGGCGCAAGGCCCCGACAACCCGGGCGGCAGCCTCTTGTTGGCTCGCGCGCAGCTCCGGGCCCGGTTCGATCCGGTAGGCGTGCGCGAGCGACTCCTCTTCCGCCGCCAGCGAACGCGCCTGGTCGAAGGCATTCCTGACACGGTCGTTCTCCCGGACCACGCCGGTGGCGCGGTTTGCGGCCAGTGCCGCCCACAGTCCGAACGCGGCCAGGATGGCCAACACGACGACAAGCCCAAACGAGGCCAGCTTGCGCGCGGCCATCGGGCGAGGCCACTGATCGGAATCAGATTGCATCTCGGCCGTAACGCCATCGAGCGAACGCATCCGGCGGTCCTCCGTCGAGCGGTTTGCGTGGCACGAACAAGTCGTGCGCGAGCGCTCCCAGTTAGGGTGATCGACAGTGCCGCCTGCCGGGAGCAGCGTTGGGACATGCCAAAAGCACGATCCCGGTTCCTTTCGATGAGCGAAGGGTGTGCGAAGCGGACGTGCCCACCGGCCGTGCGCGGCGCGTTCAGTGCGGCAGCGCTCATCGGCAAGCGGGACTCCCGGAGCCACGCCAGGACGTCCTCCATACCGTTCACCTGGACCCGAGGCCCCCGGCAACCGGCTGCACTGGCGCACGGCGGGGAACCCCGTCGGCGCGGTCAGCGCTTTGACGAAGTGCCGCGCGCCCGGCTATCGTCGGCTGCGCTGACCGGATCTCTTTGGCCGCACGTTCCCCAGCGACCCGGCGGCGCGACAACAGCCAGAGGAGCCAGGAGTGACAACGGACAATGAACCGCGGGCCGGACTGCCGGGTTGGATCGCCGACCACATCCGGCGCTACATCGAGTCGAACGGCGAGGACGGGCACACCTGGAATGGCGTCCCGACGCTGCTGCTCACGACGACAGGGAGGCGGTCGGGCCAGCCCATCACGCTCCCGCTAATCTATGGAACGGATGGCCACCGCTACTACATTGTGGCGTCCCGAGGCGGCGCGCCCAGGCATCCCCGGTGGTATCTAAACCTCGTCGAACACCCGCAGGTGGGGGTGCAGGTTGGGTCAGCACGGTTTGCCGCTCGGGCTCGAACAGCCTCGGCCGAGGAGAAACCGGCGCTCTGGAGGCAAATGGCGGAGATCTGGCCGGCATACAACGACTACCAGGCAAGGACCGCTCGCGACATCCCCGTCGTGATCCTCGACCCCGACTAACCCGGGGCACGATGGGCAAGACCGTTTAATCGCCGATCTCACAGGATGCGATGTCGGCGAAGCGGACGAAAGGCGAGCATGACGACCTTCGATGCAAATGGGTACACCGAGGCCCAAACCCACATCCGGCTGGCCGTGCGCGGCTTCGCGCGAAAGGAGGTCGCGCCGGGCGCGGAAGAGCGGGACAGCAACTCCCGGTTCGACTGTGCCCTCTACCGGCGGTTGGGCGACCTCGGCATCCCGGGGATGCTCTTCGCGGAGGAGCTGGGTGGGAGCGCGGCGGACAACCTCGCGTTCTGCCTGGCCCTCGAAGAGATTAGCCGAGTCGACGTATCGCTCGCGCTCGTGCTGTGGGTGGGCATCCAGGGCGCTCAGACGATCGCCTCCGTGCGCGGTGAGCAGCGGGGGGAGTGGCTGGAGCGGTATGTGCGGCCGACGATTCGCGGCGAGATGGTCGGGGCGGGCGCGATCACCGAGCCTGATGCAGGTTCCGACACCGCCGCGATCAAGACGCAGGCCGTGCTCGATGGCGAGGAGTGGGTGCTGAACGGGAGCAAGATCTTCATCAGCAACGCCGGACTGGAAAACTGCGGGCTGGTCACCCCACTCTGCCGGACCGACGAGGGCTTCGGCCTGTTCCTCGTGCCGAAAGGGACACCGGGCTACCATGTCGGCCCCCCGCTCCGGAAGATGGGGCTGCGTTCTTCGGACACCCGTGAACTGTCGTTTGCCGGCTGTCGCATTCCCGCGGCGAACCTGCTCGGCGGGCGAGCCTCTGGCCGCGCGGCGGTAGTGGGAGGACGGGTTCGCGCTAACGCGTATCTACATCGCGTCCAATGGCATTGGCGTGGCATCGGAATGCCTTGACCTGGCGTTGCGGCATGCCAGGACACGAGTGGCGTTCCGGCGTCCGATCGCACAGTTCCAGCACGTGCAGGCAATGCTCGTCGAGACCGCTGTCGAACTCGAGGCTGGCCGGCTGCTCCGCGACAAGGCCTGCCGGATGCACCAGGCCGGCGTTCCCTTCACGAAAGAAGCGGCGATGGCGAAGCTGTACTGCACGGAGATGGCGAAGCGCGCCGCCGACCACTCGGTCCAGGTCTTCGGCGGTCTGGGATTCATGGACGAGACCCCCGTCTCGCGCTACTACCGCGACGTTCGAGCCCTCACGATCGCCGAGGGCACAAGCGAGATCCAGAAGCACATCATTGCCCGCGAGATGGGTTGCTTCGCCACCGGCTGACACCTAG
>CAZCDK010000217.1:0-4395 GCA_964497285.1 uncultured Anaerolineaceae bacterium | reverse complement strand
AGTTCGAAGCAGTGGAGTAGGTCGCGGTGGCCGTCGCATCAGAAAAGAATCTACACGTGGCGCGGCGCCTCCAGATAGCGTTCGAGGAACACGGTGCCGTTGCCGAAGGCTCCGGCCGCCTCTCGCTGCGCCCCGGCCACGGCGTCCGGCAGATCGTCCAGGGCCCGCACGATGCGCATGCCTTTCCCACCGCCGCCTGCCGCCGCCTTCACCAGCAGTGGGAGGCCAATCGACGCTGCTGCCCGCTCGAGTTCCTTCTCGTCGTTGGTGGTGACCTCGATGCTTGGCAGCGTGGGCACTCCGGCCGCGGTCATCAGCCGTTTCGCGGCCAGCTTGTCGCCCATGGCAGCCATCGCCTCAGGTGTGGGGCCGATCCACGTGAGGCCAGCGGCGACCACGGCCCGGGCGAACGCGGCGTTTTCCGAGAGGAATCCATACCCGGGGTGAATCGCGTCCGCACGGGCTCGCCTGGCCGCGCCGATGACCTTCGCCGTGTCCAGGTACGTCTCAGTGGCAGTGGAACCGCGAAGGGCGATAGCCTCGTCGGCCTCGCGCACGAACGGGGCATGGACATCCGGGTCGGCATAGACGGCGACTGTTTCAATCCCCATCTCGCGCGCCGTCCGCATGATGCGGCGCGCGATCTCTCCCCGGTTGGCGACCAGCAATCTGGTGATCTGGCTCATGGAATCACATCCGGTAGACGCCGTAACCGCCGGCGCCGCGTACTTCGTTGTTGTGCACCGCCGACAGCGTCAAACCAAGCACCGTGCGCGTGTCCCGCGGGTCGATGATGCCGTCATCGGACACGCGGCCGGTGGCGTACATCGCCAACGATTCCTTCTCGCTCCGATCCTCCACGGCGGCGCGGGTTCTTGCGTCCTCCTCCTCGTCGAAGGGCACGCCAGCGGCGGCCGCCTGCCCACGCCGGACGATCGACATAACGCCAGCCAGCTGTTGCGGGCCCATGACCGCGATCTTCGCGATTGGCCAGAGGAACGTGAACCGCGTATCGAAAGCCCGGCCACTCATGCCGTAGTTGCCGGCGCCATAGCTCGCCCCAATGATGACCGTGAGATGCGGCACCTGGGAATTCGAAATGGCGTTGATCATCTTCGAGCCGTTCTTGACGATCCCGCCCTCTTCGTAGATGCGCCCGACCATGTACCCGGTGATGTTTTGCAGAAAGACGATGGGGACGTCGAGCTGGTTGCACAGTTGGATGAACTGCGTCGCCTTCTCCGACGAATCGGAGAAGAGCACGCCGTTGTTCGCGATGATGCCGACGGGGAAGCCGTGGATGGAGGCCCATCCGGTCACGAGCGTCGCGCCATAGAGAGGCTTGAATTCTTCGAATCGCGACCCATCGACGACTCGGGCAATGACCTCGCGGATGTCGAACGGGACGCGCAGGTCGCCCGAGGCCACTCCAAGCAACTCCTCCGCGTCGTGGAGCGGTGGATCGGCGGGAAGCGAAGGCCCGGGCCCCAGTTTCCGCCAGTTGAAATGCGCCACGACCTGCCGCGCCACGCGGAGCGCGTCGATCTCCTCGTCCACCAGGTAGTCCGCGAGCCCGGACCTGGTGGCGTGGAGTTCTCCGCCGCCGAGTTCTTCGTCGGTCGACTCCTCGCCGGTCGCCATCTTCGTCAGGGGCGGCCCGCCGAGGAAGACCTTGGACCTGCCCCGGATGAAGATGTTGTAGTCCGACATCCCCGGCTGGTAGGCCCCGCCGGCCGTGGAACTCCCGAAGACGATCGATACGGTCGGAATGCGCATGGCCGAGAGCTCGGTGATGTCGTGAAAGAGCCGCCCGCTCTCGGCGAAATGGGTGGACTGGCGCGCCATCTCCGCCTCGGCAGATTCCGTGGAGCGCCGCAGGTCGGCTCCGGCCGATTCCACCATCTGGATGTATGGGATCCGGTTCTGACGCGAGATCTCCAGCGCGCGCATGATCTTCTTCATCGCGAAGGTGGTGAGCGCCCCGCCCGCGACGGTGGGGTCGTTGCCCATGACCATGCACTCCACGCCTTCGACGATGCCGATGCCCATGGCCAGCCCGCCGCCGACGGGGTATTCCGAGCCCCAGGCCGCGAGCGGGCTGAACTCCAGGAAAGGAGTGTCGCGGTCAAGCAGGAGTTCAATCCGCTCGCGAATGAGCAGTTTCCCGCGCGAGCGGTGCCGGGCGATGGACCGTTCGCCGCCGCCCAGGCGGGCCAGGGCGAGCTGCGTTTCCATGTATTCCAGCTTCTCGAGCATGCCCTGCCGATTGGCCTTGTAGCCATCCGACCGCGTGTCGAGATGCGAACGCAGGACGTCCATTCCCACCCCCTCCTGCAGGTCTGCCTTTCATACAGCGTTTTCCGGGCGCACGCCAGCGAGACAGCCCCGCGCAATCGGCGGGAACGGGACGAGCGCTTACCGCCGGAGCGCGACGCCCTCCCAGGCTCGATGGATCGCCTTGCGTGGGTCGTTCTCCACCCTCGATGGGACATCGAGCAGCATCGTCGGGCGGTCCTGGGTGTTGTACGGCGGCCATTGGGGGATGCCCGGGTGGCTCGGATCGCCGTGGCGCGCGAAGGCGATCCAGGCGTCGCTCATGATACCGGCGAGCTCGAAGCGGTCCGGCTTCTCGCCGGCCATCTCTGCAATACCAACGTTGTCGAAGACAAAAGGCAGGTCAAGCGCATGGCAGGACTTGAGGAGGCCATGGGCGAAGTCCGTCTCCCAGGTCATCAGGTACATGTAGACGGGGGCAGCATCCGCCGCGACCTTGCGGTCGGCCAGGATCTTCGAGGCCAGGTGCGTCCGCTCGCTTGAGACCGAAACGAAGAGGTCCCAC
Organism: uncultured Anaerolineaceae bacterium; assembly: GCA_964497285.1. Taxonomy (GTDB): domain Bacteria; phylum Chloroflexota; class Dehalococcoidia; order Tepidiformales; family Tepidiformaceae; genus UCB2. Next base: position 1,556 of record CAZCDK010000217.1, on the reverse strand, counting down.
GGAGTCGCGCCTGGAGCCTCCTTTCGATAGGCGTCGAGCACCTGGTCTCGCTTCTCGCCGAGGATCGGCGTGACCCGATCGAGGAGTTCGGGCTCCTCCAGGCGCCTACGGCGCGGGTCGGTGGAGACAAAGAGGGCCGCTTCGTCGCGGTTGCTGCCGATCATCAGCGGTACGCCCGCAGCGGTGGCCGCCGCCGACGGATCAAACGGGTGGACTGGCAGGAAGTGGCCATCCATCACAGGTGCGAGCCGCATTACCAGGGCGGTGCCGGCGCCATCGCCGTTCTGCCGCGCGTTTCGGGCCAGGGTCCGCATTCCGTCCTGGACTTGGGAGAAGGAGAGATCCTGGACCCGGTCGATCTCCTTCGGGCCGATCCCCAATGCCCCGAGCAGGTCCCCGGCCAGCTGGCTGGCCTCGCGGGCGTCCACGGCCCGGATGCTGGGACCGCTCTGGATGATCGCCTTGTGAAAGAGGCCCCTGGCCGAAGGCATCGCGAGCAAGGTACTCACCTTCGCGCCGCCGCCTGACTCGCCAAAGATGGTGACATTGCCCGCGTCGCCGCCGAACACCTCGATGTTCTCGCGAATCCACTCAAGCGCGAGAACTGCGTCCAGCATGCCCGCCACTCCCGATCCGGCCCACTTCTCGCCACCCAGATCGGCCAGATGGAGATGCCCGAACACGTTGAGCCGATGATTGATCGTCACGATCACGGCATCGCCACGTTTGGCGAGGTTCGCACCGTTGTAGACAGGCTCCGAGCCGGCGCCGGCGGCGAATCCGCGGCCGTGAAGCCACATCATGACCGGGCGCTTTGCGCCGTCGCCGAGGCCCGGCGTCCAGACGTTCAGGAGAAGGCAGTCCTCATTCTGCGGCAGGTACTCCATGGGGCCCATCGACTCCTGGATGCGCGAATCGACAAGGGCGCCTGTTTGCGGACAGATGGGGCCGTGTCTCGTGGCGTCGCGCACGCCGTCCCACGGCGCGACTGGCAGCGGGGGCAGAAACCGGCGGGTCCCGGCGGTGGAAGCTCCGTATGGCACGCCTTTGAAGGCGTAGGCGCCTCGTTCGACGAGGCCCTGCACTCGTCCGGCGGTAGTCACGGCGATCGGATCGGGCATGGTGATGCTCCTTCGGCTGGTCGATGGATGTGGACCAAACAATACGGCATGCGCCGTGGGCTCGACAGCGGCGCCCGGTCGGGGACGTTGAACGCCCGGGAGCCGATGGCAACGGGCGGCCGCTCAGTCCGCCTGCGGTGGCGTCCGAAGCAACCCGTGTTGAGATGGGAGGGCCCTGAGCACCTGCCGCTTCTTGATCCGGTGATGCTCCTCTGTCGAAAGCAACCGCTCGAGGGTGCGGACCGCGTCGAGGATGAACCGGCCCTTGTTCAGCATGACACATTCGGCCCGCTGGCCAGTGGCCGCATCGGTGATCTCGGCCCGGGCAGGCAATCCCTTCTTCGCCAGCGTTTCAAGGACCTGCGTGGCCCAGATGACGGGCGTGTGTGCGGCCTCGCACACGCAAAGGATCCCCTCTTGCACCCGGGCAACGCC
>CAZCDK010000216.1:3293-4423 GCA_964497285.1 uncultured Anaerolineaceae bacterium | reverse complement strand
GGAAGGCGTAGGCGACGGTGGGGACGTCGTGCTTCCCCGCACGGACGACGTGCAGGGCGGCCGTCTTCAGGCCGCTGAAGCTGAAATCGAACGTGCCGGGCATCCACGCGCGCGGGAGTTCGAGGTCGCGGCGTTCGGCGAGGTCGGCTTCGCGCGCGACGGCGGGACCGCCGGGAAAGGGCAGCCCGAGCAGCCGTCCAACCTTGTCGAAGGCCTCGCCGGCGGCGTCGTCGCGCGTGCCGCCGAGCCGCTCGTACTGCCCGTGGCCGCGCATGTAGACGAGGTCGGAGTGGCCGCCGGAAACGACCAGGCATAGCGCCGGGAAACGCGGTTCGGGGCCTTCGGCCAGCCAGTTTGCGTAGATGTGGCCTTCGAGGTGGTTCACGCCCAGGAACGGCAGATCGCGCCCGAAGGCGATCGCCTTGGCGAAGTTGTAGCCGACGAGCAGCGACCCGGCGAGCCCTGGCCCGCGCGTGCCAGCGACGGCCTCGAGGTCGTCGAGCATGCACCCGGCGTTTTCGAGGGCTTCGGATACCACCGGGACGATGGTGCGCAGGTGCTGGCGGCTGGCGACCTCGGGGACGATGCCGCCGTAGCGCGCGTGGAGGTCGACCTGGCTCGCGACCACCGACGAGGCGACGGTCCGGCCATCGATGACGACGGCCGCCGCGGTCTCGTCGCACGACGATTCGATCGCGAGCACCTTCATGGTTTCAGGTTACAGGGCGAGGCTCATTGCCGCTTCGATTCGCTGAATGGGGGCGACTGCCGCCAACTGGCAAGCGCGTGTAGGATCCGCGCCATGCGGGATCTCTGTGTCCGGTCCGCCCTTGCCATGACCGTGGTCGCCTTTCTCCTCGCTTCGGAAGCCGGAGTACGTGGCGCTGGCCCGGATCTCCCCTATCGAGCCTTCATACCCGGTATCGCGGGCGACAGCGCCGGCCCGGCTACAGCCGGGGGCGATGTTCGGCTGAACGAAATCCAGGTCGTAGGCACGCACAACAGCTACCACATCGAGCCCGGTCCCCAGCTGATCGCGATGATTCGCCAGTTCTCGCCGTCGCTGGCGCGCAGCATCGAGTACACGCATCTGCCGCTCGGCCAGCAGTTGGCAGGGGTGGTGCATGTCC
>CAZCDK010000216.1:0-3283 GCA_964497285.1 uncultured Anaerolineaceae bacterium | reverse complement strand
GGGAGAACGTGCGCAGTGTCGAGTTGGACGTGTTCGCCGATCCGAAGGGCGGCCTGTACGCGAAGCCTGCCGGATTGTTGCTCACCACCGGCGATCCCTTTCGGAAGATCCCCGAGCTTCAGGCGCCCGGGTTCAAGGTTCTACACATCCAGGACGTCGACTACGAGGCTACTTGCCGCACGTTCGTGGCCTGCCTGCGCGAAATCAAGATATGGTCCGACGCGCACCCGGCGCATGTACCGATAGCGGTCCTGGTGGAAGCGAAGGATGAGGGGATCCCGGATCCGCTTGCCCTGGGCTTCGTCACGCCGGTGAAGATCGGCCCGGCGGAACTCGACGCCCTTGACGCCGAGATCAGATCGGTCTTCCCGCCCGCAAGGTTGATTACCCCGGACGACGTGCGCGGCAAGCACGCGACGCTCGAAGAAGCGGTGCTGCAGGATGGCTGGCCGAGTCTTCGGGGCGTTCGCGGCCGCGTATTGTTCCTCATGATCGAAAGCGGTGCGAGGCGCGACGACTACCTGGCGGGCCACCCGGCGCTTCAGGGGCGCGTGATGTTCACCAACGCTCGACCGGGGCAGCCGGATGCGGCGTTTGTGAAGCTCGATGACGCAGCCAGGGATTCCGACGCGATCAAGAAGCTGGTTGGGGCGGGCTATATCGTGCGCACCCGGGCGGACGCGGACACGGAAGAAGCGCGGAGCGGCGACACGACGAACCGTGACGCCGCGCTGGCCAGCGGCGCGCAATTCGTGAGCACGGACTATCCCGTCGCCGATTCGCGGTTCGGCACGGGCTACGCGGTGACGCTCCCGGGCGGAGGAGCGGCGCGCTGCAATCCCGTGTCGGCACCCGCGACCTGCCGCGACCAGGACATCGAGCCGGCCCGTTAGGCCTTCGGGCCGAAGCCGAGGTCGGACAGCAATCGCCCGGCGGCCGACTCCCTGCCTTCCGCGCAGCGCAGCAGCCGCTCGATGTCGGCCGGTGTATCGAGGTCCAGCGCCAGGGACGGGACTTCTACTTCGGCCAAGGCAATCCCGCTGGACCGGGCGGCGGACGCGTGGCGCGCGAAGCTGTCCGGGCCATAGGCGAGTGCAAAGCGGCCCGGGGGCTGGAGGAGCATCGCGTTCGTGCCTCCATCGGTGCTGCGGACGAGTGCGGCCGACGGCGCGGGCGGAGCAGCGGCGAGAACCACGCGGATCCCGGCTTCCGACGCCAGCGGAAGGTCCGCGTGCAGGATCAGGAGTTGGTCGAGACGGGAGCTCGCCGCGAGGCGCACGAGCGCGGACTCCAGTTGGGCGTTGAGGCCTCTTGCCCCCGGATCCTCGTCGATCACCGTGGCCCGGCCCTCTGCCTCGGACCGAATGCGTTGGTCCGGCGTCAGCACCACTGGTTCGCAATGGGCGGCGTGGACGGCGTCAAGAACGGTCCGCAAGGTGGCGAGGACAAGCCGGGCCCGGTCTTCGGGGCCGAGGACATCGGCGAGACGCCCCTTCGCGCGGTCGAGGGCGTTGACAGGGATGAGCACCTTCACGCGCTAGCCCCGGTCCACGATGGCGACGACTTCGCGGGCCAGTTCGGCCTTGCGTTCCGGGCTCGTCATCATCGTGTCGGTGACGACGCAGCGCATGCCCAGGGCTTCGACGCGCGGGGCGAGGTCATGATCCTGGGCGTCGATGACCATGACGTCGATGAGGTCGCGATAGATCTGGGCGACGCCCACGGCAGAGACCTCGTGGCCAAGGGTTTGCAGCATCTTCGCGGCGGGACCCTTCACCACCTGCCCGGCGATGATGGGGCTGATGGCGATGCGCGTGGCTCTTGTCGTTGCGAGCGCGTCACGAATGCCATGAACAGCGAGGATGGGGCCGATGCTGACGAACGGGTTGCTTGGCGCCAGGATGACGGCACGGGAGGCGCCGATGGCTTCGAGCACGCCCGGCGCGGGGCGTGCCGACTCGACGCCGGCGAAACGGATACTGCTGACATCGACCTCGGTGCGCAGGCGGACCATGTAGTCCTGGAAGGCCAGCTCGCCCTCCGGCCCGGAGATCCGCGTCTCAATGCGGTCGTCCGACATGGGCAGGATCGTGCACGACAGCCCCCATGCCCGGGCCAGTTCGGCCACGACCTCGTGTGCCGGCATGCCTTCACGCAGGAGGCGGGTGCGATGGATGGCCGTCGCGAGGTCGCGGTCGCCCAGGTTGAACCAGCGGTCGTAGCCGTAGCGCTGCAGGGCTTCCATGACGGCGAAGGTGTCGCCCGAAATGCCCCAGCCGGTCTCGGGATTCACCGCCCCGACGAGCGCGTAGACGACGATGTCGGTGTCGGGCGAGACGTGCAGTCCGAACATCTCGACGTCGTCGCCGGTGTTCGAAACGACCGTCACGCTCGCCGGGTCAACGACCTGGACCAGCCCCTGGAGAAACCGGGAGGCGCCAACCCCACCGGCGAAAACGGTGTACATGCTCCGGATTGTAGGGGCTTGGCGGGCAGGGGTCAGGCCGGGCCTGGGCAGCATCGGCCGGCAGGCGCCGGTCGGCTCAGGCGTCCTTTCCGCCCTCGATCCGCATGGCACGTTGCGAATACCAGGCTGCGGCTGCGGCCCGGTTTCCCACGGCCAGCTTCTCCAGAAGCGTGGAGACGTGCTCCTTGACGGTGTTGATGCTGATCGCGAGTCGTGATGCGATCATCTGGTTCGTGAGACCCTCGGCCACCAGAGCGAGGACCTCAGATTCCCGGGGCGAAAGCCCCTCGAAAGCGTGTTGTTGCGCCACTCCGCAACTCCTTCCTCTCCGTGCCCACGTTTGAACGCCTCGGAGTAGAGGCTGCCAATGCCCTCCGGTGTCCTTGTCGAGATGTACACCGGGCTGTATGCGAGCGTAACTAAGGTCGGGACTGTACTCTTCGGCCACGTGGACCAACCTGTTGCCAACGACATCTATCACCCGTACCTCTTTCTCCGCCACCGGCATGTCGATCAGATTGGCTGGACACCGACGTATTGCAGCGGATGCGAGTGCTATACCGCCCGCCATGTGCACATGGCCGCCTGCGGCATTTCCGGTTAAAACAACCTCAGCTGCAATCAGTGGGCGTACTATGACACGACCTTCCTCTACGAGTGGAATGCGTAGGGCGCGGGCAAGGGCGGGACTTTCCTGTGCGGCGGTCCTGGCTGCCGTCATGTTGTCGGCCTGCGGGGAGGCATCCAGAGCGCCCGGAGCAACGGCGGCGTCTGCGGGGTCAGCAGGCATAACGCAGTCTGCAACCGCGACGCTGC
>CAZCDK010000215.1:0-4557 GCA_964497285.1 uncultured Anaerolineaceae bacterium | reverse complement strand
GGGGGCGATGACCGGAGCGCCAGCGGAGGTCATCGCGGGCGGGGGAGGGGGAAGCCGCCGATCTTATTGTCGAGCGGTTTGCCGACATTTCGCCAACGGAAATGTCGGCAGATACCGTGACGAGGGGTGAAAACGTGGCAGGTTTGGCCGGAGAGCTGAATCTGGAGTAGACGCAATGTGAGTAGGCGGGAGGGGGTAGGAAGGTATGGGTCGGACTTGAACTCCGCCGCCGAAAGACATGAGGGTACGGGCAGTGCGGCCTCGCCGGCCGCAGTCGCATGCCTTCGTTGCGCGTCCCACGTCTCTGCTACTCTGTGTGCCGACTCACACCACGGGGGTGAAGCGATGACAACCGACTATGATGCCGCAGTTCGCGAGTCCGAAGCGGCGGCGACCGCCCCGCTCACAGGATTCATCGACCGGCTCGTGGAGCGCGTCGGCGGGCGGGCGAGCGCCAAAGCCGTGTTCGGCGAGCCAGTCGAGCGGGGCGGGACAACCGTCATCCCGGTGGCGAAGGTGCGGTATGCCTTCGGCGGCGGCGCCGGCTCGGGCGGCAAGGAGGATGAGGATACGAACGATCAGGGCCAGGGCGCGGGCGGCGGCGGCATGGTCAGCGCCCAACCACTGGGCTTCATCGAGATCCGCGAGGGCCAGGCCGAGTTCCGTCCACTGCCCCAGTTCAACTCACCGGTGCCCATCATCCTCGCGTCGGCGGTCGCCGCATGGCTGGTGCTGCGCGGGTTGCGCGTGCTCTTCCGGTAAGGTGCCCGGCACCTGCAGTCAGGGCACCCGGACGCCGCAGGTCCTCAACGAGGCAGGCAGGGGACTCGCAAGTGACTCGTGCTCGCCACCGCCTGCGATCACGAAGAGGGATGGTGGACCGCAGCCGCTCGGCTACGGTCCCGTCCCGGCCAGAAGCGGGCGCGCTCGGAGCCGAGCGGCCAACCTGGGTCGCACCCATACGAGCGCAAAGGCGATGCCCAGGCCAGCGAAGGAGACGACTCCGCCGAGCACCGCGTCGAGGACGAAGTGGTTCCCGGTCATGACCACGGCGAAGAACATCGCCACGGGCCAGGCGATGCCAAAGACCCAGAGGATTGGCCTCTTCCCGACCCACGCCACTGCGAGCCCAAGAAGCAGCGACCAGCCAAAGTGGAGGCTGGGCACAGCAGCGAACTCATTCAGCAGACCCTTCGTTTCCTGGGCGTTGTAGCCGACGCGGTCGAAGGCCGCCATCGTGTCGATGTAGCCGGCGAAGGGGATCAAGCGCGGGGGGGCAACAGGGAAGAGCCAGTAGCACACGACGCCAATCGCTCCGGAGGCGAGGAATGCGTTGCGGACGAGCGTGTATGTCGGCCGATGCCAGACATACAGCCAGACAGCGAAGACGATGATCAGAGGCATGTGACCCCAGAAGTAGATCCAGTTCATCGCCTTGATGAGCCAGTAGCTATCGAGGATCCAGGACTGCATCTCCAACTCGCGATAGATTCCCAATTGCCGTTCGAGGTCAATGAGGCGGATACCTCGGACTATTGCCTCGTCGGCGCGCCCGACGACCGAACCGCGGATGGCGAAATAGACGAGGAAGGAGACGACGACCGCCACGGCTTCGTGCAGCCCGACGCGGCCCGTGATCCGCCAGAGCCGGATAGCCTGGCGTCGTACCGTGATGGTTGCGAATGCCGTCATGGCCGTCCTTCCAAGCCGAAGCCCAACCGAGCCGTCCACCTGATTTTGCCCTCCGGATCACCGCGCGGCTACACTCAACTCCGCAAAGAGCGAGGCATCAACCGCAGCGAGGGATACAGCGCTTGGAATTCCGACTGGAAACCGGCGACATCGCGGCATCGGCGGCCGACGCCACCGTCGTCAATCTGTTCGAGGGCATCACGGCGCCGGGCGGGGCCACGGGAGCAGTCGATCGCGCGCTCGGCGGCGCCATCTCGAAGCTGATCGCCCAGGGCGACATTCGCGGGAAGGCCGGGGAGATCACGCTCATCCATACGCTCGGCAAGACCCCGTCGCCGCGCGTGGTCGTGGCGGGTCTCGGCAAGGCCCGGGAATTCGACGTTGACGCCATCCGGAACCTCGCCGCCAACGTCGTGCGCTATCTGCGTCGGCCGGGGATCAAGACGATTGCCACCATCGCTCACGGTGCCGGCATCGCCGGACTTCCAGTAGAAGCATGCGCCCAGGCCATCGCGGAGGGCTCCATCCTCGGATCCTATCTCTTCACGAGACACCGCAGCCTGGGAGACGAGGACAACGGCGAAATCCAGGCGGTGGTGCTCGTGGAGCACGATGACGCCAGGGCGGCCCTGATGCGGAGCGCTGTCACGCGCGGGATCGTCATGGCCCGGGCTACGAATCTTCAGCGTGACCTCGCCAACGAGCCGTCGAACCACCTCACGCCTACCGATCTGGCGGAGCGCGCGCGCCAGGTGGCTGTCGAAGCGGGACTCGAGTTCGCGGTCCTGGAGCGGGCCGACTTGGAACGGAAGGGCATGGGGGCGCTACTTGCGGTTGCCAGGGGAAGCGCACAGCCACCGAAGCTGTTGCGACTCAGCTACCGCGGGCGCGCCGGCGATGGATACGACCTCGGCTTCGTCGGGAAGGGCATCACATTCGACACCGGCGGCATCAGCATCAAGCCGGCCGCGGGCATGGAGGCGATGAAGGCGGACATGACGGGAGCGGCAGCGGTGATTGCCGCCATGCAGGCCCTTGCCGCGCTGGCGCCAGCGGTGAATGTGGTGGCCATCGCCCCATGCACGGAGAACATGCCAGGTGGCAACGCGACCAAGCCCGGCGACGTCGTGACCGCCATGAACGGCAAGACGATCGAGATCCTGAACACCGACGCCGAGGGGCGCCTGGTCCTGGCGGACGGTCTCTGCTATGCCCGTGAGCTCGGCGCCCGGCGGCTGGTCGACGTCGCCACGTTGACGGGCGCGGTGAGCACGGCCCTCGGGGACGTCTGCTTCGGCCTCATGACGAATGCGGAGGACCTCGCGGTCCAGGTGGAGGCGGCCGCCGCGCTGGCAGGCGAGAAGTCCTGGAGGCTGCCGATGTTCAAGGAGTACGACGAGCTTGTGAAGAGCGATGTTGCCGACATCAAGAACACCGGCACCGCCAACCGGGGGGCGGGCACGATCGTGGCAGCGAAGTTCCTGGAGAACTTCGTCGAAGGTGTGCCGTGGGTCCACCTCGATATCGCGGGCGTCGACATGTTCGACAAGGATCGCGGGTGGATCGCCAGGGGCGCGAGCGGCTACGGTGTGCGCACGCTGATCAACCTGGCCCTGACGGTGGCGGACTGAGAGGACCGGTGTCGGGGGCGGGCCTGGCCGGTCGAATGTCGAGCCGAACTGTCTCCACGCTCCCGTCGACGGAGGCCTCGCACGCATAGCCCGCCTCGTGGAGCAGCGAGAGCATCCGCTGGTTCTCGGCCAGGACCTCTGCTTTGAACTCCTCGATGCCGTTCTGCCGCGCGACGGTGACAAGGTGCCCAAGAAGCTCGGGACCGAGTCCGTGTCCCTGAAACGAGTCTTCGACGACAAAAGCGATCTCCGCCGTCGCGGGAGCAATGCGCTCATAGCGGCCCACGGCATGGATGAGGCGTCCGGCGCGATCGCAGGCGACAAACGCCGCCCGGTCGACGAAATCTACGTCTGCGAGCTGGCGCGCGAAGGCCGGGCTCAAGCGCGAAAAGCCAACGAAGAAGCGCATGCGCCTGGTCTCAGACGAGAGCCGGAGATGGAGTGCAATCAACCGGGCGGAATCGCCCGGGCAGATGCGGCGAAGGACGAGTTCGCGGCCATCGCGCAGCACGAACGGCATCAGGGAATCATCGTCGCGGGGCGGGCTCACACTCGTATTCTCGGTGGGCCATCCAACTTCAACAGCTTCCGTCCGAACCACTCCAGCAGGACTTCGAACCTGTCGACCCGATGCGAAGGCCGTCCTGAGCGCGACAGCTCATGGCTCTCGTCGGGGAAGCGCACGAACTCGACGTCCTTCTTCCCCTGCTTCAGCACCACCCAGAGCAGCTCGCCTTGGGAAATCGGGCAGCGGAGGTCGTCTTCGGAATGGAGAATCAGCACCGGCGTTTCTATGTGCCTGGCGTAGGTGAGAGGAGACTGCCGAAGCACGGCCTCAAGATCACCCTGGATCGTCGCCGTTTCACCGAGGTAGTTGAGGTTGAAGTGCGACCCGATGTCGCTTGTCCCCTGCATCGTGTACCAGTCGTTGACGGCACGCTCGCTGCACGCGGCTCTGAAGCGGTTCGTGTGACCGATAATCCAGCTGGTCATGAACCCGCCATAGCTGCCGCCCATCACCCCGAGCCGCGACTGGTCGGCCCACGGCATGCGCGCGAGGGCAGCCTCGAAGGCAGCAATCACGTCCTGGTAGTCGGGACCGCCCATATCGCCAACGACGGCGCGGGCAAAACGGCGTGTCCTGCCCGGAGCTGCCGCGCGGGTTGCAGAACACGATGCCATAGCCCGCACCGGAGAAGACCTGGAACTCATCGAAAAACGTCTCGCCGTATTG
>CAZCDK010000214.1:0-4617 GCA_964497285.1 uncultured Anaerolineaceae bacterium | reverse complement strand
CCGCCGCCGCCAAGCTGCCGGCCCATGCGCTCGATGCCCATGGCGATGCCGCACTCCGTCGCGCCCACCTGGATCGACTGGGCGACGCGATGCAGCGTCTCCATGCTCGAACCGCACTGGCGGTTGCTGGAGAATGCCGAGGTTTCGAAGGGGAAGCCCGCGATGCGCGCGACCGCATCGGCGCCGATGCCGGCGATTTCGCCCGCGCCGCCGACGTTGCCAAGGCCGATGTCCTCGACCATGGTGTCGGTGACCTTCGGGTTGCGGTTCATGAGCGCCCGGAGAACGGTCGCGCCCACCTCATCGAGGCGTGTGGCGACGAGCTTACCGCGACCGCCCCGGGAGAATGCCGAGCGGTCGCCATCGACGATGACCACATTGTTAAGTTCCAAGGTTATCCTTCGTGCCTGCGGTCTTCGGGGCCGCAGCGGTGTGATTCGCGAATCATATCGCAGCCACTAGTCCACTGCGAACGCCCCCCAAATCGCGAACAGCCCGCCCCTCCGGTCCTGCCGGCTCCAATCCGTCCCGTGTGCCGGAGCCGGCGAAGCGGCCCTATGCGGCCGGGAGTGTCGGGAGCCAGGCAGCCCCGCGGGTGTTACGCAGCCGCGCCTGCGCCCGGGCCGGCGACCGCGCCCCTTCGCGCCACGAAGGAGGAGTGCCCGCGGGACGGATGCCGCGGACGTGAAGGCCCGCCTGGGCGAAGGCGTCGAGAATGATCCCCAGCGGCGCCCGGCACTCGAGGTAGACCCCATCGACGGTCTGGGCGCACATCTCAGCCACGCCGGCACGTTCGAGACGGGCCGGGAAGGCCGCGGGCACCCAGCCAGCCTCCACGACGTATCCCCTGGTTGTCTGGCCAGAAGCGGGCTTGTTCATCGGATTCCTCCGTGGCGTTCTCGTACATTCCTATGGCGTGGGCCGGCCGCAAGGTGACGGCCCGGCCACGGGCGGCCCGGCGCCATGGCCCGCTGCTCCGGCACATTGCGAGCCAATTGTCCCGATGGCCCGTTTGCGAACGGTGGTGGTATAGTGAGCGCCCCGGCGCTGGCGGGGTGTAGCTGCCGCCTTGTGGCAGCATGCGCCGGGTTCGCGACACCCCGTGCCCATCCTGTGAGACGTAAGGACGGTCTGCCGCTTGACCGAACCACTCCAGGTTGGCCAGTTCGCGATAGTCGATCACGAACCGGTTGACCGCGGTCCGAATGCCGGGGTCTTTCACGGCAGAGGGCCGGCCGACGACCGAGCCGAGCTCTACATCGTGGCCGAAGGCACGACGCCCGCGGGCGAGGCCTTCGCGGGCCATGTTGTTTCCGCCATCGGCCACACCTGGGCTTCCCTCGATCTCTCCCTCACCGGCGCCCTCCGGCGCGTCTTCGCCGAAGCCCAGCGGAATCTGCACGACTGGAACCAGAAAAGCATCGCCCAGCACCGGGTGAGCCTCGGTCTCACCTGCCTTGGCCGCCGCGGCGACCAGGCCGTCATCGCCCAGGCCGGCCCGTCCGTCGTCTTCCATCTCCACGAAGGGCAGGTCCGGGCCTATTTCAGCGACGAGGAACACGGCCGCCCCATCGGCATGGGCCCGGGCGCCGAGCCCCAGCTCACGCGGGTTCCCTTCGCCCCGGGCGATCGCCTCCTCCTCTTCTCCACAGCCGCTCTCCGCGCGCTCGACGACGACCTCATCGCCGGCATCATCGCGCTGCCGGCTGACCAGGTACTGCCCGACCTCTACCGGAGGCTGCGGGATCTCCGCCACCTCACAGCGCTGCTGGTTACCACCCCGGAGAAGCCAGTGACACCGGCGCGGGGCCTTCCCGCCACCGCGGAGGCCGCTCCGGGCGAATTCGTCATCGGCGTCACGGACCCTGCCGCCACGCCCCCATCGCTCCCTCCCGGCCCGGCTCCCGAACACCCCGCGGACAAGGGCTTCCAGCCGAGCCTCTTCATCGAGGAGCCCGGCGGACCGGCCCGCATCCAACTCCGGGACGTGACGCCCCGGTCCATCGCTGCCACCGCGCCCGTTCCCGAAGCCATCGCCGAGATCCCCACACCCCTGCGCCGCACCGCCGGCGATACGCTTCTTGCAGCGTTGGCGGCCAACCGGCAGACGCGCGTCACCATCGCTCGCGCGGCATCCCACGCCGCGACGCTGGCTGCCAGTAGCGCCGGCGGATCTTCCAATGCCCCGGCCTGGCGCACAGCCCCGGCCAACGCCGAAGTCTCTGCGCCGAGCACCGAACGTCGCCGCCAGCGCGGTGGGAGTTTCTCGCGGGGCCTCGTGCGCGAGGGGGCTCCTCCGCGCCCCAACACCGCCGTCGACGTCGAGTCCGTTCCTCTCGTCGACGAGCTGGCAGCCGAGGTGCGCGCAGCAACTGCGTTCAGCCTCGCCCCCGCCGGGCCTATCGGCGACACCATCGCGAGCGAGAACTCCGCCTCCGTCGGCCAGGGCGGTTCGCTCGTGCGCGTGCGCAGCGGCATGGGTGGACGTTGGAAGGGGGGAGGAAGCCTCTCCGGGCGGCGCGCGGTGTCCTCCGGCCAGCTTCCGCCAACCTGGCTCGTCATCATCGTCGGGCTCGGCATCCTGCTCGTCCTTGTCGGCGCTCTTGTCATCCCCGGCATGGTGCGGCACGAGGCAAGCCAGCAGTACTCAGGCCTGATCAACGACGCCGAGAAGCGGTTCGCCACCTCCCGCGTCGAACAGGATCCGAGCGAACAACGCAAGGGCCTGACCGACGCCCAGGCCCTTCTCCTGGAGGCGCGAGAGGCCGATCCCGCGCGCCCGGAGGCCCCGCAGCTGCTCGCCGAAGTCGAAGCCGCCATCGCCCGCATGGACGCCATCAAGACCCCTGCGGTGATTGATACTCTCGCCGACCTTTCTCAGTTCGGGAACAAGCCCGTTACACCCTCCCGCCTGACGATCGGCAAGGAGCAGGTCTTCATCCTCGACAACGCCTCGTCCCAGGTGATTGGCGTCACCATCGCCACCGGCGAGAAGAAGGTTGTTTACGCCGAGGACAAAGACGCGAAGCGGGGGCGCCCGGTGGTTTCGGCCTGGATCGAAAGCAGCGAGACAGGGCGCGACACGCTGCTCGTCCTGGACGCCAACCGGAGCCTCTGGGCCTACAACGGCAGCGGACTCAGGCAAATCCCCTTCGCCGCCCCAGCCGGCCTGAACGTGACCGACATGGCTGTTCGCGGTCGTGACGTGTTTGTGCTCGATGCCAACGAATCAGTCGTCTATCGCTTCAGCCCGGGCGATGGCGGCTTCGCCCTCCCGCCCACAAGGTACCTGGGCACGCCGGATCTCGCCGCTGCCCGTCGCCTCATGGTCGACGACGAGATCATCACGACGGACGCCAACGGCACCGTCCACCGGTTCTATGGCCAGATGTCGCTCGTTCTCTCCGAGGCCGGCATCGACAAGAAAGCCTCCGGCGCCGAGCCGCCACAGGCCATCGGCACGACAGGCGAGATCGCCATCCTCGACGCCGCCAGTGATCGCATCATCGTGCTCCGCCGCGACGGGACGTTCGACCGGCAGTACCGTCACAAGGACTTCCAGGGGCTGATCGCGTTCGCGACGAGCGGCGGCCACGGATACGTGTTCACGAACTCGGGCCATTTGCGCCGCGTCGCCTGGTAGGACGGGCGTGTCGCGCCGCGATCCGGGCTACAATTCTCAGCGGAGCGCGAACCCCGGAGACCGGCAGTGATCAACATCCTCGTCGCCACGGACGGCTCCCAGCCATCGCGGCGGGTGCTGCCCCACGCACTGCGGCTCGCGGCCGCCTGCAACGGACGCATCACCCTTGTCAGAGTGCTCAACCCCTTGCTCGACCTTTCCCGCGAGTTGGCCGTCGACCTGGAAACGGCCACCGAACGTGTCGCGGCGGGATGGCGCGTCGCGCTCGAAGCCAGCCTGGCGGCATCGGGAGTGGAAGGTTCTGGTCTCGTCGCCACCCAACGCCACGGCGAAGCCACCCATGACACGATCCTCCGCACCGCCGCCGAACAGGAAGCGGAGCTCATCGCGATTCATGCGCGGGGGACGGGCGCCCTCAGGCACGCACTCCTCGGCAGCGTGGCCATGGGAGTCCTGGGCGGGTCCAACCGCCCGGTGCTGCTCACCGGCGAACACGTGGAAGCCCCGTCGCCCGGCGGGACCTACCGCCTGCTCATGACCACCGACGGTTCCGCGTCGTCGCTTGCCATCGTCCACGCACTGCCGCCGCTCCTCGAAGGCCAGGATGTGTCGATCCGGCTCATCCGCGTCTGCGAACCGCGGAGCGGCCGGCCCGGCCCCGAAGCCGAGCAGGAGTCGTGCCGCAACCAGCTCGAGTCGGTCCGCCGTCTTCTGCCCGCCGGCCTCACGTGCGAATGCGACTGTCCCGCCGCCGCCCACGAGCAGCCCACGGCCCAGGCGATCGTGGAGGCCGCTCTTGACTCCCGGGCGGACGTGATCGCCATGTCGACCCACGGCCACGGCGCCCTCCATCACCTGCTCGCCGGGAGCGTTGCCCTGGACGTTCTCGGGCGCTCCACCCTGCCGGTCATCCTCGCCCGCAGCCGCTAGTGGTGTGTCTCCAACACTCGATTAGCAGCTTGGGCGTTCAATGC
>CAZCDK010000213.1:468-4669 GCA_964497285.1 uncultured Anaerolineaceae bacterium | reverse complement strand
GGGGGGGCGATAGCAACGGGCAACGAGCAACGGGACAGAACCGCGACCGTGAGGGAGCGGACTCGGGGGAGCGAGACAGAACCGCGCCGGTCACCGGGCTCCCGGCGTCGGGAAGTGCCAGTTCTCCCCGACGTTTGCTCTCCCAATCATCGGGCACGGCCCGACCGCGCTGCCAGGGAGCGGCCCGGTCCCGGCGGGCGATTGCAGTGAGTGAGCAGTCGGCGACCATCGACGAACTCGGCGCGTGGCGCGCGCGCCCGGAGAAGTGGGCGCGGATATTCAACGCGGCCCCGGCGTGGATGTACCGGCTGGGCCTTGGGTGGCTGATGCCCCGGTCGATGGTGATGATCACCCATCGCGGCCGGAAGACGGGCAGGCTTCGCCGCACCTGCCTCGAAGTCGCTCACCGGGACGAGGCTGCAGGCGAAGTCGTGGTGTTCTCGTCGCGCGGGGAACGGGCAGACTGGTACCGGAACCTGGTGGCCGCCCCCGCGATCGCCGTGCAGGCCGGCAGGCGGCGATTCCAGCCTGAGCAGCGCTTCCTCACACCCGACGAGACGCTGGCCGTGCTGCAAGAATACGCCGTGCGGCGGCCCGCAGTAGCGAAACGGCTCGCCCCTGGCGGTACCGACGAGGAACTCCGGGAGGTCGCACGGCGAGCTCGCATGGTGGCGTTCCGCCGCCAATCCGCACGCGATGGGTGATGAGCGTTTCGGCAATGAGGGGGCCGCGGCAGCGAGCCGTGAGCAGGGCGGAGTGCGCGACGCGCAGACAATCACGCTCCACGACGGGCGGCGGTTGGGATACAGCGAGTATGGGAAGCCCGGCGGCGAGGCCGGGTTCTACTTCCACGGGCACCCCGGCTCCCGTCTCGAACCTGAGTTCGCCGCCAGGGCGGCGGCGGAGGCGGGCGTGCGCATCATCGCGCTCGACCGGCCGGGCTACGGCCTGTCGGACTTCCAGGCCGATCGGACGATCCTGGATTGGCCGCGAGATGTCGCCGAAGCCGCGGACATATTCGGGATCGAGCGGTTCTCGGTCCTCGGCGCTTCGGGCGGTGGACCCTACGCCCTCGCCTGTGCCCACGCGCTCCCGGAACGCATCACCCGGGCGGGCGTGATCAGCGACGTCGGCCCCTACAGTGTGCCGGGGGCGACGGAGGGCATGCGCTGGCAGAACCGGGCTGGTTTCCAGCTCGGCGCGAAGTTCCCTCCGCTGGCGCGGCTCATCATGTGGAACATGGCGCGGGTTGTGCGCCGCCGCCCGGAGCGTGTGCTGGATGCCATCGCGCAGGCGATGTCGCCCGTCGATGCGGAGATTGTGCGCCGGCCGGACGTGCGGCAGATCCTGGCGGCAGACGTCGCGGAAGCGTTCCGGCAGGGTAGCCGCGGCGCGGCGCTGGATGTCGTGCTGCTCGGCAGGCCGTGGGGCTTCCGCCTTGAGGAGATTGCGCCCGCGGTGTTTCTTTGGCAGGGCGAAGCCGACGTCCTCGTGCCCCCGGCGATGGGACGGCACCTGGCCGCCGTGATTCCCAACTGCCAGGCGGCGTTCTTCGCGGGCGAGGGCCACCTCCTCTTCGTCGATCACATGTCCGAGATCGTCCGGGTGTTCGCGCCGTCCGGTGGCGGCACCGGAGGCGCGCGCTGACCGCCGGGGTCCGGGCACGCGGCGCTGTCCATCGGCCTGGTCGCGGCGCGTAGTCCCCGGGCCAGGAAGTTGGGGTGCGCACGCCGGCCCTCGAGTTCTTCCGGGCCAATCTCGACGACGACCATCGCCAAGTCCGGCGCGCAGAACGACCAGCTGAGGAGCCATCTCGTCGATGTCCATGATTGCCCTGATGCGATCCTGGAGAATCGCGCGGCCCGATGGAGCGAACGACGCGGACAGCTCCCTCCGCGAGAGCCGTGCTCCAGGTGAACCATGGGCCCCGTTCGACCGCTATCCTGACCACGAGTGCGACACGCCGCCAGGAGAACGCCATGGAAGTCACCAGGAATTCCACCCCGACCGCCACCGGGCCGGCCGAATGGTTCACAGGAACGGTCTACGTCGATGCCATCGCCACCCCATCGGCCACTTCGCGCCTGAACGCGAGCGCCGTCCATTTCACGCCCGGTGCGCGCACGGCGTGGCATGTGCATCCAAACGGCCAGGCGCTCTACGTCACGGAAGGTGTCGGACGGGCACAACGCCGCGGCGGGCCGGTCGAGGAGATCAGGCCCGGCGACCGCATCTCGATCGAGCCCGGCGAGGACCACTGGCATGGCGCAGCACCCGATCGCGTCATGACCCACATCTCGATGGTCGAGGTCGACGCCGACGGCAAGAGCGCGAGCTGGGGGAAGCACGTGACCGACGAGGAGTACAACGCCGCGCCGTAGGCCAGATCAGTTGGGCCGTTGCGCTTCGCCGGGCTCCCCGAAGCGATACAGATCCGGCCGCAGTTCCCGGGCCAGGAAGTTGGGGTGCGCACGCCGGCCCTCGAGTTCTTCCGGGCCGATCTCGACGGCGACCATCGCCTCGTCGTTGCCGTCTCGCTCCACGAAGGAGAGCACGTTGCCCCAGGGGCCTACCACACCCGCCCAACCGGGGAACACCATTCCCTGTGGCTCCAGGCCGCTCGCCGGTCGAGATTCGGCGCTGTTGCAGACCACCCCGAAGTAGCCGTTTGTCCAGCAGGCCTTGACGATCGACATCCCGTGGATCGTCTCCCTGAGGTAGCGGCCGCGCGGCACGTTGTAGTAGCCGAACGGCCACGCGGCTGGTGGTGCTGCATTACTTCCGGCGTGGTCGTGGCCACTCTGCCGCTGGGATGGACAGGACCGCCAGACTGCGACGAACGAAACCTATTCGATAAGATATCGACACATTTTCGGCGTTCAAG
Source organism: uncultured Anaerolineaceae bacterium (assembly GCA_964497285.1). GTDB lineage: Bacteria > Chloroflexota > Dehalococcoidia > Tepidiformales > Tepidiformaceae > UCB2. Next base: position 1,785 of record CAZCDK010000213.1, on the reverse strand, counting down.
CGTTAGAACTTCGCTAGAAGTTGGTGTTCGATTGCGGCTTCAGTTGTTGCAGCGTTCTGCCCCGTGTATCTTTCCGAGGGCCGCGCTGGGCGGGATGTGTTTCGCTAAACGGCCAATCATAAGCGACGAACAGCTCTGTCCGCCAACCATGCCTTGCCGTCAAATCGGCTGGTAGGTCTTGTGCTGCCCGCCAGCTAGCAAACATCGCGAAAGGAAGACAAGAACAGATGACTCGCCACTTTCGTTTCCCCCTCGTCTTGATCGGTGCTGTCGCCCTTGCGTCGGCGCTTTTCGGGACCACGCTTGCCGCAGGCGGCGGCAACTCAGCAAACGCCCAGGCGTGCCAGAAGGGAGGATGGGCCACGCTCCGCACGTCGGACGGAGGCGAGTTCAAGAACGCGGGCGATTGCACCAGCTACGCCGCCCAGGGGGGCACCTTGGTCGCGTTCCTTGACTGCGACACCGCGCTGCCCGGCACGCTTCAGGCGGCGATAGCTGCGGCCCAGGCAGGCACCACGCTGTTCATCCGGGGCACGTGCGTCGGCAACTTCACTATCCTCCGGGATCTCACCCTGGTGGGGCTGCCGTCTGCGACGTTGGACGCCCAGGGAGTTGGCTCCGTGGTCGGAGTCGACACTGGCGTACCACTCGCCCTCACGAGGATCAACGTCACCGGGGGCGTCGGCGTTTCCTATCAGGGCAGCAACTTGATCGGTGGGGGTATCGTTAGCGGCGGGGTCGTCACCCTCACCGATGTCGCGGTCTATGGAAACACAGCTCAGCGAGGGGGTGGTGTATTCAACAACGGCAGCCTGTTCCTCTCTGGAACTTCCAGCATCCACGGCAACGCCGCGCAGTTTGGCGGCGGAGTACACAACAGCGGCAGCCTGGTCCTCTCCGGATCATCGAGCGTCTACGGCAACAATACGGTCGGCCCCAACCCGACCGACGTGCACGGCGGAGGCGGCATCTGGAACAACGTGGGCGTGGTGGTCCTGAATGATTCGTCCAGCGTGCACGACAACACGGCGAAGACGGGTGGCGGGATTCACAACTTCCGCCCCGCCTGGAGCCCGACTGGCGGCAGCGTCACCTTGAATGACTCGGCGACCGTGCAAAACAACAGGGCGACCGGCTCTGGCGGCGGGATGTGGAACGCGGGCAACCTCAGGATGAACGGCGCTTCCAGCATCGACGGTAATAGAGCTGCTTATGGTGGCGGCGGCATCGCCAACGATGGCACAGTCACGCTCGATGGTTCGTCCAAGGTGACGAGCAATACAGCTTCCGTCGGCGGGGGCGTGTGGCTCTGGAGCG
>CAZCDK010000213.1:0-458 GCA_964497285.1 uncultured Anaerolineaceae bacterium | reverse complement strand
ACGGGTGGCGGGATACACAACTTCCGCCTCGCCTGGAGCCCGACTGGCGTCAGCGTCTTGAACGCATGCTCGACATGGACGGGAGGAGCCATCTCCCCGAACACACCTGACGATGCTCCTGTCCCTGGTTCGGTTGTGTGCTGGGAGCGACCGGAGCGGTGCGAAGGCAGTTACAGTTGCCGCCTTCGCCACGCTCCATGGTCCCCGACCGTCCCGGCGTTACTCTGAATCCCATGGACGCCCGCTACCGGCTGCACCTGGCCAACCTCTACTCGGACGTGATGAACATCTACGGCGACCGGGGGAACGTGCTCGCGCTCAGGTACCGCTGCGAGCGGCGCGGCATCGAGCTGGAGTCTCTGGTTCAGGCGCGGAGCTGAGGGTTCAGTCCGAATCCCCGTCCGTTTCCTGCCGCCCTTCCAGTCGCTTCACTTCTCGCTCGAAATCTCCGACGAAGG
>CAZCDK010000212.1:737-4688 GCA_964497285.1 uncultured Anaerolineaceae bacterium | reverse complement strand
GGCTGAATCCGGGCCGACTCTTCGACCGAGGCATCGACCCCGTAGTTGCCAATCATGGGGTAGGTAAGTACGAGGAGTTGCCCGGCGTAGGAAGGGTCGGTCAACATCTCCTGGTAGCCAGTCATCGACGTGTTGAAGACGACCTCACCATCGGCGTGGCCTTCCGCGCCGAACGACCGGCCTTCGAACGCACTCCCGTCGGCGAGCACCAGTCGAGCCTCAGCCATGTGCTTCCTCCGCTACATGCGCGAGTGCACCGCGGAGCACGACGGCGCGGATGCGGCCCGGAAGGTCGTGCCCGAGCAACGGGGTGTTCTTGCCCTTCGATGCCAGGCGGGCCGATTCGACGCGCCACCGTCCCGCAGGCTCGAAAACGACAATGTCGCCCGACCGTCCGGGCGTGAGCGCGCCAGCGCCCGGGATACGGCGGTCAATGCCAAACGCTCGCACAGGTCCGGCCGTGAGGGAAGACAGCGTCCGGGCGAGGTCGAGTTCGCCGCGGTCGACGAGGGAGATCAGGCTGCCCAGGGCCGTTTCGAGACAACTGATGCCGAACGCGGCGTGGTCAAACTCGCAAAGCTTGTCTTGCGTGGCGTGCGGCGCATGGTCGGTTGCGATGGCGTCGACAACCCCGTCGTTGACTCCCCGGACGAGGGCCCGCCTGTCCTCTTCGGTTCGCAGTGGCGGGTTTATCTTGGCGTTCGTGTCGTAGGCTGGGGTTGGTCCGCTTCCGAAGACCGCCTCTTCGGAGAGGAACAGGTGACTCGGCGTGACCTCGCAGGTGACCGGGAGGCCGCGTCGTTTCGCTTCCGCCACGAGTTCCAGGCCCCGGGCGGAGGTGACGTGGGCTATGTGCAGGCGTGCGCCGGTCGCCTCACAGAGCGCAAGATTGCGCGCGATGGCGCTGACTTCAGCGGCCACAGGCTGACCAGGCAATCCGAGCCGTTCGCTGACGCGTCCTTCATTCATCGCCCCGCCGGCGCTGATGACCGGGTCGTCGCAATGCTCGGTGAGCGGGAGGCAGAGCGCACCGGCGAGCTGGAGAGCGTTGCGCATGACCCGGCCGTCGGCCACAGGATTGCCATCATCGCTGAAGGCGACACAGCCCGCATCGGCGAGTTCACCCAGCTCCGCCACCTCCTTGCCCGCTCTGCCCTTGGTCGTGCAGCCGATGGCGAGCACGCGGACGGCAGCGTGCCTCGCCACGCGTTCGATCAGCGCCTCCACGGCGGTCGCTGAGTCAGGGGGAGGCACCGTGTTCGGCATGGCGCAAACGGTCGTGAATCCGCCTCGGAGTGCGGCGCGCGTCTCGGTGGCAATTGTGCCCTTGTGCTCGAAGCCGGGCTCCCGGAGGTGGGTGTGTAGATCCACGAATCCAGGGGCCACGATGCAGCCACGTGCATCGACGACACGCGCGCCGTGGACCTGAATGCCTGCCGCGACTTGCTCCACGGTCCCGTTTCGGACAAGCACGTCGAAATCGCCATCGGTTTTCGCACCGGGATCAATCACTCGTCCGCCGCGGATGAGGAGGGATTGAGTCACGCCGTCCTCCCCGTGACGATGAGATAGAGCACAGCCATGCGGACCGCAACGCCGTTGGACACCTGCTCCTCAATCACGGAGGCGAGGCCGTGAGCGACGTCGGGTGCGATTTCAATGCCTTCGTTCATCGGACCAGGATGCATGACCAGGACGCCCGGGTTCGCGCGGCCCAGACGGGTTGCGTTGAGCTGGTAGCCGCGTATGTATTCCCGTAGCGAAGTGATCAGGCCGCTTTCCTGCCGCTCCTGTTGAATGCGGAGAGCCATCACCACGTCGGCACCGTCGAGAGCGGCATCGAAGTCGGTGGTGACCTCGACGCCGGCGATCTCGTTTCCGCCAGCGAGGTTGTGAGGCAACAGGGTTGCAGGGCCGCACAGCACGACGTGGGCGCCGCTTGCCAGCAATGTCCAGAGGTTCGATCTGGCCACGCGGCTGTGAAGAACGTCCCCGACGATGACAACCCGCCTCCCCTCGAGACTGCCGAGGTGGCGTTTGATGGTAAACAGATCGAGAAGCGCCTGGGTCGGGTGAGCATGGGTGCCATCGCCGCCGTTGACGACGCTGGCGCCGGTGTGGGCCGCGGCAAGGTAAGGGGCACCGGAGCTCTTGTGCCGCATGACGATAACGTCGGCCCCAATTGCGGTGAGCGTGCGAATGGTGTCGACGAGGGACTCGCCCTTCTCCACGGAGCTTCCGGACGCGGTCAGGTTGACGACATCGGCGCCGAGAGCTTTGGCTGCGACTTCGAAGCTGGAGCGCGTGCGTGTGCTCTGCTCGTAGAACAGAGTCGCAACCGTTGTTCCGCGTAGGGTGGCGAGCTTTGCAATGGGGCGCATCCGCACTTCGTGCATTGCGTCAGCGGTCTCCATGATGAGCTGGAGTTCGGCAACGCTCAGGGTATCGGTGTCGAGGAGATCCTTGGAACGCCACCGGAAACGCTCCGCGGTTCCGAGATCCGGATCCGGCGCTCGCGTCTCAGTTGCCTCAAGCATGCACGCCCTCCTCTCCGAGGACGTAGACGCCGTCCTCTCCGTCGGTCTCCAGGAGCCTTACCCTCACGGACTGGTAGAGCGAAGTCGGGATGTTCTTTCCGACGAAATCCGGCCGTATTGGCAGCTCACGGTGGCCGCGATCCACGAGGACAGCGAGCCGGACTCGTGCCGGGCGCCCAAAGTCCATGAGGGCGTCCAGGGCAGCCCTTACGGTTCGGCCTGTGAAGAGCACCTCGTCGACGAGCACGACTGTTGTGCCGTCAATCGAGACGGGTATGTCGCTGGGGCGGACCGGCGCCGGCCGCCTGGTGACATCGTCGCGGTAGAGGGCCACGTCGAGCTGGCCCACCGGCACGGGGGCGCCTTCGAATTCCTCGATAGCCTCCGCGAGACGCATCGCCAGGGGGAATCCGCGCGTCAAGAGGCCGACGAGAACGAGGTCGTCTGTTCCATGGTTGTTTTCGACGACCTCGTGGCCGAGCCTGCGGACGATGCGGGCTATCTCCTGGGGGCCGAGGAGGGCTTCGCCGCTCACGAAAAGCGCCTCCCCTTCGATGTCGGGCAGGCGCACATCCCGGTATTTCGCGGACCGCCGGGCATTCCGGCTCCTCCTCCCTTGCTGGCCTCTCGGGACCGGCTTAAAGGGCAATAGGAACACTACCCGATCGTCGCGGCGACAGCAACCAAATGCAGGGCGAAGGTCTCCCCGCGCCCTTCGGCGCCGGCCTAAGGGGCGTGCAGTGACGTCTCGGTGGGATTTCGCCAGAGCGCTGTGAGGGCCGACCAGGAGCTGCGCCGCTTGCGTGGGGTGGGCGCGCCGAAACCTTCCGACCAAGACCCTTTGGTTTTGGCTGCGCCGGTCGTCTAAGGGAGTAGGGATGTGTTCTCTTGGCCGACACCAGGCTCATCGACTACTACGCGATCCTGAATCTTCCGCCCACCGCCGATCTCGTGGGGGTGGAGAACGCCTACGCGCGGCTTTCCAACGAGCTTGTCTACCGCACAGACGCCGATGACACGGCCGGACACGCTCTTGAACTTGTCAACGAGGCCTACGCCGTGCTGTCGAAGCCGGAGCTTCGCCTTGCGTACGACGGGGAGTTTTTCAAGGCAGAGATCGAACGTCAGCGGCTCGTTGCGCAGTCGGTGGCTCGCCGTGGCCGCATCATGGCGAGCCTGATCTCCGGTTCCCTTGTGATTCTCGTTGTCGCAGAAGCGGCCGGACTCGCGTATCTTGGGCGCGAGAACCTGGAGTTCCTTTTCAGCTGGACATAAGGGCGCCTGGCTCGGCAACCGGGCGCGCGTGGGCGCGACGATGAGCAAACCCGGCAAGGCGGACTGTCCGGTACGCTCCTCAAGGTTGGTCCATCTTCCGGGGCATTCACCCGGCGGGATGGATTCCCGGGTCGCGCTC
>CAZCDK010000212.1:0-727 GCA_964497285.1 uncultured Anaerolineaceae bacterium | reverse complement strand
AGCATTGTGAGCTTCGGAAACCGGGATTCCACCGACCACGACCAGCGCCTGTCACCGCCGATGATGGATGACGAGAGGTGTACTCTGGGAATGATGGACCGGCGGTTGCCACTGGAATACGAGGGCTGGAACGCTCACGAGTCATCGTTCCGCCGCCGCACGACCCCAGAACTCGTAGCGGAGGTCCAAGATGGCCCCCCCGAGCGCAGACTGGCGGCGCTGTCCGTGATCGATCTCGCTGAGGTGCCGATCGAGACGATCGAGGACTGGGTCCGGCACCTGCCGGATGCGGAAGCGAACGAGCTTGCCGGCGCGATCCCTGTCCAGCGAGCCCACGCAACCTGCGAGGACGACCGGCGGTGGGTCGAAGTGGCGCGTCTCGGCTACGAGTCGCGGCGGCTTCCGACGTTCTTGGTCATGCTGTTTTCATCGATTGAGGCCATGGAAACCCGGGGCTGCGACGATGCACAGGCTGCCTGGAAGGGCATCGGCACATGGCTGGAGACGGTGTACTCGGTGCTCGCCGACGATGGTGATGCCGAATCACTCGACGACATCTCCCTGTTCGTGTTCGAGAACTACCTCAACCACGTGGCGATTTTCGGCGCGTTGTGCAGCCTCCTGCGGTCGGAACCTGCGTTGGCCCGGGAAGTGAGCAGCAGTCCGGTCCTGCTGGTGGACCTTCCGCGGGACGCACAACGGGACGCACTCCTGGCTGCCGAAGAAG
>CAZCDK010000211.1:0-4704 GCA_964497285.1 uncultured Anaerolineaceae bacterium | reverse complement strand
CGGCCAGGATCGGGCCCTCCGTGGGAGAGAGCACGGCAGCATATGGCGACGACATATCCACAAACAGAGCATATCAGAGGCGTCCCCGCCAGAGGACACATGTCTCTCAGAGAGTACATGCGTCCTCCTGAAAGGACACACTTCACGCCTACGCCTCGGAGGCGCTGCGCATTCAGCACCCGGGCTTCCCCACCCTCGCCCAGAGAACCCGTGGGGTGTCATTTTCCGATTCCATCACGCGGCCCCCGCGTAGTACTCGTGGATGAGGCCACCGAGGCGGTCACGCCGTCGGACACGACCGGGGCGGGTCGTCTGGGTCGGCGTCGTGGGCAACAGATCGGGGGCCCACAGATCGAGACCGCGATGCGGCCGGTGACCGTTATAGTGCGTGGCGAAGGTTGCAAGGACCCGCTCGAGATGTCGTCGTCCGAGAATCAGCACGTGGTCCAGGCACTCGCGGCGTGCGGTGCCCACAAAGCGCTCGGCGAACGCGTTCGCATTGGGCGCCTCGACAGGCGTTCGGATGACCCGCGCGCCGTCGGATTCGAACACGGCATCGAACCCGCGCGTGAACTTCGCATCGCGGTCGCGGATCAGGAAACGCGTGGGAGGACGGCCTTCGGTCGGAACCGATCGATTGCGGGCCTGCTGGATGACCCAGGGCGCGTTCGGATTCGTCGTGCATCCCGCGATGTGCACGCGCCGGGAGCCGATCTCGATCCAGAACAGCACGTAGAGGCGCTTCAGCCAGATCGTGTCGACGGTGAAGAAGTCCGTCGCGAGGATCCCGGCGGCTTGCGCGCGCAGGAACGCCCGCCACGACCCATCCTCCCGCCGGGGCGAAGCATCCAGATGGTGACGCCGGAGCACGCGGCGGATAGTCGAGGCGGAGACCTGGTAGCCGAGTCCTTTGAGCTCCCCCTGGATCCGCGGGTAACCCCACCGCGCATTTTCCCTCGCGAGCCGGCAGATGAGCGCCTCCAGCTCGGCATCGATGCGGGGCCGTCCCGGACGCCGGTGGGGGGAGGTCCACTGACGTGCGACCAGCCTCCGGTGCCAGCCGAGCAGCGTCTTCGGGGTGACCAGGAATGTTCCCCAGGCACCCCGGGGAAGCAGCCGGCTCAAGGCAGCCAGCAACGCCCGGTCGGCCGGTTGATACCGAGGGGGACCGGCTTGGCGGCGAAGGACGGCGAGTTCGTGGCGGAGCACTCCTCAAGGCCTACTACGCGGACGCCATCGATGTCGCCACCTTGAAGCGCGAACAAGTCCGAATCAACGCCGAGGTCGTCGGGGCCGAGCAGCAGTTGTCCGGGGAAGCTGTGAAGCTCGATCAGGCGATAAAGGTCATCGAACTAGCCCTGGAGTTGGCCGAGAGCTGTCGGGCCGGGTACGCGAGAGCCAAGCCGGAAGTGCGCAGACTCATGAACCAGGCCTTCTTCCGAAAGATCCTGGTCAGGCACGGCCGGTGCGAGCGGACAGTGGGAAATCCCCTCAGGCGGACAGCTGATCTCCCTGCTGGGGGACACGAGAGTTCCCCAACGACGGACAGCTGACCTCCGACAGAACTCTACATGAGTGGCACCACCCCCTTGCCCGCGGTGGCCTCAGCCAGCCGCAGTGATGAGCCTTCCGTCACGACGACGTGCGCGTGGTGGAGCAAGCGATCCACCGTCGCCGTGGCCAGCGCCTTGGGCATGATCGTGTCGAAGCCAGACGGGTGCAGGTTCGAGCTCACCGCGACGCTGCGCCGCTCGTAAGCGGCGTCGATGACACGGTAGAAGGCCTCGGCGGCGTCGCCCCCGGCGGGCAGCATGCCAATGTCATCAACGACGACGAGATCCGATCGGCAGATGCGCGCCACGACCTTGGCAACCGACAGATCGACCTTCGCGCGGCCGATGGTGGCGGTGAGCGACTCGAGGGTGAACCACGACACGCGCATGCCGCGATCGATCGCCTCGTGCCCCAGGGCCTCCACGAAGTGAGACTTCCCGGTGCCCGACGGTCCGCACGCCGCGAGGTTCTCCGCGCGTCCGATCCACTCCAGGGTGCGCAGCGCCTGCTGGGTGGGCAATGGGATGGAGCTATCGGCCTCCCGCCACGAGTCGAAAGTCTTGCCCGAGGGAAACCCGGCGGCACGCCGTCGCAGGCGTTTGGTGGCCAGGTCGCGTCCTTGGACCTCCTCGGCGACCAGGACGCGCAGGACCTCGGCCGGATCCCAGCGCTGGGACCGCGCCGTGGCGCACACCTCCGGCGCTGCACGACGCAGGTAGGGCAGTCGCATGCGCCGGAGCAGCCGCTCCAGCTCTTCGGGGATGGCAGGCGGTTGCGGGCTCACTGCTCGTCCTCCTCGTTGTGGTCGTGGCCGAAGACCAGCGTCGGGTTGGAGCCTCCCAGCAGGAACGCGAAGCGGCGAAGATCCGCCTGCAGGCCGGCGGCGTCATAGCAGGAGAACCAGGAGACGAACGGGATGAGGGCGCGGTCGGCTCGCTTGGTGTTGTGCTCGATCCAGTCCGCCAGGAACTCGCACAGCTCGGCGAGCTCAACGGCGTCTTCCGCTTGCAGACAGACGGGGCGGCTCATCGTCCGAACTCCTTCCATGCGCCGGTGCCGGGCTGCGACGAGTGCGCCTCATCGGGGATGACCAACGACGCAGGATCTTGCATGCGCCCCAGATGCTGGGTGATGGAAGCCAGGTCGCCCTCGGCGAACCGCCCGGCGAGCGCGGCGATCCCAAGCGCCCGGTCGACCTCCCCCCGATCCAGAAGCGCTGCAAGCTCGACCGCGTCGCACATCTTGGCTCGCACCCGCGCCACGCCGCGCGCCGCGGCTTCGCGCAGCCAGCGCTCCGCACCGGCACCGATCGCGAGGAAGGCGCGCTCCGCGTCGGTGTGGGGGCGCAGACGCGGCTCGCGACGACCGTTGCCCGGTGGATGGTTCGGATAGTGCTCGTCACGGATGCGCGGCGTGCCCGGCGTGGACAGCTCGTGGCGGCAGATCTCTGCCAGCGCGTCGGGCGTGCGGCCGACGATGACGAGCTCATCGCCCTCGACGCGGCACCAGACCTCATCCCCGACGTGGCCGGGCGGGGTGGAGTAGCGCACCGAGCCGAACCGGATCGTCTGATCGTCGCCAACCACCCGCGTCTCGCCCAACGCGGCGGTGAACGGGGCAACGGGAACCAGGTGCAACCGGGATCGTTCCTGCCCCAGCAGGTCCACCGGCGCCCGACCGGTCTCCCGATGCGGCCTGGCGTTGATCGCTTCCCCGAAGCTCTCGCAGGTGACGCGCAGCTCAGCGAAGCTCTCGTAGCGCTCACGCAGGTTCGCCGTGGTGGGCACCAGATCGGCCTTGGCGACCTTCACCGTCGCCTCCACGCCGCCCTTGCATTCCGGATCGTAGGGTTCGCAGGAGGCCACCTGACAGCCGTAGTGACGGCCGAAGGCAACCATCGTCGGATGCCGCACCGGGATGCCCGCGACGCGGTCGGTCGTCACCGTCCGCTCGTTATCGGTCAGCAGGTACGTGGGCACGCCACCCACTTCCCGCAGCATCTGATCCAAACACGCCAGCAGCGTGCCCATCGTGCGGTCCCACGTGGGGATCACGATCCGATATCGCGACCACGCCAACCAGGCGCAGAACAGCAACGTCTGGCGGTCCCCGACCTGCGGTCCCTTGCCCCAGTCGAACTGCAGCCACATCCCGGGCTCCGGGATCCACGGCCGATACGTTCTGCGGTGCCCCGCCTGATACCGCGCCTTCGCCTCTGCCACCGCGCGCCGCGTGGACCGCTCGCACCCCACAAAGCCCATCGCGGTGAGCTTGTCGTGCACGACGTCAGCGCGGATCCGGCCCGACGATCGGTCGATGAGCTCCTCGACCTTCTCCAGGAACGCATCGATGAGCTTTTCCCGGACCGCACCCGCGAGCGGATCACTACCCCCATCCCGGACGGCCACATACCGGGCCACGGTCTTGTGATCACAGCCCGCCAGCGCGGCGGCCGAACGCGCGCTGCGCGTCAGATCGAACGCCTCGAGAATCTCCATGATCTCCCTCCCAGACTTCGACACCGATCCCTCCCCGGGGTCTCGACGGCACCAACGCCGCGAGCAAACCCCCGGGAGGGATCAAACGGTTGGAACCTGGGAAGGTCCGCTGTCCGTCAGCGGGGAGAAATCCTGTCCGTCAACGGGGAGCTAACTGTCCGCGGTTGGGGAGAACGACGTGTCCGCTGTCAGCCATCCAAGACGGCCGCTGCCTTGTTGCGGATGCTCTCCCCCCACGACAGCAAATCGTCAGCCAGCGATGAAGAGTAACGCGGCATGTCTTCGAGGAGCACACGCAAGAGCAGTGCGGAAACGGGATTTGAGTCGCCAGCCCACGCGTTCGCTCCCACGCGTAGACCTTCAAGTGGAATTGCTCCGCCACCTCCAAAAGGGTCGACTACGAGTGGCGGATGTTCGGGAAATGCTGCGCTGACGAGTCGTCGAGCACATTCCAAGTAAACGTCCTTGGTCGCGACGTTCCAAGCGGCGACTTCTGCGATGAAATCTAAGAGCGAGCGGCGCAACTCCAGTACATTCGAAAGATCGCGCCCGCTCCATCTGAAGCGCAGCGCATCGGCTGCTTCAACTCAAAAGGCTCTGGGACATTCTGGATCGGCCGGATCCGGAAGAAGTGCGGCCAGGGCGACGGCAC
>CAZCDK010000210.1:4357-4714 GCA_964497285.1 uncultured Anaerolineaceae bacterium | reverse complement strand
GCGAGGTCGCGGGCGACCACGGCTACGGCGCGAGCTTCGAGTTCCGAGCCTCGCGTTCATCTTCTTCGCCGTCGCGGCCCTGGCGGCCTCGGCCGGCGGCGCCTGGGCCGACGAGAAGGGCGCCTTTGAACGGCATCTGCGCGAGGCGATCCGCCTCAACCAGGCGCGGCGCCCGCTCTACTCGGCGCTCACGGCGGGCGCTTCGGTGGCCGTTTCGGACCGGCTCATCCGCGATGAACGGTTCGCCTTGCTGTTCGCGATGGTCGTCGACCGGATCGCGCGCTGGTGGCAGCTCAGCGGGGTGCCGATCGTGGCCCAGGACTTCGGCAGCATGGAGACGGCCACCGACTTCGAGCC
>CAZCDK010000210.1:1767-4347 GCA_964497285.1 uncultured Anaerolineaceae bacterium | reverse complement strand
GGCAAAGACCATCGGCATACCCGGTCCGGAACTCCTCCCCCTGTACAAGAAGATCCAGAACTGGGACGCCATGAAGGCCGTACTGGAAGCGGCAATTCGGTTTGCCAATCGGTATGCCCGGCTTGCACGAATCGTGGCCGAGGACTTCGTCAGCATGGAGAAGGCCCCCGATTTCGAGCCCGCCGCACCCGGGGCGTTGCCCCTCTCGCGATACGAGCGGCAGGACGGATGGAAGATGCTCCTGCGCATCCGCCGGGCGGGAAAGATGGGCGGGTTCGCCGGCACCTGCCAGGCCGTGCGGGCCGAGCTGGCCCGGCTCCAGGCGGTGCCCACCTACCACGCGATGGTCCGCCACGTCCTGGAGAGCACGCTCCGGACGGCTCATCTGGCGTCCAAACACGAGGCGCTCGCCCGGGCCAAGGGGCTCAAGTCCACGGCCGGCCTGTCTCGCCGGCTCATCGCCATGAACCTGCTCGCGCTGATCGACGCGGCCGTGATCGACGAGGACGCCGCGCCCATCCAGGCGGCCGGGATTCCGATCATCCACCGCGATGTGCCCCCCATCGACACGCACTCCGAGTTCTACGACGGGCCTCGACCTTCGCCGGGCCGATGAGCCCGCGGTTGCGACTGCTGTCGGCCGGCTCGTGCACACACGCGGAGTGCCTCGTGCTCAGCGGTGGCGCCTGGCGGAGCATGAAACTCCCCGTCGGGTTCGCTCTGCTCGAGCACCCGGTGCTGGGGCCCACGCTCTTCGACACGGGTTACTCGATGCGCTTCCCGGCGGGGACGTGCAGCTTCCCGGACCGGCTCCACGCGATGGCCACGCGCGGGGTCGTCCGGCCCGATGAGACGGCCCGCAGCCAGCTCGAGGGACTCGGGCTGGACGCCGGAGAGGTGCGGCACATCATCCTCTCGCACTTCCACGCGGACCACATGGCCGGGCTGGCCGACTTCCCGCGCGCGCGCTACCTGTTCGACCTCCGGGAGTTCGAGCACGTCCGGGACCGGCGCGGAGTGGCGCGCCTGCTCGCCGCGTACGTGCCCTCGTTGCTCCCGGCCGACTTCGAGGCGCGAGCGTGCCCTCTGGACTGGACGCAGTCGGTCGCTCTGCCGCCCGAGCTCTCCCCGTTCGAGCGCGGTCTGGACCTGGCAGGCGACGGGACGCTCCTGGCGGTGGAACTTCCGGGACATACGTTGGGCCACTACGGTCTCTTCGTGCGGGGACCCGGCCCTTCCTGGACGCTCCTCGCCGGGGATGCGTGCTGGTCCGGACGCAGCTTCCGGGAGAACCGGATGCCGAACCGACTCGCGGGCCTGATCTTCTCGAGCTGGGCCGATGCCCGGGCGACCGTCGGCAAGCTGCACCAGCTCCATCTGCGCCGGCCCGACTTCACGATCGTACCCTCGCACTGCGCCGCCTCGCTCGCCGAAGCTCAGGAGCGATGGGAGCAGGTGGCCGCGGGGGGATGAACCCGGGGCCGGCGGCAGATCATGTGGCTCTCCATCCGCAACTACCTGGCCCACGCCCGGGGGGTCCCGGCCGGCTGGAGGCCGTTGCTCGCGGTCTACTATCTGACGTACGAGTGTCCGTTCCGGTGTCCGTATTGCTCCGATGGGAAGGGGTTGCCGTACCGGGCGCTGAAGTCCCCCGTTCTCCCGGCCGCACGAGTGCTCGAACTCTTATCCCGGGTCCGCCGGTGGTGCGACTACCTGGTGCTCACGGGCGGCGAGCCTCTCTGCCATCCGGAACTGGGGGAGGTGCTGAACAAGCTGGGCGACCACGGCTTCGACGGGGTGGTGCTCACGACGATCGGCGACGGCCTCGCCCCGCACCTGGACGCCGTCGCCCGCTCGGTCCGGTACCTCGTCTTCAGCCTCGACACGCTGGACCAGGAGAAGGCCGATCGCTGGTACGGGGTCGGGCCGGGCACCCAGGCCCGCATCCTCGAGACGATCGAGGCGGCGGCCCGCCACCCGAGGCGCCGCTACGAGATCCTCATCTCCGCGGTGGCGACGCCCGACAACCTGGAGGACCTGGGTGCCGTCTATCGGTGGGCCAGGGACCGCGGCTTCCGGTTCGCGCTCTGCCCGCAGCTCGTGGGGGTCAAGGCCCATCCGGCCCTGGCCGGGAACCCGGCCTACACGGGCCTCTACGACCTGCTCATCGCCGAGAAGAGGGCGGGCTGGCCTGTTAACGGCAACGTTGCGTACCTGGAGCACCTGCGCGAGCTGCGCAAGTTCCGTTGCCGGCCTTCGATGGTGCTGGCCATCGACCCGACCGGCAACGCCTTCTACCCTTGCCTGGAGCTCGGAAACCAGGCAGGGAACCTGCTGATCGCCGAGCTGGACGACCTCCGGAGAGAGGCCATGGGACGCTTCGGCCCGGAGCCCTCTTGCGACGTCCGGTGCCACTCCGCCTGTGCGCTGGGGCTATCGCTGATCGCCAACGACCCGTCGCTGCTCCTGCAGGAGGCGGCCCTGGCTGGAAGGGCCCTGGCGAGGCGCTGGCTTGGACGCACGCCAACGGGCACCGGTTTTCGCATGGTGATGCCGCATGGGGGCGGTCGCACGGCAGCG
>CAZCDK010000210.1:0-1757 GCA_964497285.1 uncultured Anaerolineaceae bacterium | reverse complement strand
GGCACAAAGGCCGGGCGCGGCCGAAGGGGGAACCACGGAGACACGGAAGGTCTTCACCACGATGACACGGAGACCCAGAGAAGAGTCTCTTCAAGTCAGCTCCGATGTGGCTCTGTACTACTACTTCCCACCATCCTCGCGCAGCGCGACGATTTCGAAGGTGTTTTTGGACTCCTCCACATCCTAGGGTTCCGGGCGAAGTCCGGGCTGTGTCGAATGATGACTCTCCAGCGTTCGTGGACATGCGGGCTCCCATTTCTCAGCATCGCTCCCTCCACCGGCAGGGCCCATCGCGCTCCGGAGATGCTAGACTGAGACTGTGGAACATCGCAGAACCGGGCGGTTACTCGACCGTTCGGAAGTCGACGTCGACGAGGATTACCTGCAGTTCACTCCGGCCGAGCGGCTGGGGATGGTGTGGCAACTCACGTTGCAAGCTTGGGCCTTTGCAAAGCTACCCGTTGCTGAACCCGGACTTCAGAGACATGTTGCGCGCCTTGTCCGAGGAGGGCGCCGAGTACCTCGTGGTCGGCGCCTACGCGCTGGCAGCTCACGGAGCCCCGCGCGCCACCGGTGACCTCGACGTCATCTTCTTCTTTCTTGGTGTCTCCGAGTCTTCGTGGTTCGTCTCTCTGCGCCCTTGCGCCTCCGTGGTTCAGCTCCGGCCGGGGGTTCCCAGGGCGATCGGCTTGGTCATCTGATAGTAGTCCCAGAGGTTGCCGAGGCGGTCCGGGCCGTACATCAGGGTCTCGATCGAGCCGCGGCAACTGGTCCAGCAGCTCCGGCAATCGTTGGAGCGCTGCCGTTCGGCGAGGCGGGCCTCCAGCAGGTGGATGTCGTCGGTGAGGATGTTGCCGACCGTCTCCTGGCGGCGATCGATGCAGAGCGCGACCTCCCCCTGGCTGTCGATGTTGCAGAGGTTCTTGCCGGCCCGGCAGGGGCCCACGCCGTTCTCGCGGACTGCCCGCGAGAAGCTGCCCAGGTAGCCTCGGAGCGCCACGAACTCCGGATGGCGGCGCTTGAGCGCCAGCAGCCGCTCGCCCGCGTCCGCCGAGAGGGCCCGGCAGTCCTTCGTACCGCGAGCGTCCGAGTAGATCGTGATGAGGAACGTGATGCCGAGCCGGCGGCATCGTTCGATCAGGGATTCCACGTCGTTCAGGTTGTCCTCCATCAGCACCAGGATCAGGTGGACTCGCTGGTATGGCTCGACCCGGGCCTCGCGGAGGATCGCCAGCGCCTCGAGCGCGCGCTCGAAGGCCCCGGCCGTCCCTCGCTGGGCATCGTGGCGGGCGGCGTCGGCGAAATCGACCGAGACGCTCACCTCGTAGAGTCCGGCCGCGAAGATCGCCCGGGCAACCTCGGGCGTGACGAACCAGCCATTGCAGATGAGCACGGGGAAGTGGTGCCTTGCCAGCGCCTCGATCACCTCGACCAGTTCCGGGTGCAGGAGAGGCTCCGATCGACACGTTCTGGGGGCCGATCCGGTCGAGCTTCTCGGAGATCTGAAGGACCTGTGCCGCCGACAGCCGCGGGAGGCTGGCGTGCGACGGCTTCCAGAAATCGCAGATGCGGCACCGGAAGTTGCAGTCGTAGAGAAGCTGGAGGTTGGTGTGGACCAGCCTCCTGCGGAGGAACGAGCTGACGTAGCGCGCCGCCTTGACGCACTCGGCGAGACGGTTCATCTTCCTTCGTTCTACCAGCAAAGCGCGCCGGGGGCCAGGGGGCAGGTGGCAGGGGCGCTGAATAACAGACGCGAG
>CAZCDK010000209.1:2101-4814 GCA_964497285.1 uncultured Anaerolineaceae bacterium | reverse complement strand
CGGTCGCGGTTCTGTCCGTCGTCCGCTCCCTGACGGTCGCGGTTCTGTTTCGTTGCTCCGCCCGGGTCCGCTCCCTCGCGGTCGCGGTTCTGTTTCGTTGCTCGTTGCTTCCTTGCGCGCCGCCACGCCGAACATCAACGGCATCGACGGCAGGCTCTCGGGCATGGCGGTACGGCGGCCCGGCAGTTCGCGCATGGTGGGGAACATCTTGCAGCCGTTCATGTAGGGGTATTCGCGCAGGGCGGTGATCCTGAGCCCGGCCTCGATCAGCGGCGTAACCACGTCGGCGATTCCCCAGCCAAACTCGTGGCACCCGTGCGGGTTCTTGAAGTCGACGACGCCGTCGACGTACCCGGAGGGCGCCAGCGCGGGTCCGGAGGCAGCCACGTAGTCCCCGATACCCTCGTCGAAGTGCAGCGGCTCGCCAGCGGTCGAGTAGTCGTACGTGAGCACACCCTTGCCTTCGTCGTCGAACATCCAGGGCAGCGGGTGGAACTCCACCAGCACGAAGTGGCCGCCAGGGCGCAGGATGGCGGCAATGCCCCGGGCCCAGGCGTGGAGGTCGGAGATCCAGCAAATCGCGCCGTAGGAGGAGAAGGCCAGGTCGAATCGCGGCCCTCCCGGCTTCGCCGCCTCATCGAGCCAGTCGTAGATGTCGCTCCGGACGAAGGTGGCGGGGAGGCCGGAATCGACCGAGAGCTGGCGCGCGAACGCGATCGCCTCGTCGGAGATGTCGATGCCCATGACCCGCGCTCCCAGTTGGACGAGGCTGAGCGAGTCCTGACCGGAATTGCACTGGAGGTGGACCAGGTCCTTGCCGCGCACGTCGCCCAGGAGTTCCATCTCCTCGGGGAAGAGCTTATTGCCGCCGTCGCGGAAGAAGGCGGCCTGGTCGGCCTTGTGGCTGTTGTGGGCCTTCGTGGCTTCGTTCCAGGAGAGGCGGTTGGCTTCGTGGAGATCGCGGCGAACGGGCATCGATCGATTGTTGCCTGCCGGGGCGTCGGTGTCGACGGCGCGGGCCCGCCGCCACTCGCTTCGCCAGTGCCACGGCGCCAGCTCCCCGGGTGGCAGGGGCCCCCACCCCGGGGCCGCGCGCACACGCCCCGTAGCGGGTGCGGATGCGAAAATGGGCGCCATGCCTGCCACGCTCCCGCCGCCCGAGGACAAGGCCCGCACTGTCCGCCAGATGTTCGACCGCATCGCGCCGGGCTACGACCGCATGAACCGGGTGATGACCGGCCGCCGCGACCAGGCGTGGCGGCGTGAACTGGTCCGCCGCCTGCGCCTTAGCGACTCCGATACAGTCCTCGACCTCGCCTGCGGCACCGGCGACTTCGCCGGGATAGCCCGCGAGTTCACGCTCCGTGTGACCGGACTCGACTTCTCCCGCGAGATGCTCGCGGGGGCACTGAAGCGGTCCATCGACGGCGCCGGATGGGTGCAGGGCGACGCCCTGCGCATGCCCCTGCGCACGGGCTCGATGACCGCCGCCCTCTCCGGGTTTGGCCTGCGTAACTTCGCTTCGCTCCCGCCCGTGTTCGCGGAGCTCGCGCGCGTCATCCGCCCGGGCGGCCGCATCGGCCTGCTCGAGGTCGACCGGCCGCGCAACGCCGTGTTGCGCACCGGCCATTCCGCCTACTTCAACCACGTCGTGCCGTTTGTTGGCGGCATCTTGTCCGACCGGGCCGCGTACCGTTACCTGCCTGCGTCTGCGGCCTATCTGCCCCCGGAGGGCCAGCTCCTGCGGATGCTCGTCGACGCCGGCTTCGGAAAGGTCCACAAGCAGGGGCACATGCTCGGGGCGATCCAGGCCATCACCGCGGTGCGCCTGTGAGCAAGGTTTCCGCCTGGAGGATGGCTGTCCGCCTCCCGACGCTCCCGGCCGCCATCGCCCCCGTAGCCGTAGGCACAGGCGTGGCCATCCACCACGATTCATTCGACCTCTTCCCCGCGCTCGCGGCGATGTTCGGCGCGCTGTTTCTCCAGGTCGGTGCGAACTTCGCCAACGACGTCTTTGACTTCAAGCGCGGCGCGGACACGCACGAACGGCTCGGGCCGCCCCGTGTCACGCAGATGGGCTTGCTCTCCCAGCGCGAGGTATTCGCGGGCATGTGGGTGGCGTTCGCTGCCGCCTTCGCGCTCGGGGTCTACCTCGTCTCGGTCGGCGGCTGGCCGATCGTCGCTGTGGGTCTGAGTTCGATCGCCGCCGCGATCATATATACAGGCGGGCCGTGGCCCATCGGCTACCACGCCCTGGGCGACGTCTTCGTGTTCGTCTTCTTCGGCGTCGTCGCGGTCGCGGGGACCTACTACGTCCAGGCCGGCGAGGTCGCTGGCCTCGCCTGGGCCGCCTCCATCGCCATGGGCTGCACGGTCACGATGATCCTCGTGGTGAACAACCTTCGCGACATCGCCACCGACCGCGCCGCGGGCAAGACGACGCTCGGCGTCATCCTCGGGGCGAAGGGCACGCGCGCCTGGTTCACCATCCTGCTGATCGCCGCCTTTGGCGTGGCGGTCGGGACCTGGCTCGCCGGGCCGGCCTCGCCCGCGGTGCTGGCCGTCGTCCTTAGCCTGCCGTTCGCGTGGCCGCCAGCGCGGGCCGTGCTCAGCGGCGCCGAGGGCCGGGCGTTGAACGTCGCGCTCCGGGCGACGGCGCGTTTCCACCTCGTCTTCGGGGTGCTGCTCGCCGTCGGCCTCGCCGTTTCATGAA
>CAZCDK010000209.1:0-2091 GCA_964497285.1 uncultured Anaerolineaceae bacterium | reverse complement strand
TACTATGCCGCGTTCCTTGAACGAAGAAGGGGAGGAGTATGAGCGCCGCGAAGGACCGCCAGACCGAAGGCGCGAAGCGCTACGAGGAGTACTGGGCCGGGCAGATGGCGGACCCGGAGTTCCGGCGCACCTACGAAGAAGAAGCTCAGAAGAAGGACTTGTGGCTTGCCCTGGTTGAGGCTCGCCAGGCAGCCAACCTCACCCAGGCCGAAGTGGCGCGCCGTCTCGGCGTGTCCCAGGCCCAGATCGCACGGATCGAGAAGCGCGGCTACGACTCCTACACGCTCAACACGCTGCGGCGCTACGTCGCTGCCCTGGGCAGCGGATTCTCCGTGGAGGTTGTGATCCACGTGCCCAACGAGGCGGCATAGACCCGTTCGCCACCGGCCTCGCCGTTTCCTGAAGCTCAGCGCCCCGGCTCCGGCCCGTCATCTCCGGGTCGAGGGGCCGCGGGCGTTGATGGTCGCCGGATCGAAGCCGCCAACCGTTCGATCTCAGCCGGCCAATCGGGAGGCCAGAGTTCCGGGGGTGGAAACACGCCCGCCTCCAGCCGTCTGGTGACGGCAAGGCGCCTGCCTCGTTCGGCCTTGTCGTCCGCCTGCCCCGTCAGGGTCCGCGGGGGGCAGGTGGGTAGACCGTAGGTCGGCTCGACGAGCCTCATCTCGCCGCAGGTCCGGCACTTCAAGGTTTCCTGTTCGTCTGCGCGGCACAGCTGAAACTGCATCTCCCAGTAGTGCCGGCAACCCTGGCGGTCGGGCAACCCGGCCTGGCGCTCCCGTGCCTGCCTCTGCCGCGGCCGACGCCCGGAAAGCCGTCGAAGCACTGATGCGAACGTTCGTACCATGACCTGAAGCGTACCTCACCGCCCGGTCTTCGGGAGTGTCGCTCAGCGCCTGGCAGGCGCACCCCGGCTGCGCTTTTCCGCCACCCGGACCGCGGCCGCGTGGGCGGCGTTTTCGGCAGTGTCGTCGAGCGAGGGCAGCTCCACGTCCTCGCCGTAGCGGCGTTTCAGCGCCAGCCGGATGAGTTCGTCCGCGAGGGCGGGATTCTTCGGCAGCAGGCTCCCGTGCAGGTAGGTGCCGATCGCGTTGCGATGGCGCGCGCCCTCGTCGCCGCCCTCGGCGTTGTTGCCGAACCCGCGCCGCACCTTCCCGAACGGCGCCTGTCCCGGCGCAAGGTAGGTCCGCCCGCCGTGGTTTTCGAACCCCACCACTTCGCCCAGGCTGGTCGCCAGCACGACGTCGCCAATGCAGCGGTCGGCGCGCGGCCCGGGATGGCGCGTCTCCATATCGAAGACGCCGATGCCGGGGATGATGCCCCCCTGGTGGTCGACGTAGCGGTGGCCGAAAAGCTGGAACCCGCCGCACACCGCGAGCGCGGGCATGCCGTCATCGATCGCCTCGCGCAGCGCGGGACCCTTGGCCACGAGGTCGCCGGCGATTCGCCGCTGTTCCCGGTCCTGTCCCCCGCCAATGAGCGCCAGGTCGTACGCCCCCGGGTCGAACGCATCCCCGACGTTGATGTCGTCGACCACGAGTTCGATCGCGCGCTGCGCGCAGCGGTACTTGAGCGCGAGCACGTTCCCCCGATCGCCATAGATGTTCATTACGTCCGGGTAGAGGTTGGCCGTTCGGAGCCGGTAGCGAGGTTCCATCGGGATTCAGGGTACCACCCGGCCAGCGGCCGAGGGACGAACGCCGTGCCTATCTTTCGCGACAACGGCGCTGGTATAACGGTGCAGGAGGAAGAGCCATGGATGACGAGCCGAAGCTGACCGAGGGCGAGATCATTCTCTACCGGACACCGGAGGGCGCGGCTCGGATCGAGGTCCTCTACGAAGGCGAGACCTTCTGGCTAAACCAACGGAGGATCGCCGAGTTGTTCGGCGTCGAGATTCCCACCGTCAGCTACCACCTGAAGGAGATCTTCGCGTCCGGCGAACTGGACGAGGCGGCAACTGTTCGAAGAATTCGAAGAGTTCAACGCGAAGGCAACCGTGAGGTCAGCCGGGGGATCGAGTTCTACAACCTCGACGCGATCATCTCGGTGGGGTACCGGGTCAACAGCGCACAGGCGACCCGGTTCCGCATC
>CAZCDK010000208.1:419-4819 GCA_964497285.1 uncultured Anaerolineaceae bacterium | reverse complement strand
GAGTTCCTCAAAGCCAACGACCTCTTCGCCCCGCCCCCGCCCCCCTCCAAGGCCAGCGACCACGACTGGCCCAACGACTGGATGGCCAACACATGACCACCCCAACACCCCGCCACCCCGTTACTCGTCCGCTCCGTAACTGCCCGGCTCATTCCTCATTCCTCATTCCTCGTTCCTCATACCTCGTGCGGTACACTTCTTCCATGACGATCGAAACCTCCCCCGGGCAGGCGAGCCCGTCGGCGCCGACGCGCGAGCCGCTTGTCTCCGTCATCTACACCAGCGCGCCCACGGTCATCGACGACTTCGCGCGCGTGATGGAGCTGGCGCACTTCCGGCAGCACCTTCCCGCCACCAGCGAGACGCTGCTGAAGGTGAACATCAGCTGGCAGCACTACTACCCGGGCTGCAGCACGAGTCCATGGCAGCTCGACGGCGTGGCCTCGGCTCTGCGCGGCGCCGGCTACGACCGGCTCACGCCCGTGCAAAACGGCACCGTAGTGGTCAATTCGCACGAGGGCGAAAAGGGGAACAAGCACGACCGGGTGTTCGAGAAGCAGGGGCTCACACCCGTGCACCTGCAGGACAAGGGCGCGCGCTGGGTGCCCTACGCGCCGAAGGGCGAGATGCTCGTCCTCGACAAGATCTTCCCCGACGGGATCGAGATCCCCGAGATGTTCCTGGGGACGAACATCGTCCACCTGCCGACGCTCAAGACCCATGTCTTCACGACCATGACGGGCGCGATGAAGAACGCCTTCGGCGGCCTGCTAAACAACCGCCGCCACTGGACCCACTCGGTCATCCACCAGACTCTGGTGGATCTCCTCCGCATCCAGCAGGAGATCCACACGGGCGTCTTCGCCGTCATGGACGGCACGATCGCCGGCGACGGGCCCGGCCCGCGCGCCATGCGCCCGCACGTGAAGAACGTCATCCTCGCCAGCTCCGACCAGGTCGCGATCGATGCGGTGGCGGCGAAGATGATGGGCTTCGACCCGATGAAGCTCGATTTCATCCGCCTCGCGCACGAAGCCGGGCTTGGCGTTGGCAACCCCCCGGAGATCACGGTCCAAGGGCTCGACATCAGCACCGTGAACTTCGGCTTTCGCGGCGACGAAGACACGTTCGCGAGCTGGGGCCAGAAGCTCATCTACTGGGGGCCGCTGCACCGCTTCGAGCCGTTCCTGCTGCGCACGCCACTGGTGCCCTGGAGCTACTGGGCAAGCAACCTCTACCACAACTACTACTGGTACCCGCTCATGGGGAAGCGCCGCATCTCCCGGATGATGGGTACCGAGTGGGGCCAGCTGTTCCAGGGCTACTGACGCGGATGGCACCGAATGGCCGCGGGGAATAGGGACGATAGACCCTGTCAATAGCGAGGGCCGTCCTGTAGTCTCCGCAGATGAACAGGCGACGTATCGTCGTTCTCGCCAACAGCGGGTTCCTGAGGCGTTCGATCGAGCTCGTGCTGACCGAATCCTTCGGCCAGGACGTTGAGGTTGCATGCGGGCTGCACGCGGTTTCCGGGCAGGCCGACATCGTGATCGCGGTCGATTCGGCGTGCCCACCCGTGGAGTGCGCCCAGCTGGCGGGCAAAGGGGCCGCGGTCGTTGTCCTCGCGGCGATTCCGACTCCGGGCGAAGAGGCGCGCTACCGGATGGCGGGCGCCGCCGCCTACCTCCCCATGGAGGTCGACGCGCACTTGCTCCTCGCCGCGGCCGGTGGCGCCGGGCTGGGGACACTGGCGGTCTCGCGAACGCCGTGAGTCCGGCCGGTGTCAGGGGGCGATGGCTTCGCTCTCGACCGCGGGGCGAGTTGCTGTGCCACGCCGCAGCCCGATCACGACGCCTGCCATGATGAGCGGCCCGCCCACCCACAGCGCGCGCGAGGGGTATTCGCCAAGGATGGGGATGGCGAGGAGCGTTGCCGCAAGCGGCTCGCCAACGTTCGCGAGACTCACGGTGACAACGCGGAAGTGGGCCAGGGCCCAGTTGAAGGCCGTGTGACCGATGAGCTGGGGAACGAGCCCGAGCAGCAGGATGAAGGTCCAGGTCTTCGGCTCGAAGTGGCCGACCCGGGGATGTGTCGCCAGGACAAGGAGCCAGAGCGCCGAAGCGGCGATGCCGTAGACGACTGCGGAGTACATGGCGGCGCTCATCCCGGGTCGAAGCGAACGGCCCACGGTGCGATAGGAGGCCGCGAGGAATCCGCCGAGCAACGCCAGCAGGTCGCCTCCGAGCGCACCGGGGGAGGCGGCGAGGTCCCGTCCGCCGATGAGCAGCAGCCCGGCGAGCGCGATCGCCACTCCTGCGTACTCGTTGCGCTGGGGCGACTCGCGGAGGAAGGCGAACGCCAGGGCCCCGCCAAAGAGAGGTTGCATGCCCACAATCACGACCGAACTCCCAACGGACGTCCGCTCGAGCGACGCGAACCAACTCCAGAAGTGGCCCGCAAGAAGGGCGCCGCTGAGGGCGAGCAACGGCAGGTGGTGAGCGCGCGGAAGGCGATCGCGGTGGGTCCAGAGGCCCCAACCGGCAATTGCGGCCATGACGGCTGTCGCGATCGCAAGGCGATAGGCGGCCATGGAGAGTGCCGGGGCCTCGGCTGCGAGACGGACGAAGATAGCGGCCCAGGAGGTCGCGCAGACACCGGCCACCAGCACCAGCGGTGCCCAGCGCGGCTGATTGTGCTCTTCCATGACAGTGAATCATGCCCCGGCGGGCCGACTGGCGCTTGCGGGCACAGAGCGGCCCGCACGACCGCTGCGCTTCGTACAATGCACGAAGATGACTGCCATCGATGTCGGATCAGCCCTTGGCGAACTCGAGCGGGCTACGTCTCTCTCGGTGAGCCGATTCGAAGACGGGCCGCCGCTGGTGGGTCGCGTGGCAGTCCTTCCTTCCGCCTTCAACCCCCCGACCGAAGCGCACATGGAGCTGCTGGGCCTTGGCCGGACCGTGGCCGGTGTCGAGTCGATTGCGGCGCTTCTGACAACGAGGAATGTTGACAAGGGGCTACTTGGGGCTTCGCTGGAACACCGCGTGGGGATGCTCCTGGCAGTCTCTGAGGGCGGCGCCGGGTGCGCGGTGCTTGCCGTCAACGCGGCTCGCATCGCGGATCAGGCTCGGGCGTTGCGATGCGCCTACGGGGCGGCCGACTTCCAGTTCGTTGTGGGATACGATACGTTGGTGCGCCTCTTCGACAGGCGCTACTACGACAACATGGACGCCGACCTGGACGAGCTCTTTGCGCACCACCGGGTGATTGCAGCCAATCGTGGGGACGTGACCATCAGCGGGGTCGGGGAGTTCCTCGATCGGGACCAGATCGCGAGGAGGTACCGGGAGCGCATCACGGTCGCGGAGCTGCGCGGGCGCCCGGCGAGGCTGTCTTCGACCGGAGCCCGCGAGGCGGCGGCACGAGGAGGGCAGCTGACAGGTGTCCCCGGGGAAGTTGCCGACTACATCTCGCGCTATGGGCTATACAGGGAGCAATCGGCGCTCAATCGATGATCGAGGCGATGTCCGGTCCGCCTGAGGTGGCGACAATGCCGCGTGCCTCCATGGCGGCGATGTCGTCGCCGGTCAGTCCAAGCAGTTCCCGAAGTACCTCCAGCGTGTCCTGTCCTAGTTCGGGGGGCGGGCCCTTGATCCCGGTTTCGCTTCGAGACATGTTGACGGGGCAATTGGCGATGGCGATCGTGCCGGCTCTCGACTGGGTGACTTCGCGGATCATGCCCCGGGCGCGGACCTGCGGGTCGTTCACAACCTGTGGGATGGAGTTGATGGGGCCACATGGGATGCCCAGAGCCCGGAGTTCGGGGAGCCACTCGTCCGTGGTGCGGAGGCGGAAGGCGGCCTCGAGAATGGGTTCGAGGGCGGAGTGATTCATCGTTCGCTTGGGGCTCGTGTCGAAACGCCTGTCGTCCAGGAGTTCCGGCAGAGCAAGGACCCCGCAAAGAAGCTCCCACTGGTTCTCGGCGCCGAAGCTGAGGGCAATCACGAGGTGGCCATCGGCGGTGGGAAAGGCCTGAAACGGAGTGGCGCTTGGGTGACGCGTTCCGAGGGGTGTGGGGGGTGTGCCGGTGACGGAGTAGCGCATGACGGCGTTTTCGAGCACTGCCACCTGGCTATCGAGCATGCTGATGTCGATCATCTGACCCTTGCCGCTCCGCTGGCGCTCGTGGAGGGCAGCGAGGATGCCAACAGCCGTGAACATGCCGGCAGAGATGTCGCCCAATGAGGCCCCGGGCCGCACCGGCGGTCCCCCGGGCTCGCCCGTGATGGACATCATGCCGCCCATGGCCTGGACAATGATGTCGAGTGCGGGCCGCTCGCGGTAGGGACCGGTCTGGCCGAAGCCGGACGTGCTGGCGAAGATGAGGCGCGGATTGC
>CAZCDK010000208.1:0-409 GCA_964497285.1 uncultured Anaerolineaceae bacterium | reverse complement strand
CCGGGCCGCTCCA
Organism: uncultured Anaerolineaceae bacterium; assembly: GCA_964497285.1. Lineage (GTDB taxonomy): Bacteria > Chloroflexota > Dehalococcoidia > Tepidiformales > Tepidiformaceae > UCB2. Next base: position 396 of record CAZCDK010000208.1, on the reverse strand, counting down.
TGGTGCCGGGTGTGAAGTTCTCCATGACGACATCGACCTGATCGGCGAGGCGCCGGAACAGGTCGCGGCCCTCTTCGGCGCGCAGGTCGATGGCAATGGAGCGCTTTCCGCGGTTGATGCTGAAGAAGTACCCGCTCCAGCCGTTCTGGTAGGGCCCGGTTGTGCGGGCGATGTCTCCCCAGGGAGGACGCTCGACCTTGATCACGTCTGCACCGAGATCGCAGAGCAGCATAGAGGCGAACGGACCGGACAGGACCCAGGTGAGGTCCAGGATGGTGATGTCTTCGAGCGGACGGGGCATGCAGCGTAGGTTACAGGAGGCAGGACTGGCGGGGGAGCCATTGTACTGGTTCAGGACGTCCGTGACACTTCCTCCTGTGGATGGGCATGGTGCCA
>CAZCDK010000207.1:0-4857 GCA_964497285.1 uncultured Anaerolineaceae bacterium | reverse complement strand
GTCGAGTAGCCGGGGGAGGTTGCCCTCCCCCAGCTCTCACAGAACCGGACTTGTGGATCTCACATCCGGCTCTTCGGGTCGCCGGGGTCCGAGGAGGTCCGGAGCCTTCCCTCGTATTCCAGCGGCGGTGTTGCCACCCGCAGCTATCCCCACTGCAGCATGAGCTGGGCGGAGGCGGCGGCGATGGCCCGTTTGTGAAGATCCTGCCACCGTTCCAGCAGCGAAACGAGCCCGCGCTCGGCGAAGTACGCGTTGCGCAGTCCCCGGTGCACGGCTGAATCATGGCTGAGCGCCCAGAGGGCCTTGCGGCCCTCGTAGATGCGGCGCCATGCGGTCTTGGGCTTCACCCCGAGCTTGATGAGGCGGCGGGCGATAGTGCGCCGGCGCTTCCAGTGCTTCAGCACCAGGGCGCGCAGGCGCCTCCGGATGTGGGCGTCCAGGTTTTGGAGGGTCCGCTCCTCCGCAGCGGTGCAGATCCAGAAGAACGCGATCCAGCCCATCAGGAAGACGTTGAGGCTCTTGATGCAGGTCTTGAGCGACTGGCCCCAATTCCGGGGTGTCTTGGTCTTGATCGCCTCTGCCACCCGGTCCTTCGACCGGGCCGACAGCAGCACCTCGACGGTGCCGTCAAGAGGCTCGCGCCTCAGACGGAAGCCGAGGAAGTGCCGCTCCTCCGGTTTGGCGACGGCGCTCTTCGCCAGGTTCACCTTCAGGCGCAGCTTGCCTTCGATGAACCGGACGATGCTCGCCATCACGCGCTGGCCCGACCTCTCGCTGCACACGTACACGTTGGTGTCGTCGGCATAGCGCACGAAGCGGTACCCCCGCCGCGCCATCTCGTGGTCGAGTTCGTCGAGCACGATGTTGCTCAGCAAGGGTGAGAGAGGGCCGCCCTGCGGGGTGCCCTCCTCGGTGGAAACCACCACCCCGTCCGGCATCACCACCTTGGCCTTGAGCATCCTCCGGATGAGCCGGAGCAGCCGACGATCCGTGACGCGCTGCGCCAGCCGGGCGAGGAGCCGCTCGTGATTGACCCGGTCGAAGGAAGACACGACACACTTCCCACCACCACCACCTCGACGGCTACCCCGAACGAGTGACGGTCGTACGTCCTCGTCATCCTTTCGAGGGACATGCGCTCGAGGTGTCGGGATGGCTTGATCGACGCGGACGCTTGGAGCTGCTCCTGGTTCTGCCCGACGGGACGCGGTCGAGGATCCCCGCGGCCTGGACCGACCTACATGCCGCACCAACGAACAATCACCCGCAGACAAGACTGGCCTCCTCCGTCACCCACCTACTGCACACTCGCACCGTCGCTGACGCGTTGCTCCGCCGACTCGGGGCACACGAGGCGCCGCGACAAGAGAGGTGCGAGGGTGAAAGAGCAACTGAGCCTGCTGGAGACGCCCCTTCCGGAAGGCGCGGCGCCGGCGTGGGACGGTCTCGACGCCGGGCAGCGAGCGCGGGTCGTGTGGATGCTGGCTCGCTTGATCGCGAAGGTGGCGCTCCCCGGAAGCGAACCGGCCGAAGCCGCTGACGAGGAGGAGACCCATGAGTGAGACGACGAAAATCACGGCTGACCATCTGCGCCGCTGCGCGTTTGTCTACGTGCGTCAGTCTTCGGCTGCGCAGGTCGCACACAACCGCGAGTCCACGGATCGACAGTACCAGCTTGTCGATCGGGCGGTGGCGCTGGGATGGCACCGTGATCAGGTGAGCACTATCGATGAGGACCTCGGCGTCTCTGGCAGCGGTCTTACCGAACGCTCCGGCTTCGCCCACATGACCGCGCAGGTGGCGCTCGGACACGCCGGCCTCATCCTCGGACTGGAAGTGTCCCGTCTCGCGCGCAACAACGCCGACTGGTACCGGCTGCTCGATCTGTGCAGCGTCACGAACACGCTCATCGGCGACGCCGACGGCATCTACCATCCCTCGCTCTTCAACGATCGTCTGGTACTGGGGCTCAAGGGCACCATGTCCGAGGCCGAGCTGCACGTCCTGCGGGCTCGCCTGAACGGAGGCATCCGCAACAAGGCTGCTCGTGGTGAGCTGCGCCGCGGACTGCCCGTCGGCTTCGTCTGGGGCGATGGAGACGGAGAGGTTCTCTTTCACCCGGACCAGTCGGTCACGGACGCGGTCCATGCCGTGTTCGCCCGCTTCGCCGAAACAGGATCCGCGCGCCGCGTCTGGCTTCACTTCCGCTCGGAGGGCCTGCGCTTCCCCTCGCAGCTCTCCCCTTCGCTGTCCTACGAGCGCGCGCTCGACGGGATCCGCTGGGTCACGCCTACCTACACCAAGATCCACCAGGTCTTGACCAGTCCTGTGTATGCTGGCGCGTATGCTTACGGCAAGTCGCGCCATGAGCGTTACGTGGATGACGCGGGCAAGCTGCGTCAGCGCGTCCGAAAGCTGCCCCGCTCGGAGTGGAGCGTGCTCATTCGCGATCACCACAAGGGCTTCATCGACTGGGAGACCTTCGAGGCGAATCAAGTGAGGATCGGCAACAACACGCGCCCGCGTGCTCACGATCCGGCGAACGCGGTGAGGGAAGGCTCCGCCCTGCTCCAGGGAATCGCCACCTGCGGACGCTGCGGACGCGGCCTGCGCGTGTACTACAGCGGTCGCGCCGCGACTCCCGGCTACTACTGCTCCGGCAGCGTGATCGTCAACGGCCGAGGCGAGTTCTGCCTGCGCGTCAGCGGCCGACACATCGACGCCGCCGTGGTTCCCGCCTTCCTCGCCGCTCTCGCCCCCGCTGGAGTCGAAGCATCGCTGCGTGCCGCGGAGCAGATCAAGGGCGATCGCGACGCGGCACTGACGCAGTACAGACATGAGGTAGAACGCACCCGCTACGAGGCGCAGCGCGCCGAGCGTCGCTATCGCACCGTTGATCCGGACAACAGACTCGTGGCTCGCGGCCTGGAGGCCGAGTGGGAGAGATCCCTGCGATCGCTCGATGCCGCCGAGGCCGAACTGGTCACCCGCGAACGGCAACAGCCGCGCGCTATCACCGCGGAACAGCGACAGACCCTCTTGTCGCTCGGCTCCGATGTCGAACGCGTGTGGTCCGCCGCGATGACGACGGATCGTGACCGCAAGGAGCTGCTGCGCACGCTGCTCGAGGAGGCCATGATCAACGTGCACCGAGACGAGCAGCGGGGGCATCTCACGTTGCGCTGCCGCGGTGGCCTCATCAGCGACATCGACGTGGCCTTGCCGCCACCACCGCCACCGCCGACACGCACCGACGAAGAGACTGTCGAGCTCCTGCGCCGCTTGGCCGCCCATTACCCGGACGCCGTGATCGCCGGCATCCTGAACCGACAGGGGCGCCGGACCGCGACCGGCCTCCGCTTCACAGCCAACAGAGTCGTCAGCCTGCGCACCTACTGGAACATCCCATGCTTCGAGCCGTCCTCGCCGCAACCCGCGGCAGGAGAACTGGTCACCGTGCATGAGGCCGCCAAGCTCCTCGACATCGCGCCCTCGACGCTTCATCGCTGGCTCAACGATGGCTTCATCGTGGGCGAGCAGCTGACGCCCGGCGCGCCGTGGCGCATCCGCGTCACCGAGCAACTGCGCGGACGCTTCGTCGAGGAGGCTCCCGAAGGGTATGTTCCAATGGTCGACGCCATGCGCATCCTCTGCGTGTCGCGACAAACCGTGTTGCAGCGTGTAAAGCGCGGCGAGCTCCAAGCCGTCCATGTGTGCCGCGGCCGCCGCAAGGGCTTGCGAATCAACGTCCCACCGGCGCTTCCAGGCCTCTTCGACGCGCCACATAGAGACGGGGTGTAGTGTGAAGCGCGATCCAAAAACTTCTCCAAGTCAAAATCGACGACCCACCCGTACCCTGCTTCCAGGTGGCCCTTGGCCTCCGCGATGGCCGTGTGACAGCTCCGCCCCGCTCGGAAGCCATGGCTGCTCGCGTGGAACGTCGGCTCGTACACGGGGCTCATCACCTGATTCACCGCCTGTGCCACGATTCGATCGACCACGTTCGGTATGCCAAGGCCTCTCTGCCCGCCTCCCGCCTTGGGGATCCAGACCCGTCGGATCATCCCAGGCCTGTAGGTCTCGTCCAGCAGCTTGCGGGACAGCACCGGCAGGATCTCCAAGATGTGCTCGTCGACTTCCCCGATGCTCTGCCGGTCCGGGCCGGGTGCGCCGTCGTTCGCCTTCACCCGCCTGAACGCTTCGAACAAGTTGCCCTCTTCCGCCACCTCCTCCATCGTCATCGCGGCCGAGGCTGGTCCCCTCGTGTCCTTCGACTTCGGCACCGCGCGCGGGGCAGGCAGGGACCGGTCCCTGTCCGCTCCGGCGACGTTCCCTTGCGGGCTGTCGGCTGTCTCGAAGAACAGTCCGAGCTGTCTCGGCTCTTCGCTGGCCGTGACCGCCTTCCCTCCCCCCTGGTCCGCTGGGGTTGAAACCGCCTTTCGGCGGCTTTCCGGTACTACGCGGCCATCCGACTCCTCCCGTCCCGTCGTCATCTCGTCCTCTCGTCCTCGATGACTACCCCGGCGTCGCCGCCGGGGAGGCCGGAAGGTCTCCCCGGGTAAGAACGCGGAACTTCGTGCCGAGCCCGTTGCCAATACGCGCGGCCCGCCGACGGAGATCGGGCTTCGCTGCCGTTGGCCAGCTCACCCCAGAACGCGCGCCTTACGGCACTTCGCTTGCACTCGGTTCGGCACTGCATCGTCAGACTTCCACCAGACGCCCCCTTGCTCATGACCTCGGCTCGGCAGGCGCCCTTGTCTCTTCGATGAGGGGTTCCCTCCGTCAGGGTCCCCAGAGGACTTCAACCTCCTGTTCCGCGCCCATGCCGGGCGCACCAATCCCGCGGCAAGAACCTTG
>CAZCDK010000206.1:0-4864 GCA_964497285.1 uncultured Anaerolineaceae bacterium | reverse complement strand
GGTCGGCGACATCGAGGGCCAGACCTTCATCGAAGCCATCCGCCAGATTCGCCACGAGGAACCCCGCGAGAACCACCTGAACGTGCACGTAACGTTCCTCCCCCATGTCGGCGCAACCGGCGAACTGAAGACGAAGCCAACCCAGCACTCGGTGCGCGAGCTGCGTTCCATGGGCATCCAGCCCGACGTCATCATCACGCGCAGCGACCACCGCGTGGCGCGCGACATCTGCGACAAGATCGCGCTCTTTTGCGACGTGGACCCGGTGGCGGTGATCCCGCTCGAAACCGTGAATTCGATCTACGAAGTGCCGCTCATCCTCGAAGAGCGCGGCCTGGGCGACTACGTGATCGACCGCTTCGGGCTGACCGGCGGACGGGACCTCCACGAGTGGCGTGAGATGGTCGAACGGCTGCAGCACCCCACGGGGTCCGTGGAGATCGCGGTCGTGGGCAAGTACGTGGAACTGCACGACGCCTACCTCTCCGTGAAGGAGTCGCTCGCGCACGCGGGCATCGCCAACGGGGTCGAGGTGGACATCCGCTGGGTGCACGCCGAGGACCTGGAAGCCCGGGATGCCAGTTCGGTCCTGGCGGACGTGGACGGCATCATCGTCCCGGGCGGCTTTGGCGAACGCGGCTGGGAAGGGAAGGTGCACGCTGCCACCTATTCCCGCACGCAGAACATCCCCTACCTCGGCCTCTGCCTGGGCATGCAGGTGATGGTGACGGAGTTCGCCCGCAACGTTTGCGGGATGGCGGGCGCGAATTCGACGGAGTTCGACCCGGAATCGCCCTTTCCCGTCATCAGCCTGCTCGAAGAGCAACTGGGCATCACGCACAAGGGCGGAACGATGCGGCTGGGGGCTTATCCCTGCCACCTGGTTCCCGGGAGCCTTGCCGCGCGGTCCTACGCCACGGAGAAGGTGAACGAGCGCCACCGCCATCGCTGGGAGTTCAACAACCTCTACCGGGCCGCGCTGGAAGCCGGAGGCTTGCGGGTCAGCGGCCTCTCGCCCGACGGCTCGCTTGTGGAGATCTCGGAGATCGCCGGCCACCCGTTCATGCTCGGCACGCAGTTCCATCCCGAGCTGCAGAGCCGCCCGAACCGCCCGCACCCGCTGTTCCGCGAACTGGTGGCAGCGGCCGTGAGCCGCCACCGCGGCGGCGCGCGGACCGAACAGGCGGCTCTCGCCACAACCTGAAACCTCCACTTGCCTCCCCGAGCGACGGGCAATGGCTGGACTGCGCGCGAACCGGTCAGCAACGGACTGACCCTCACCTCCCTCCTGCCTCTCCCGGGGCCGCCTGGTGGATTGGGGGCGAATCGCCCTGGCGCCTCGGCGCGGAGGCACACTCGAAGTAGCGGGACACGGCCCGGCCGCTCAGGCGGCCCGGGCTCGCTCCTTTCGCGACATGGCCACCGGAACGACACGTTCCAGCCGTTGCTCGGTGCCGACCACGCGATAGCCCAGCTCCTTCGCCAGCACGTCAACGAGAGTGCGCAGTGTCTTCACGCGCGCCGACCACTTGTCGTCCCCGTCGATCTGCCGCCAGGGTGCCGCGAGCGTCGAGGTCTTGAGCAGCATCTCCTCGACCGCACCGTCGTAGGCATCCCACTTCTCGCGGTTGCGCCAATCCTCGTCGGTGAGCTTCCACTCCTTGTGGGGCGTCGCTCGCCGCTCCTCGAAGCGGCGAAGCTGTTCCTCCTTCGAGACTTGCAGCCAGAACTTCGCGACGATGATCCCGGCGTCGGTGAGCTGGCGCTCGAACCCGTTGATTTCGCGATAGGCACGCTTCCACTCGTCTTCACGGCAGAAACCCTCGACCCGCTCGACAAGCACGCGGCCATACCAGCTGCGATCGAAGATGACCACCTGCTTCTCGGAGGCGGGCTGGATGCGGCGCCAGAACCGCCAGAGGTAGTGGTGCGTCCGGTCTTCGCCGGCTGGCGCCGCGATCGACCATACTTCGTAGCCGCGCGGATCGAGCTTCTCGGTCACGCGCCGGATGTTGCTGCCCTTGCCAGCAGCATCGCGGCCCTCGTAGACGACGATCAGCGATCGTTTCTGGAGGTAGAGCTGGAGTGCCAGTTCGCGCAGCGCGACCTGGCAGCAAAGGAGCTCACGGACATACTCCTCGCGCGAAAGGCCCCGGGTGAGTTCCGGCCGGTCGGTCATCACTCGCCGTCCTCGGCGCGCACCGGTTTCGATGCGGGCACCGGCACCCCGTGCACCTGGAGCCCGCCCTCCAGGTGCCGGGTGACCGTTTCGAGCACCTTCACCGACGCCCACCGCCGGTCTGTCGCCTCGACGATGGTCCATGCCCCGGACTCTGTTTCCGTGCGTTCAAGCATTTCCTCCACGGCGGCGAGGTGTTCCTGGTACTTCTCGTGGCGGCGAATGACCTCGGGTGTGAGCTGCCAGTTGTATAGCCGGTCCTTGGCGATGCGCTTCAGCCGCCGGGCCTGCTCTTCCTTGCTGATGTGGAAGAAGACCTTGATGAGAACGTAGCCGTCATCGGCGACCGTGCGTTCGAAGTCCGTGATGTCGGCGAACGCGCGCCATGCCTCCTGCTCCGACACCTCGCCGGCGACGCGATCCTCGAAGACCCGGCCGTACCAGCTACGGTCGAAAATGACCATCTCGCCGTAGTTGGGCAGTCTGTTCCAGAAGCGCCAGAGCCACGGCAACTCCCGTTCGTGCGAGCGGGGCGCCTGGATGGGGTGCAGCCGGAAGCCGCGCGGTTCGAGCCGCCGCGTGAGCGAATTGATGGCGGTGCCCTTGCCTGAGGCATCCCAACCTTCGAACACGACGATGCTGCCCACGCCCCCTTCCCAACAGGCTTTCTGGACGTCGAACAGCCGGTCTTGCAGCGATGCGAGCCGCGGCCCGTGTTCCGCCTTCGGAAGCTTCCTGTCCAGGTCCACGTTTTCGAGCACTGCCTGATCCCTCACCGGCGCCGCTCCGCGCCGCTCTCCCTCTTGATGTTCGGCAGACTGGCGCGAGAACTTGCGTGCCGCGCTCGAAGTTCGCGGACCCAAGGCCACCGCACCGGGCGCGCGGCCAGCGGTGAGGCCGGACCTGCTTGGAGGAAGGCCCGGAACCTAACGGCCGGCCCGGAAAGCCTCCGCCCGGTGCCTGAGGGAGAAGACCGTACCGGTCGTCTCGACCACCGCCCACGCGGCGACCGCCAGCTTCCCGGAGACCAGCACGTAGGCCGACACGCCCGGTTCGCCGCGCACGCTTGCCAGCCAGGCGACCAGGACAATCCCGGCGCCCCCGCTTTCGATCGGGCGCAGGCCGATGTCAGCCGAAGCCGACTCCTCCGCCGACCCGGGAGGGAAGATGTCCTGCACGCGCAGGTAGACGACGCCGTCGGGCTGGGCGGGCGAGAAACCGTAGTGCCGCAGCAGCCGGACGGCCGCATCGCGGGGGTTCGGAGCGTCCTTTACGGCCCGGCTGAAAGCTGAGAGCGTCCAGCTGCTTGCGGAGCCACCGGTTGGCAACACGCGGCCGCCGCTGACCGTCCAGCGCCCGCCGCCCACACTGGTGAGCGCGAAAGCGCGCACGTCCGCGTTGTAGGCGCGCGAGTTCGGGCTCTCGCGCGCCGTGAGGAAGAGGATCTCCTCGGCACCGCCCGGCAGCGGCTCGCGCAACTGGATCGTGATCGTCTCGACGGCCGAATTCGTGTGGTTCACGAGCACGTGCGTGACGCGGAAGGTGGCGTTGTCGTGGACGATTCCCCGGACGACGATGTCCGCCACGCCCGCCAGGGTCGGGACATCGGGTGGCTCCGGTCCGGGGTTCCCCGCGGGGAGGCTTGCATCGGTCTGCACGGGCACATCGACCGGCTCGGAGAGCTGCTCGGGCGCGGGGCGGAACATGAGCACACCGGCAACGGTAGAGATGAGGAGCACAGCCGCGATGATCGCCCCGCCCGCCCCGCCCGGTGCGTAGCGCCGCCAGCCCTTCCGCGGGGCTGATTCGGGAGTTTCGGCCGGCGCTTCGGCGGTCATTCAGGCTCCTCCGAGAAGGCCGTCCCCTGCATCCGCGCGGCGCCGCAACAGCACGCCGACGCGCGGGATGGGCGGCAGCAGGAACGGCCCCACGTTCACCAGGTCGATGGCATCGAACCCACATTCGCTGAAGGTCGCGGCCAGCCGGCCCCAGCCGCGCAGGTCGACCTGTGCGCAGCCCGGGCGCAGGAGCCAGGAATGGAGCCGGTTGAGCCACCGCCCGCGCACGGGCGCCACTTCGAGCACGAGCGCCGCGCCTCCCGGCGCGAGGATGCGCGCGAGCTCCCGCCCGAGCCCGTGTACGACGTCGTCGTCGAAGCGGCGAATGTAGTAGAAGCAGGTGACGGCGTCGAACGAACGGTCCCGAAACGGCAGGTGCTCGGGCCAGCCCACGAACTCGACCGGGCCCGGCCCCGGGACGAGGTCCATCGTGTAGGGCGGTTCTTCCAGCCCGGCCCGCGCGGCGATGAGGTGGGCAAACGCCGCCATGCCGCAGCCGATGTCGAGGTAACGGCTCCCCGGCGCCAGGCCGAGCAGGCCGACGATGCGCCCCACGCGCGGCGTGATGGCGGCCATCCCGGCCTGCGAGCCAATGGCGCGCGCGACCGGCCCGCTCCAGCCGAAGACCCATCGCTCCCTCGCCTGCCGGGCGCCCCGGCGGCGGCGCATCACAGGTCTGTCTCCGGCGCGAGTCTCATCGCTCCAGTTAACGGGGTGGGGGGATAAGGGACGAGGGGGGACCAGATGGCCCTTCGCGGTGCCCTTGTCTCAGCATAGAGTCGCGGGCGAATGAGGCCACACGTGAAGCGACCTCGGTTGGGAGAGGTGTTGTTCCCAACCGGCGAAC
>CAZCDK010000205.1:1524-4956 GCA_964497285.1 uncultured Anaerolineaceae bacterium | reverse complement strand
CGACGTCACTCTGTCTGACGGCGACGTCCGCCTGCGCCCGATGACCGAGGACGACTGGGACGTCGTCATGACCTGGAACAACGACCCGGAGGTTCTCTACTACTCGGAAGCCGACGATGTGACGAGTTGGCGTCGCGAGGACTTGCAGAGTGTCTTTCGGGCTATCTCCCAAACGGCCTATGTGTTCCTGGTCGAGCATCAGGGCGAGGTCGTAGGCGAGTGTTGGCTCCAGGAAATGAACCTCGCCTGGCTACGCGGCAGGTTTAGAACCGAGAGCCTGTGGCGAATCGACCTCGCGCTTGCACGGAGGTTCTGGGGACGCGGAATTGGCAGCAAGGCGGTCGGTCTACTGTCCGATTTCGGGTTCGGACCCCAGGTGAGGGCTGACCGCATCTTCGCGATCGGCGTTGCCGATTACAACTTGGCGAGCCAGGGCTGTTTCAGGAAGAACGGGTTCCGGCTCTTCGAGACGCGAGACCGGCCGCCCGGTTCCAAGGCCAGATCGGAGCACACTCTCATGCTGACGGCCAGGCAGCACGAACCTCGGAGCCAGCCGCGGCCAGACTGACGGTCCCTGGTTGCCCGTGCCCCCGGCCCTCAGCGATCGGCGCTGAGCTGCGGCGCGATGACGCGCGTGCCAGGGGAAGGACCAGGCGTGGGGCCCGGGGCGGTAGGGGCATTGTTCGTCGCCGTTACAGCGATCTCGAACGTCCCGCCGCCGCCAAAGAGCGGCTCGACCCAGACCTTCCCCAACTGCGTCCCGGGAGCCATCCCGGCGGTCACGAGCGTGATGATCAGCGCGCTGTCGTAGCCCTTCTGGCTGACTCTCGGCTGGCTCGCCGAAGGCTTCGTCAGGACCACGTCCAGGTCCTTGCCGATTGCGACCCCACCATCGAGGGTACGCGCGGCGGTGTCGCCCGGGTGGCGCGCCACGAGCCACGGCGCCGACGTGCGGATGCGGAACGCCCCAATGCCGGAACCGGCATTCGTCACCGTGACTGTTGCCGACGTGATCGTCCCATCGCTGTTGGCGACGATACTGGCGGCAACCGGACCGGAATACGTGAAACTCGGTGAGCCGAAGAACGACGCCGCCAGGGCCGTACTCGCCGGCGGCGTGGCATCGCTGTGGGTGACCACGCCAAGCTCCGGAATCTTGGTCGGAAAGTCCATGGCCGGACAACCCCCGCCGAACCCCGCGTCCTGGCAGGCGAGGAAGTTGTCGGCCTTGAACGCGGCGGCAACCTGAGGTGCAGCGAACGCGGGCATCGAGAACTCCTGCGGCATCCACATTCTCGGTCCCTGGGGCTTCGCACCTTTCTTCGCCAGGAAGTCCTCGGCCACCCAGCCGTCGCCGGAGAGCGCGGAGCGGACATTCCACCATGTGAGTCCATCGCCTGTCGTCGGACCGCCCAGGATCGTGACCGACATGCCGTTCGTCAGCGTACACGAGCCACCGGTCTTCGCTGGCTGAGGCCGCAAGAAGACACAGGTGTCGACCTTGATCAGCGCCGGCTCGCCCACGGCGAACTTCGGTCCACTTGGGGATGGCGGTGGGGGTTGTGACGGCGGCGTGTAGCCCTGTTGACCATCGGGCAGCGATGGCGGGTAGCGCATGCAGCCATAGACCCGCTCGGGGTACGTGTAGGCGCCGTACCCATAGGCAAGGTCGCCGCTCTCGTTGGTTTGGTAGCCCGGCGCGGAGGAGTCGTAGCAGTGGTAGATTGGGCTCGCTTCACCACCGCCTCGCAGCGGATCGCGCAAGGGATTCAGGGGGTGGTTGCTGAACGCGAAGCCGTTGTAGCTCCAGATCGCGTAGTACCAGTCCTCAAGCGCCGTTGGATCCCCGTTCCCGGCGATCGGCCGGTAGCGGGGGGCGTTGTTCCACTTGTCCGCCAGGATGCGCACGCCCTCGGCTAGGTTGAAAAGAAAATGCGTCCCTACCAGGGCTTGTTTGCCGGACGCCGTGCCCGTTTCGTCACCCATTCCGGACGTCACCTGGCCCAGACCGTAGCCGCAGTCAAACGAGCGCAACACCGGGCCAACCCCGCCCCACGGCACAGACCCCGAGGCGTTCGCCCAGCCAGACTCGATCCAGACGATGGACTTGTAGACGGACGGCGGGATCCGGGCGGATGGGTCGGCTGTCGCCGAGCGTTGCCCGCGCGGGCCTCTGACGAGTCCCTGGTATCGAAGATCCACACGTTCCCCGGCGACGGTCGGCGTGACCGTGACAGCCTTGCCTTCGACGGCAAGGTCGATGGCCGTGCTATAGCCGGCAACGTACTGTTCGAGTTCGAAAGTGTCGAAGTCGAAGGGACCTGCCGCGCCGCAGGCGCGCGCGTCGTTGCCCGGGTGTGCGAAAGCGAACCCGAACGCCGCCGCCATGGCGGCGAACAGACCCAGCCTTGTCAGCGTGTTGCCCAACCGTAGAACCTCGTAAATGCGCCGAACTGAGTGCGCGAACCGTCGTTCGCCACGACCTCGATCGACATCTCGCCGGCCCGGGCAAAGCTGGGACCGGACCAGTGCTGCACGGCAAGTCTCGACCCGCCGGGCGAGAACGCAAGTGGGACGTCGAAGCCCTCGGCAACCGCCTGCGCGCTGACGCTCCCGGCCACAACACCGAGCGCCGGTTCGTGACCGAAAGTCGGGTCGGGCGCACCGGGCTTCCATGCGACGCCCAGCTGCTGGCTATCGCCCGTGCCCGCGGACTGCGCGGCGACATCGCTCGCATTCCCACCATCGAGCGAGACCGTCGCAGACCGGTAGTGGACGCCATCGGACGTGTCGGATTCGATGAACGCGATCTGGCTCCCGTCGGGGCTGAGCTTCCAGTCGCGCGTGATCTCGGCGCTCAAGCGCATTGCCTCGATGCCGTTGCGGTAGGCCGTCGAGCCGCGGCCGTCGATCACGACCATGACCAGCCGGCCGAAAGGATCGAAGCCCACCAGGTAGGCACCGAGCACCCGTTCGAAGCCGGCCGCCCTGGTTTCGTCACTGCCGTCAACCGCCACCCGGAAGACCGCCGCCGATGCGCCCCCTTCGCGTTCGGTCGTCCGGGTGAAGACGATGGAACGCCCGTCTGGGGACCATGTCGGTGTCTGCAAATGGTCGACCCAGGTCGCGAGGCGGTTGAGCGCAGCAGTCTCTAGATCGAGGAGATACAGTGATGCGCCAGGTCTCGTTGGCGTGCCCGCGTCAGGCGTGACAAGGGCCAGGCGACGTCCTTCCGGCGACACCGCGCCCGTCGAGGCGAATCCCGGGAGATGCGGGAGCGTCGCTATCTTGGTCGCGGCATCCGGGCTTGTGGCGGGCGCCACGAAGATGGTGTCCGCGTCCCGACCGTTTCGGGCGACGACCGCGTACTCGCCTACCGGCGCCGTGGCAAACGCCGTTCGGGGAACGCCGGCGCCCCCATGGGAGCCCACC
>CAZCDK010000205.1:0-1514 GCA_964497285.1 uncultured Anaerolineaceae bacterium | reverse complement strand
AGCGTAATACAAGGCCGGGTCGTTCACCGGCCCTTCGAGGTCAACCATCGCCCGGCGTTCAGGCGGAAGGCGGGCAAGTTCGCTTTCCATGACCGCGCCATACTTTGGCTCGACGATCGCCCCGACGATCGGCAGGACCGCTACGAGTCCCGCGAGCACGGTCACGCCAACGAGCGTGCGCGAGAAGTCCCTTCTCCGCGGAATCCGACGAGTTTCTGCTGCCAAACCCGGCCCCCTCGTCCCCGCCTCGAATCTACTCGACATCGAGAACAAAGCCGAACACCCATGCGCCCGGCACATCGGTCAGCAACACGCGGCTCGTGTCGCTGGCAAGCTCGATCGTCTCGACGCCGTGCCCGGCGTCATCACCGCGCGGCGAAGCGGCGACCCGCGCAACCAGCATGCTCCCGTCCGGCGACCAGCGGACGGGAATGACAAACCCCGAATCGTCTGCTGTCTGGGTCAGCTGAACCGAGCCACCTGGCCCGCCGAAGTCCGCGACTTCGGCGCCCGGAGACCAGACCACTCCAAGCTGGTCTCCCATTCCCGGGGCTTCCGAAACGGCGCCAGTGGCGATCAGCATCGTCCGGCCAACGTAGGTGCGGTCTCCATCCGGGCGGATATCGACATACGCGACCCTGGCGCCATCAGGACTCAGCACCCAATCACGCGACCGGCCGGCACTGAGCGCCCCGGCCTTCTGTGCTCTGCCGCCCCGGACAGACCAGAGAGTGGAACCCGTCTGGTCAATCACGGCGACATACAGCCGCTCACCATCGAGGGCATATCCGACCGGGGCTGCTTCGATGACGTTTTCGAACCGGGCGACGATCGCGGCCTCTCCGGACCGGGCATCGACCTCGACAAGGCTGGCGGTCACGCGCCCAGCATCATCGGGAAGCGCGTATCGGACGCCCACAACAGCGGATCCATCGTGCTTCCACGCAAGTGCAGAGAGGTATTCGAATTCGGCCTCGACCTGGCGTTCGGCTGAGTCGATGGTGCTGAGCAGCGTCATGCGGGCGAACGTGCCAGGGTAGTTGGACACGGCAAGAACAGCGAGGGTGTCCGCATGGGGCGAGACCGTCCCGCGCGCGTGGAGGCCAAGGACGGAGGGAAAGGTGCTCAACAACCTCGGAGTTGCCTCCAAAGCGGCTGCCCTGATGTAGATGCGGTCCCCGTCTGGACCGGGAACCGAATAGGCAACCGAGCGCACGCGGGCGGCATCGACTGCCAGCGGGAGCTCGACGCGGGAGTCGGTGGAGAGGGGACGCGCGGCGAACGCCGCCCACGCGAGAATGGTGCCAAGGACTGCCAGCAGGCCGAGGAAGACGGGCAGATGAGGAGGGAGAACACGGGGGCCCTGGTGGGTCTGTGAGACATACACGGGGCTACCTCGTCCTGCTCGGGCCCCACCGTTGCTGGCGGGTGAGCGATACACCGGCTGATTGCTCACGCCGGCCTCCACGATTCCAGTGCCAGTACCCCCGCAGTACCGCCACTGCCATCATGAC
>CAZCDK010000204.1:0-4959 GCA_964497285.1 uncultured Anaerolineaceae bacterium | reverse complement strand
TCAATGCTCTCTCGGGCGAAGTCGCACTGGAGATGACGACGCCTTCGAGCCAGGGCGTCTTCCGTCCTGTGGGCGAGTCCGGCTACGTCCATGTCGTCATGCCGATGTTTGTACAGTGGTGAGTACAAACCAACGAGCGTGGAGACGGCGCTATTCAGCCTACTTTTGGACTGATTCCCCCGAGGATCGACGCTCCCGGGAAGGGTGTTCCGGCCGAAGTGGATCCGCTCCCGCGCCTTGTACAAGGTGGGTTCCGGGGACGGAAGGAGCACCGGCCGACATTCGGCGGGTGAAGGGGAGGGAGGGCCGGCGGCCTTCGTGCGATGTCCGGGCAAAGGCCTCACGGGCGGGCGGCATCTCTGGCGCACAGAGGGCCGACCTGCAATCCTCATGCGCGTGAGGCCCCTGGTTGACCGAATAGGCGGTTTCGCGGGAGTCCCGCAGCGGCGGGCAGCGATCCTGCTCGCGATGGGGATGTCCGCGATCCTCGTCGCGGCCGCACCGTTCTGCATGCCGGCTTCGTACTCGTGGGTGGAGCACACAACGAGCGAGGCGGGCGCCCGGGGGGTGAACCAGGCCTGGATCGCGGGGACGGGCTTCGTCCTGTGGGGTTCCGGAGTGCTGGCACTGGCGGTTTGCCGGCCGCGCAACTGGAACATCATTGCGACGCTGTTCCTGGGCGCTTTCGGCCTCCTCATGATTGGCGCTGGGGCGTTCTCGACCCGCTCGTGGGTGCCCGGCGCTGCCTACGGCGAGCGCGAAGACCTGCTCCATTCCATCTGCGCAACCGGCATGGGGTTCGCATTCGCGTTCGGCCTGGTGGCGGTGGTTGTGGGCCGGGGCCGCCATGGCGAGCCGCTCCGCTGGCTCGACGTCGTCGCGATCGGCTCGGCCGGTGCCATCCCTGCGGCCAGTGGGGCGCTCCCCGACGCCGCGGGGCTTCTCCAGCGCATCATGTTTGTGGTCGCCTACGCGTGGTACGGACGGGAGGCGGTTCTGTTCCTGCACTCGCCGGTTGGCCGCCGGGAAACCGGAGACGAGGCCGGCTGACCGGCGCGCGGCAAGACGGGCTATGTGGGGCTGGCCGTGTCGGGCTTGTTCCGCGCGTAGTGCACGGTGTTGCCGCGGATGATCAGCCTGGCGAAAGCGTGATAGGGCGCAGGTAACGCCTCCCTGGCGAAGAACGTGAGATGGACGACGTCGGCCAACTCAGGCTTGCCCGATACCTGGTTCGTCGTGTCGTACGTCTGAGCGATCTCGTGTAGCGCGGCGGGGTCGAGCGTGAAATCGAACTTGCCGTTGCTCACGGGTAGGGTTCCCTGGCCGAGGACCGCGCCGGGGATAACCATGGCGTAGCGAACCTCCGGCGCAGTGCTGTTGCCGATGAGTTTCACGCCCTTGGCCGGATCGAAGCGGGTGAGTGGGGGGAGGTTCAGCGTGATGCCGGGCGCTTGTGCCGGGCGGTCTTTCTCGGTGACGAAGATCATCCCGCCGTCCTTTGGCAGACCCGGGACGAGACCGGTATTGCCATTCCACTCCGATTCCAGGGTGTACCGGTAGACTCCAGGCACGTCGAGTGCCCAGCGCTCTTTGCCAGCCCACGACCCGGTCGCATCTGCAACGCCGGCCGCCACCACTGTGCGACCATCCGGATACGCGAGCGTGAACTTCATGTTCACCGGCAGCATCGGATCGATCTGGAATGCGGGAGCGAACGTCGCGGCGGTGTCGTAGACGATTCCGGGGCGCGCGTTCATCGCGAGGAAGAACCGCGCCCGGGCGCCGGTCGAGCCCATGATCTCCTCGGAGCCGGGTGCGACGACCCGGTTGTTGTTGGAACCTCTGGGCAGAATGAAGCCAGTGGCCATGTAACCGGCATAGAGCGGCTCCTGGTTCTGCTTGCGCACGACCACGCCGCCGATGAAGCGGTAGATGTCGCCCGGCGAATCGCCATTGGAGGAGGCGTTGATCTGGCCGCCGAAGTTGGTGTTGCTGGTTGGCCAGTAGGGCGCGCGAGTGCCGCTCTCGGCAACAAGGAACCGGCCCATGAGGCCGGGGCGTGGACCGGCGGCATAGTAGTACATCCAGTCGGTGATGTATTCGGGGAAGAGGTGCGGGGAGTAGCCGTTGGAAGTCCGCAGGGTGACGTTGGTGATGCCGATGTTCTGGATGCTCGGGTCGTAGCCCATGGGCTTGTCCCGGTAGTCCCAGGACAGCACGGGCTCGATCTTGTTCGAGCCCGTGTACTCGCTGGCTATCAGGAGGACATCGCCCGCGTTGTATGGAAAGTTGATGTGATCGAGGTGCTGTTCGCCTGTCTCGCGGTCGGTCCAGCCCTCGAAGCGCGTTTCGCCGCGATCGAGGAGCTTGTCGTTCACCTTGACCTTCTTGCCGTGCGCGACGATCGGTGTGTCTTCGGGGTAGATGACGCCGGCGTGGCGCATCGCCTCGACCCAGAGATGCCCGTCGGCGTCGGTGTACCTGGCCAGCAACCGGGCGTGGTATTCGCCCGGGGCGTCGAAGCTCAGCGGCTTCATGCCCTGGGCGGCGGTGAACATGCCAGCCGCCGATGCTTTGCCGCTGAACGAGATCGTGCGCACCCGGTTTGGGTCCGAGTTCACAAAGAGGGTCGCGGTGACGTCGACGTCGGCGGGAACCGCCGGTGCAAACCCGATATCGCGTCCATAGCGGTTGCCGACCGGATAGGGTTGTCCCTGGAAGGTGGCCGTGGCGAGAGTCATGCGCTTCGCGATCCAGAAGCTGTAGGTCCCGCCGCCTTCGTACCTGTTGCCCCAGAGGTCCGCGATCCAGCCCTTCACGGTCGCGCGGTACTGGCCGTACATCGGCGGCTTCCAGGCAGTGAAGGCGGTGCGCTGAGTGGTCGCCCCTGCGCCGGCTTTCGCCACGAAGGGGGCTGATCCGAGGTCAACCGCCGTGCCGTCGGGCTGCGTGATCTGGATCGACAACTCGCCCCGCGAGTAGTCCCAGGGGATGTTGATGCGAGAATCGATCGTGTCGGCAGGAAACTGCGGCTCGAGAGTGTAGGCCAGGACGTTCTTGGGATTGGCCTCGCCGTACATGGGCAGGATCGCTTCGTCGGGAATGATGTTGCGCGGGGAGAGGGCGAAGCGATCGCGGTCCTCGGCGGCGGCGACGCCGCGGTAGCCGTTGGAGTTGTAGTTGCCAAGGATGACCCAGGGGATGCGGGGATTGATCCTGGTGGCGTCGACGGACCGTCCACCCACGTCCTTGCCGCTGGCGGGGATCGGTGGCGAGTACATCTCCGACTCGCAGTCGCGGCCGATGGAGAACGGGCGGCGGGCGAACGGCTCGGCGTTCAGGCTGTAGTAGCGCTTGTTCGCCAGCACGCCGAAGTCGAGCCGCAAGCGGTAGATTCCGGGCGGCAAGTCAACCGGTAGCTTCGCGCGCACATCGAAGTCGAAGCGGTTCTGCTGTTCGCTCTTCTGCGCGGCACCGATGGGAACCGTCTCCAGTTCATCAACGGGCGTACGAAACTGATAGCCGAAGCGGTTCGTGACTGCGCCCTGCACGCCACCCTCGATTCCGAGCCCCGTCGGGGTGAGGAGCGTAGACATCTTTTCGTCGCTGGCAAGGCGAAGCCAACCGTCGGCGTCGAAGGTCCGCTCCGCCGTAGCAAGGAGTGCCACGGCCTCCAGTTTCACGCGCGCAGGGTGGTAGGCGGCGAGATGTTGGTCGGAAACCGTCAGGCTGGCTTGAAGGCGGATCGAGTCGCCTGGATGCCAGCGATTGTGGCTCGTCGTCGCCGTGGCACTCCATTCGCCGAGGGTAGTGTAGCCCGACTTGCTGAACGTGACCTCGGTCGGATCTGCGGGGGTTGGCGTCCCGCCTTCATCAACAAGGATGCTCGCAACATCGGCCGTTTCGTCATCGCCATGGACGCGCCCCACGAGGCCCAGGGCAGCGGCGCCGAGCCCGGCGGTTGCTGCTCCGGCCATTGCCCTTCGCCGGGTGATCCGGGTCCTGCTGAACCGATGCCAGAAGCTGCTTTCCACATTCGGGCCTCTTCAGAGGGTGTGTCTTCGGGAGATCCGGGCTTCCGAACTGGCCCGATGGTACTCGCAGGATGGCGGTCCTGTCCTCCAGGGAACGCCTTTGCCCGCCCGCGAGAGCCCGCGGCTGGCTGTTTGTGCACTCCGACCAGCGACGGCTCGCCGCCGTCCTGAGACACGGCCGGACCGTCCCGGAGTTGGGGTGTTCGCCTATATCCACAGCGGCTGTCGAGCCGAGAATTAGCTCGTGGGCGAGCGTGGCGACGGTTCCCCGGCCGGAGCCGTCTGCCCAGCCGGGCTGCTCACCTCCGCCGGTTCCCTGTGTTTGGCGGAGTTCCGGATGGGCCCTTCCAAACGCGAGCACGGTCGCGCTGCCAAATCGAAGGTCCAGGCCCGCGGACCCAGGTCGCCGAAGGCTGCGGAAGACAGACGCTGGGGGTTCTGTGACCACTGGTCGCCCGAGCCACATTCTCGTCCTGCCGGGCCGAGTGGCATTCGCCGCTCTCGGTCTTGCAGCGTTCTCTGTCGCCCTGGTCCTGATCACCGCGCTCGAGCCGTTCGGAGCCAGGCGGACGCTGTTCGTCGAGGATGCTGCGGAGGCCACGATGGTACTCGTTGCCTCCGGCGGTTTCGCACTCGGTGCGTTCAGGAGCTTCGGACGCGTCCGCGGTGCGTGGCTGCTCATATCCCTGGGTTTGCTTGCCTGGGCGGTTGGTGATTGGGGCTGGGCGTGGTACGACCTCGACGCCGGCGAAGCTCCGTTCCCGTCGTGGCTCGATGTGTTCTACCTGGCGGGCTACCCGGCCATGATCGCAGGCGCAGTCATCCTCGGATCGGCCGGCCGCGTGCTTGCCCAGGCACGGACGTTGCTCGATGCGATCGCCCTCGTGGCGGGCGTCTCCGCTGTGGCCTGGCAACTTGTCGTGCT
>CAZCDK010000203.1:0-4975 GCA_964497285.1 uncultured Anaerolineaceae bacterium | reverse complement strand
GCACCAGCGCGACCGCGAGCCCCGGCGACGCCGCGTCCGCGAGCGGCCAGAAGCCGCCGCCGCGCAGGCGGATGGTGACCGCGGCCGCGAGCGTGCCCACTGCGAGCCCGCCGAAGGCCGAGAGCCCGCCGACGCCGGCCTCGCGATTTCCCAGATGTTTGCCAGCGCTTTCCCCGACGGCCGTGTCGAAATCAAGCGCGTCTTCGCCAGCAGCACCAGCGCAGCCATTGTCGAGTTCATCGGCAGCGGTACGCACAAAGGTGAGTTGATGGGCATCGCGCCAACCGGCCGCCGTGTCGCCATCCCGATCTGCACGGTCTTCGAGTTCCGCGAGGGCAAGGTCGTTGCCGAACGCGAGTACATGGACATGATGACGATGATGCAGCAGCTGGGTGTCGCTCCGGCCACAACCGCTGCGACCGTGTAAGGCTGGCGCGGGGCTGGCGAACGTCCCACACCAACTCGCCAGCCTCATCCTCCGGCCGCGCGATCAGTGCTCCCGAGAAATCCACTCCCAGTAACGGCGTCGTGACTGCCGGCGCCCCTCTTCGATGATGCTGCGCGCTGCCTCGCGTTCATGCTGGGCGACGGGGTCGTGCCTTCCAACGTGAGGTCGTCGAAGTATGAGCACGTGTGCACAGTGGGATGCTGTTCCCGCGCGAACACCTCGCACCACTCCGTGTCGAGCCAGAACGGGCAATCGCGGCACGACTTGTCCTGCCAGGGAAACCGCTCCTGCTCATCCGTGGCGGGTTCGGTCTTGTAGTATCCCGCCTCGTATGCCCTCTTTAGCCCCAACATCCACTCTTCCGGCTCGAACATCCCCTCATCCATTGCCCGATCCTCCCCCACACCGTGCTTGGTGGCATCAAGTGGCGTCCATCACGCCACGACATAGGCCTGATCCCGGCCTCAGTATCGCAACGCGCGCGCAGCGTGCAACCGGCGGGCCACCGCATTCTCGTGCCCCTAACCCCCGAATTGGTACAATGTCCCTAGCGGTATCGCCTCGCGCGGCCCGCTTCCGGAGCACTCGCGAATGACCACCCCAACCCCCTTCGCCTCGAACGTCCGCCCCGTCGGCATCGAGAACGAGATGCGCACCACCTACCTTGACCACGCCACGAGCGTCATCGTCGCCCGCGCCCTCCCCGACGTCCGCGACGGACTCAAGCCCGTCCAGCGCAAGATCCTCTGGGGCATGTTCGACGGCGGCGCCCGCGCCGGCTCCGGCTATCGCAAGTCAGCCGGCATCGTCGGCGACGTCATGGGCCGCTATCACCCCCACGGCGACAGCCCCGTCTACGAGGCCATGGTCCGCATGGCCCAGGACTTCTCCCTCCGCTATCCCCTCGTCGATGGCCAGGGCAACTTCGGATCCGTCGATGGCGATCCTCCCGCCGCCATGCGCTACACCGAAGCCCGCATGTCGGCCATCGCCGAGGAAATGCTCGCCGACATCGACCAGGACACGGTCGACTTCCAGGACAACTACGACGGCCGCCACCGCGAGCCCGTCATCCTCCCCTCACGCCTGCCCAACCTCCTCCTCAACGGCTCCTCCGGCATCGCCGTCGGCATGGCGACCAACATCCCCCCCCACAACCTCAACGAACTCTGCGACGCCGTCGCCATGCTCATCGAAAGCCCGGAGGTCACGCTCGACGACCTCCTGACGGTCGTGAAAGGCCCCGATTTCCCCACTGCCGGCATCGCCCTCATCGGCAAGGACAGCGAACAGGTCCGCCTCGCCTACGGCGAAGGCCACGGTCGCATCATCATGCATGCCCGCACGGTGATCGAAGAGAGCGCCCGCGGCGGACGCACCCAGATTGTCGTCACCGAACTCCCCTACCAGGTCAACAAGGCCACCCTCATCGAGAAGATTGCGGACCTCGTCCGCGACAAGAAGATCGAAGGCATCGCCGACCTCCGCGATGAGAGCGACCGCAACGGCATGCGCATCGTCATCGAGCTCAAGCGCGAAGGCTCGGCCGCCCAGATCAAGAACCTCCTCTACAAGCACACCGCCATGCGCTCCACCTTCGCCGTCAACCTGATGGCGATCGTCGATGGCGCCCCCCGCCGGATCGGCCTCAAGCGCGCCCTCGAGCTCTACCTCGGCCACCGTCGCATCGTCGTTCGCCGCCGGACCGAACACCAGCTCGAGAAGGCCCGCGAACGCGAACACATCCTCCAAGGCCTCCTCAAAGCCATCGACCTCCTCGACCAGGTCATCGCCACCATCCGCGGCGCCGACTCGGCCGCAGCCGCTCTCGAAATCCTGCAGGGCAACCGGCCAGTTCCCGCCGCCGTCGTCCAGCGCATCGGGGCAGCCAACGTCCCCACGTTCGACTTCAGCGAAATCCAGGCGCGAGCCATCCTCGACATGCAGCTTCGGCGTCTCGCCGCGCTCGAGCGTCAGCAACTCCTCGATGAGTACAACGAGGTCATCCAGCGCATCGCCTATCTGGAGGACCTGCTCGCCAACCCCCGCAAGATCGACTTCCTCATCCGGGATGACGTCCAGGAATTGAAGAAGAAATACGGTGATGGTCGCCGCACCGAGATCGTTCAGGCCGATGCCGAGGACTTCCGCGAAGAAGACCTCGTCGCCCATGAGGAAAGCGTCATCACCCTCAGTATCCGCAACTACATCAAGCGAATGCCCCTCGAGACGTTCCGCGTGCAGAGGCGCGGTGGGGTCGGCAGTCGCGGTGCGGCCATCCGCGACGAAGACGCCGTCATGAAGCTCGCCATCTGCGACACTCACGACAACCTCCTCTTCTTCACCGACCAGGGCAAGGTCTACCACCTTCGCGCCTACGACGTCCCCGACCTCAAGAAGCAGTCCAAGGGCACCTTCATCACGAACCTCATCGATATGGAGGGCACCGAGCGCGTCACCACCATCGTCGT
Organism: uncultured Anaerolineaceae bacterium; assembly: GCA_964497285.1. Taxonomy (GTDB): domain Bacteria; phylum Chloroflexota; class Dehalococcoidia; order Tepidiformales; family Tepidiformaceae; genus UCB2. The sequence goes on along the minus strand of CAZCDK010000203.1, from coordinate 2,056 downwards.
CGTCAAGGACTACGGCCGGGACTTCATGCTGCTCGCCACGCGCAACGGAATCATCAAGAAGACCTCGCTGCGGGAATTCGAGGAGGTCCGCCGCAACGGCAAGATCGCCATGCGTCTCGACCCGGGCGACGCCCTCATTGCCGCCCGCCTTGCCACCGATGAGACGAACATCCTTCTCGTCTCCAGCGAGGGCCAGGCTATTCGCTTCAAGATCGATGACCTTCGCGATGCCAGCCGTTCGAGCGGCGGAGTGCGCGGCATGAAGCTGCCCCACGGTGGTTATGTCGTCGGAGTCGAAACGCTCGACGACGGCGACCAGCTCCTCGCAATCACCGAGCGCGGCTTCGGCAAGCGCACTCGGCTTGGCGAGTATCCCGTCCAGGGTCGCGGCGGACAGGGCGTCAAGACGCTGAACGTCACCGACAAGACGGGCAGCGTTGCTGCTTGCCGCATCGTGCAGGCGGGCCAGGAACTCATGCTCGTCTCCCGCGAAGGCATCGTCATCCGCACCAACCTCGATTCCATCAGTTTGCTCGGCCGGAACACCCAGGGCGTCACCGTCATGCGCGTCGCCGAAGGCGACCAGGTCGCCAGCATCGCTGCCATCACCCTATCCGACGAGCCCGCTCGCCTCTCGGCGGCAGCCAGCACGTCCGGCGAGCCCACGATCAACGGCACCCTGCCCATGGATCTCAACGCCTAGCCGGTGTGCGGTGGCCAGGACGACCTCCATCCGGCTCGCCGCGTCCCGGCTGTCGGCTACCGCCCCCCCGACCATGATCCCCATCATTGCGCCCCTTGTCCCCGCGTGCGCTCCTTGCCCGAGCACTTCGTGAGGGACCAACATGACCCAGACTCAGGAACGTGAGCATCTCGGCGGGGAAGACGCCTACCGCAACAAGTGGACGTGGGACGCCATTCACTGGGGCACCCATTGCGTCGATTGCTACCCCGGAGACTGCCCTGTCCGCGTCTACACGCGCAACGGCCATGTCTGGCGCGAAGAGCAGTCCGGCACCCTGCCGGTCATCGAAGAAGGTGTCCCCGACTTCAACCCCATGGGCTGCCAGAAGGGCGCATCGTGGAGCCAATCACTCTACGGCCCCGACCGTATCTTCTACCCCTTGAAGCGGGCAGGCGAACGGGGCGAAGGCAAGTGGGACCGCATCAGCTGGGACCAGGCCTACACCGAAATCGCCGAGTCCATCGTCGACACAATCCAATCCGAAGGCGCCCGATCCATCGTGAACGAACCGGGGCCGGAGCCTGTCGGCCTGGCCACCCTTGGACGCTTCTTTGGCGCCATCGGTGGCCACAGCTTCGACCATCATGCCTCGTTCAACGACTTCTCCAGCGGCCTCCACCTCACCTTCGGCAAGTTCAGCCCCGTCTCCTCCGCCGACGACTGGTTCAAGTCCGAGCTGATCCTCATCTGGCACATGAATCCCGTGTTCACCCGCATTCCCTTCTACCACTTCATCGCCGAAGCCCGCTACAACGGCGCCGAAGTCGTCAACATCTCGCCCGACGTGAACCCCTCACACACCCACGCCGACCTCCAGATCCCCATCAACGGCGCTTCCGACCCGGCCTTCGGCCTCGCTCTCACACAGGTCATGTTCGCCGAAGGCATAGCCGACTGGCAGTTTATGAAGGAGCAGACCGACTTCGGGTTCCTCGTCCGCTCCGACACCCGCCGCTACCTCCGCCAGGCCGATGTCGAAGCCGGCGGTCGCGACGACCAGCTCTACCAGTGGGTCCCGGGCAAGGGCCTCAAGCTCGCAGACCGCGGCAACATCCACCTCAAGGGCATCGACATCGCACTTGAAGGCGCCTTCGATGTGAAGCTAGCCGACGGTTCGACCGTCCAGGTCACGCCGGTCTACGCGATGCTGAAGATGAAGCTGGACGCCGAGTACACGCCGGAGAAGCAGCAGCCCATCACCGGCGTCCACCCCGACGTCATCCGCATGCTCGCCCGCAAGATCGCCACGAAGAAGACGAACATCATGCTTGGCTACAACGCCTGCAAGTTCTACCACGGCGACCTGATCGA
>CAZCDK010000202.1:0-5004 GCA_964497285.1 uncultured Anaerolineaceae bacterium | reverse complement strand
GATCGGCGCGGGGACCCTGCTCTGCGTGGCCGGCATCGCGCTGGTCGTCTCCTGAGACGCGCACGCGGCGCGGCAAGCGAATCGCGCAGAAGTGCCCTCATGGCCTTCGCCGCAAGGCATGGCGTGACGAAGCTCGTCGTGACCATCGCCGGCTCGGCTTCACGGCGAAAGTAGGGTCGTGAGCGGGGCCGGACGACGGGATCGTTGATGTCCACGTTCTTGGCCTGGATGGCGCCGCCGACCAGGCCCCTGAAGGAGCAGCGAGCGGCGAGGCACACTTCAGACACCCACCGCGATCGGTTCAGGCGGGAACCGGCCCTCGGCAAGGGGCCGCGCGAGCGTGGCGAAGTCCCCCGGGACGAACCGCTCGGGCGAGGCGGCGATCTCGTCGAGCGTCCACCAGCGGTGACCCGAAAGGAACTGCCGCTCCAGATCTTCTTGGTTCGTGGTATCCACTTCGAACCCGGGAACGCGGGCATGGAAGTAGCTTTCGCGCTGTTCCAGCCAGGTGCCCTGCCAGGCGAAGACGTGCTTCCGTATCCAAACGCACGGCCCCAGCTCGACATCTTCGAGGCCCGTCTCCTCGCGCAGCTCGCGGCGGGCGGCCTCGGCCTCGGTTTCGCCGGGGTTCAGGCCGCCGCCGGGAGTGATCCAGAACGGCCGCTCGGGCCGGCCCGGCATGGCGGCGCGGAACAGGAGCACCCGGTTCGCGTCGTCGAACAGGACCACGCGCGCGGCAGGGCGGACCAGGGGCGATTCCTGCGTCATGGCCGCCGATGGTACCACCGCCCGAGGGATCAGGCCCGGACGTACGCCGAGCAGGCATGGCTGCGCGCATGGCGCGTAGTGGCGGCTTGGGGTACCTATCGAGGATCACCGACTCATGGAGCGAACCGTGGCCCTTGCACAGACTGGCGATACGGCGGCGACGCCCGCCGGGAACGACCCCATCATCCAGGCCCTTGGTGTCGTCAAGACCTACGATACAGGCGAAGTGCAGGTCCGGGCGCTGCGGGGTGTGAATCTCTCGGTCCCCCGCGGCGACATGGTCGCCATCATGGGGCCTTCCGGCTGCGGCAAGACGACCTTGCTGAACTGCCTGAGCGGGCTTGACACGATCGATGATGGCGAGATCCGCATCGAAGGCACCAACATCGCCACCCTCGCCGACCGGGCGAAGACAGTCTACCGCGCGCGCCGCATGGGTTTCGTCTTCCAGACCTACAACCTGCTGCCGGTCCTCTCCGCCGCCGAGAACGTCGAACTCCCGCTCGTGGTGTCGGGCGTGGGGGCGCACGAAGCGCGCGACCGCGCCATGGCGGCCCTCGACAGGGTGGGGTTGCGGGAGTGGGCCAGCCACTGGCCCGCGCAGATGAGCGGCGGCCAGCGCCAGCGGGTGACCATCGCCCGCGCCCTCGTCAACAACCCCGCGATCGTCTGGGCCGACGAGCCGACGGGAAACCTCGATTCCCAAACCGCCGACGAGGTGATGGTGCTGATGGAACAGCTCAATCGCGAGCAGGGGCAGACGTTCGTCATCGTCACCCACGACGACGGCATCGGCGCGCGCTGCAACCGCATCATCCGCATGCGCGACGGCGAGATCAGAGGCGAGGAGCGGCTCCGGTGAATGAGCTGTTCGGGCTCTCGATGACAACGATCATGGAGGTCCTGGCGGGGCTCTTCGCGCTCTGCGCCGTCTCCGTCCTCGTGATCTTCCTCTCCAACCGGCTCATGTTCCGCATGGGCCTGCGCAACATCGGGCGCCGGCGCGCCCAGACGACGCTCGTGGTCGCCGGGCTGATGCTTGCCACGCTGATCATCACTGCTGCCTTCAGCACCGGTGACACGCTCGACCACACGATCACGCAGTTCACCTACGACGGCCTCCAGCGGACGGACCTGCGGTTGAGGTTCGGCGGTGGCGAAGACGCCGGCGGGGAGGCCCAGGCGCAGGTGTACGCGCCGGAGAGCCTGGTGCCGCTCCTCGAAAGCCAATTCGCCGGGGACGAGGACATCGACGGCTTCATGGGCTTCCTCTTCGAACCCGTACCGGTCGTCGATCAGCGCACGAAGCTCTCCGAACCATCGATCAGCCTTGCCGGGATCGACACGGTGCGCCTGGCGAAGCTGGGGGGGCTTCGCCTGGTGGGAGGAGGCAAGGCCGACCTGGCTGCTCTCGGACCTACCGACGCGTTGGTCAGCAAGGGAGTGGCGGAGAAGCTGGACGCGAAGGCAGGCGACATGCTCACGGCCTTCGTGGGTGGTCAGCCCTTCGAGATGCGCGTCGCCGGCATCGTGGAGGATGAGCTTGCCAGCGGGATGGGCACCTCGGAAACGGGCAGCGAGACATCCGGGCTCGCCCTGCCCCTCGCGACGGTCCAGAGCCTTACCGGCCACACGGGCCAGGTGAGCTGGGTGAGCGTTGCACTGAAGGGCGGGGTTCGCGGCAGCCTCGGCCGGTCGGAGCTGGCGACTCAACGGCTGGAGAGCTTCCTGCAGAGCGACGCAGGCAAGAGCGCGCTCAAGCTCGGCGACCTGAGCGTGGACGTGGAGGAGATCAAGCGGGACAACGTCGAGATGGCCGAGTTGATGGGAAACCTCTTCACGACCATCTTCCTCATCCTCGGCCTCTTCTCCATCGCCGCGGGCGTGATGCTGATCTTCATGCTCTTCGTGATGCTGGCGGCCGAACGCCGCACGGAGATGGGCATCGCGCGTGCCGTCGGGGCGGCCCGCATCCACCTTGTGCAGACGTTCATGGCCGAAGGCATGGTCTACGACGTGTTGGCCGGGGCGGTTGGAGCGGCCCTGGGCGTGGGCGCGGCCTACCTCATCCTCGTCGTTGCGCTCGGCCTCGTCATGGGTGATCAGTTCCCCGGCGTCAGCTTCTTCGTGGCGCCGCGGTCGCTCATCGTGAGCTACTGCCTGGGCGTGGTGATCACTTTCATCACCGTCAGCATCTCGGCGGTGCGGATCAGCGTCCTGAACATCGTGGCCGCCGTGCGCGGGCAATCGGACCAGGGCTCGCGGCGCCACGTCCGGCGCAAGACCCACTGGGGGTGGGTGGCAGCCGGGGTGCCGGCGATGTTGCTTCCGCCGCTCGGGCTCTGGCTCCTGTTGCGGAAGGGGATCGGCCTGCCCTGGGCGTGGGTCACCGGCCCGGCGGGGATCGTGCTGGGCGGGCTTCTTCTCTGGCTGGGCCAGGTCACGAACCAGGCGTTTCCGTGGGCCCTCGGAGTTTCATTGCTGCCGCTCTCGATCGCGGAGATGGCGCGAAACTACGGCGCCCGCAACCGCCCTACATGGTCGATCGCGGGCGCCGCGGTCTCGATCTACTGGCTCATGCCGAGTGCCGTGGAGAAGGCCATCTTCGGCGAGAAGAACGGCAACATGGAGATGTTCGTCCTCTCCGGGATCATGATCGTCACGGGTTTCACGCTGGTCATCGTTTTCAACGCGCGCCTGCTCACTTCGTTGTTTGCCACGGGCGAATCGGTGACGCAAAAGTACCGGTCGCCGATCATCGTGGCGATCCTGGCGCTGGCATTTGCTGGCCTCGCGCTGGCCATGGGCGATTTTGCGAACGGGCTCGGGAAGCTGGGCTACATGTTCGCCATGGTGATGGCTTTCTTCGCGGTGCTCGCGTTCATGGCAGCGCGCTATCCGTGGTTCGCGCCGGCGCTGCGCATGGGCGTCGCCTATCCGCTTGCGAACCGCTTCCGCACGGGCATGACGATTGCCATGTTCTCGCTCGTTGTCTTCTCGATGACGGTCATGGGGATCATCAACGCGAGCATGCTGCAGCTCTTCGCCGGCGACGATGCCAAGGCAGGCTGGGACGTGCTGGTCGCATCAAACCCCAACAACCCGATTGACGACCTGCCGACGGCGCTCCAGGAGAAGGGCTTCGACACGTCAGTCATCAAAGTAGCAGGCCGTACCACGCCCCTCTCCGGCGCACAGGAAGCGCGCCAGGCGGGCCGCCAGAAGTGGGAGGCGTACCCGATCCGTGCCGGAGACGACGCCTTCTATCGCGCTTCGCAGATGAAGCTCGAATCGCGTGCAGAAGGGTTCTTCTCGGACTACGACGTCTTCGAGGCCGTGCGGACAAAGCCCAACCTGGCGCTCATCGACGCGGCGCCGCTGCAGGGCAACGGGGGATTCGGTGGCGGGATCGGCTTCACCGTCAAGGGGGTCAAGGCCGTCGACGGGATCTTCAAGCCGTTCGACCTCGAATTCCGCGACCCCACCAGCGGCAAGGTCCAGCAGGTGACGGTGGTCGGCGTCCTCTCGGGCAAGATCCCTTCGTTCGGCTACATCTGGGGGATATACGTCAACGAGGCGGCCTACTCCGGGATCTACGGGCCACCCAACTACCAGGAGATCTTCCTGCGGCTCAACCGTGGCGTCGACTCCAAGAAAGTGGCCAGCGAGATCGAGGCCACGCTCGTGACCCAGGGCGTCCAGGCCGATTCGCTCCAGAAGATGGTCGACGACATGCTCTCGCAGTCGCGCGGGTTCATGCGCATCTTCCAGGCGTTCATGGGTCTCGGGCTGCTGGTGGGCATCGCCGCCCTTGGCGTGATCGCGCTGCGGTCGGTGGTCGAACGGCGGCAACAGATCGGCATGCTCCGCGCGATCGGCTACCAGAAGAGCACCGTGGCCATGAGCTTCCTGCTCGAGTCCGGCTTCATCGCCCTGATGGGCATCCTTTCGGGCGTGGTCGGCGCGACAATCCTCGCCTGGAACCTGCTCTCATCGGACTGGTTCTCAAGCAACGAGGAGCTCACCTTCTACATCCCCTGGGGCGAAGTGGCGCTCTACAATGGCCTCGCCTTCGGCTTCGCCATGCTCATGACCTGGTGGCCGAGCCAGCGCGCCTCGTCGGTGCCGATCGCGGACGCGTTGCGGTACGAGTGACGAGCAACGGGCAACGAGCAACCAGCCAGAACCGCGACCATCAGGGAGCGGACCCGGGGGGGGCGATAGCAACGGGCAACG
>CAZCDK010000201.1:0-5084 GCA_964497285.1 uncultured Anaerolineaceae bacterium | reverse complement strand
ACATGCCACCCTGTCAAGGTGGAGATCGGCGGTTCGAATCCGCTCGGGGTCGCCATTACCCACTGCTTTGCGATAACCCGCCAGAGGGCGGGGGGCTCCGTCTCGGCGAGGAGTCTATTGCGGAAAGCGGGCGCCGATGGCCGAATGCGGAGTCGCTTCCCACGGTGCTCTCACCTCATTCCATCATCCGGTGCGGAACCTCGGACACCGGCCTGCGGGTAGTAGACCGCCGGAAGCCTCGAGTGGCCGCGGAATCCAGCCATGAGGGACAGTGCGTGGGCTCTCCCGGGGCTTTCCGCATTCATGCTGCTGGAGTTGGCGTCAGCCACGGCGCTAGGACTGCTGGGTCTTCGGATGTTTGCAACGAGCTCGTCGGCATTCTCGTTCCTCGGTTGGAACTTGTTGCTGGCCTGGGTGCCGGTCGGAGCAGCTCTGGCGCTGCACGTGGGACACCGGCGACAGGTCCCGCTCCTCGCACTTCTCGCGTTGTCTGTGACGTGGCTCGCCTTCTTCCCCAACGCACCCTACATCGTGACCGACCTGAAGCACCTCCATGCCTCGGGTTCGGGTGCCGCCCTCTTGTGGTTCGACGCCACAATGCTCATCCTGTTCGGAGCCTGCGGCCTGTCGCTAGGTTTCTCCTCGCTCCAACTGGTGCAGGGAGTCGTCGCCGACCGGTTGGGGAGGTCATGCGGTTGGGTGGTGGTAGCCGTTTCCGTCGTGGCCTGCGCTGCGGGTGTGTACTTGGGGCGCGTGCAGCGCCTCAACAGTTGGGATCTGATTCGGCGGCCCGGACTGATGGTCGGCCTGGTCCACAACCGGGCGCAGGACCCGCTGGGCAACCCCTATCTCCTCGCGGCAGTGCTCGCCGGGACCGCTGGCATGGCGGCGGGCTACGCGCTCTGGATAGTCGCCGGGCGGCGAGCCAGGCTTCTCCTCACTGCACCAGCTCGACCAACCCGGCCAAGAAGGCCAACCCCGCGATGAGTAGCACAGAATCGGGAGCCTGCCGAGAGCAACAACGCTGACGGCTCCGCGGAGTTCCGGGCGTAGACTCCCGGACCAGCCGAGGGACTCACCACTACAGGCGGACCTCTTGCCGCTTGAAGCTTCTGGGTCTCCGAAACCGTCGGGGCCGAAGTGCGATCGAGGCTGAGCCTCGATCCCCTCCGCGGCGCTACGCCAGGTAGCGCCCGAAGAAGTCGAACAGCTTCGCCCAGCCATCGACGGCCGCCTGCGGCCGGTACATCGGCGTGTGGTGGTAGAAGAATCCGTGGCCGGCGCCGGGATACATGTGGAACTCGTACTGTTTCCCGTGCTGCTTCAGGGCTTCCTCGTGCTGGGCCACCTGCTCGGGCGTGGGCATGCGGTCCTCTTCGCCGAAGAGCCCAAGCACCGGGCACTCCAGGTCCCTTGTGTAGTCGATCGGTGCGACCGGGCGCTTCTCGGACAGATCCTTTTCACCCATGACGACGCCCCCGCCCCACAGGTCGGCCACCGCGTCCCAGCCCCCTGATGTGCATGCGGCGAGGTACGCATGCCTCCCCCCCGAACACGTCCCCATGATCCCGACCTTCCCGTTGGAATGCGGCAGAGACCGGAGAAACCGCTGGCTGGCAACGGCATCGCCCACAACCTGGACGTCGGGAACTCCGCCCTCAGCGCGAACCCGCCCGGCCATCTCTTCCGGCGTGCCGAAACCCGACCGCTGGTAGAGGTCGGGGCAGATGGCCAGGTAGCCGTGGTGGGCGAATTTGCGGGTCGCCTCCTTGTACCACTCGTCCCAGCCCGGCATGTGGTGCATCAGCACCACGCCAGGGAACGGGCCCGGACCGAGCGGCCGGGCGAAGTAGGCGTTGATCGGCGTCCCGCCGAAGCCGACGACTGTCGTCGTCTCGGCGAGCATTCCTTCGTACATGTTCGTTTCGTACACGTTCCGTTACCACGCTGGAAGAAGAGATCCGAGCGATTATGCACGGGCGAACGCAGAGTTGCACACCCGACGGGCGCGCACTCCACCTGACAGGAGTCCTGTGTGCCGGGCGAGCAGGTCATCGAGTGCGGATCTCTGCGAGAATGGGGCCCCGCAAGAGGGGAGGGGAGACGCGATGGGCGAGCCAGGCAACCGCGTTCCACGTCCTACTGAACCGTTCGTGGTGATGGCAAAGCCCGTCGGACCGCTGTGCAACCTCGACTGCACCTACTGCTACTACCTCGGCACCGAAGCCCTTTATCCCCGTCCGCACCAGTTCCGCATGCCCGATGACGTGCTCGAAACGTTCGTGCGCACCTACATCGAAGCGAGCCCGGGTCCCGTCGTGCAGTTTGTGTGGCACGGCGGCGAGCCGGCCCTCGCCGGGATTGACTTCTACCACCGGGCGGTTGAGCTCCAGCGCCGCTACCTCCCCGACGGCTGGACCTGCTGGAACAACCTCCAGACGAACGGCACCCTGCTCGACGACGAGTGGTGCGCGTTTCTCGCCGAGGAGCGCTTCGATGTCGGCCTGAGCGTCGACGGCACGCGCTGGCTCCACGACTCCGTCCGCCGGGATCGGAGCGGACGCGGAAGCTTCGACGCTGCCGTGGCGGCTGTGCGCCGATTGCAGGCCCTTGGTGTCCAGCCCGACCTGCTCTGCACCGTGACCTCGGACATCGCCAGGGAGCCGGTCGACATCTACCGAGGCCTGAGAGACCTCGGCACCGGCTGGGTGCAGTTCATCCCGATCGTTCGCCGGGGGCAGGATGGGGCCGTCACCCCGGATTCGGTGAGCCCGGAGGCTTACGGCCGGTTCCTCTGCGAGGTGTTCGACCGATGGGTGCGCAACGACCTCCGCAAGCATAACGTCCAGCTCTTCGCGGAGATGTCGCTCGTCTGGTCCGGAGGAGCCGCCAACGTATGCTGGATGGCTCCGACCTGCGGACGGGTGCTAGTGGTCGAGCACGATGGCGCGGTCTACGCCTGCGACCACTTCGTCGCTCGCGACTACCGGCGGGGGACGATTCACGAGTCGCACCTGGGCGCCCTTGTCGATGCGCCCCGGCAACGTGCGTTTGGCAACGCCAAGCAGGGCGGTCTCCCCGTCCGCTGCCGGTCCTGCCGGTGGCTTGATGTCTGCAACGGTGGCTGTCCCAAAGACCGGTTCGCGCTCGACGATGACGGGGAGCCGGGCCTCAACTACCTCTGCGACGGCCTGCGAACGTTCTTCGCGTACGCCGAGCAGCCGCTGCGCCAGGCGATCGACGGGCTGCGGGCTGGCGCTTCGCCCGGCTACGTGATGGCTCAGTTGCGGACCGAGGCAACGGCCCGCTGGGCTGGCATCGGGCGCAACGACCCCTGCCCGTGCGGCAGCGGACGCAAGGCGAAGCAGTGCTGCTGGTGGCAGCGGCCCTGATCCGCCGCCGGACTCGCCGCGCCTACGAGGTCGGCGGGAGCGCGTCGCGCTGCGAACGCTGACGGCTTCACTCGACCCACGATGCAACGGGACCGCGGGTTTGGGCAGCCTGGAGGTGGCATCGCGTTTGTCGTCGGCCCCGGGGCAGCCGTGCGAAGCTCGGGGCACCCCGCCGCCTGTTCGTAGCGGACCACCCGGCTAGAATTCCCGGAAAACACGATGCCGGCGACCGGTTCCGGTCGGCGCCGAGCCAGACAGGTACCGATGAGCAAACACCCACTGGATGCCATATTCCACCCACGCGCCGTTGCGGTCGTCGGCGTTTCCTCCCAGCAGCGCGGCTTTATGGGCGGCTTCTACCAGTCGCTCCTGGAAGCCGGGTTTCCTGAAGTCGGCGGACTCTACCCCGTGAACCCGAAAATCAACGATATCGACGGCGTTCGCTGCTACCCGACACTTCTGGACACGCCCGACCCTGTCGACCACGTCATCTCGATGGTCCCCGCGCGCGCCGTCCCGGAGCTCGCCGACCAGTGCATCGCCAAGGGCGTGCGCTCGATCCACCTGTTCACGGCCGGGTTCTCAGAGACCGGTGACGAACTGATGGCGGCAACGGAGCGCGACACGATCGCGAAACTACAGGCGGCTGGCATCCGGGCCATCGGGCCCAATTGCATGGGCCTGTACGTGCCGTCGAGCCGGCTGGCGTTCATGAACGGCTTCCCGATGGAGCCCGGGAATGTGCTCTTGCTTTCTCAGTCGGGCGCAAACGCAGGCGAAATCGTCGGAGAGCTGGCCGGACGCGGGATCCGGTTCTCAAAGGCCATCTCCTACGGAAACGGCGCCGACCTGCGCGCGCATGACTTCCTCGACTACGCCGCCACCGACCCCGAGACGGAGGTTGTCGCCGCCTACATCGAGGGCGTCCAGGACGGCAGGAAGTTTTTCGAGGCGCTCCAACGATGCGCACGAGTGAAGCGGACAATCGTCCTCAAGGGCGGACTCACCCAGTCTGGATCGCGAGCTGCGCACTCGCACACCGGGTCGCTGGCCGGGTCGAGCGAGATCTTCGACGCCGTTTGCCGCCAAACGGGCGCCGTACGTGCGGAGACCATGGAAGACCTGCAGGATCTCGTTGTCGCGGCCTCCACCAACACGCGTCGCATCACGGGGAGGGGCGTGGCACTGATCGGTGGCGGTGGAGGCGGCTTCGCGGTCCTGTCCGCCGACGCCATCGACCGGGAGGGTCTGACAGTCCCTCGAATGCCCCGCGCTGCGGTCGAACGCATGCGCGAGTTCATCCCCGTGGCCGGGAGCAGCGTCAACAACCCCATCGACGCCATGCCTGACGACGACCACATAGACGAAATGCTGCGAATCGTGGCCACGGCCGAAGGGATCGACGTTGTCTTCATGGGCCCCATGATGAGCGGGATGCGTGCGCGCATGGCGGCGCAGTCGCAGCGCCCCTCGCCCTCAGGCCAGCCTGTCAGCGAAGAAGTGTCGGCCGCGATGGTCGAGGCCTCGAAGCAGGCAGCGCGGCAGATGCGGCGGTTGCAGGAGGAGACCGGCACACCGGTCGTTGGCATCCAGCGCAGTGGCCGCATGGCGCGAATGATGGGCATGGCAAGTGATGCCTTCAACCTTGCGGCGTACGAGCAGGGCATAGGCGTCTTCCCGAGCGTCACCCGG
>CAZCDK010000200.1:0-5125 GCA_964497285.1 uncultured Anaerolineaceae bacterium | reverse complement strand
CCGCCGCGCACTGGTCGTTGAGCGAGAACGATTCCAGTTCGCCTCCTGGCCCCAGCTTCATCCACTTCGACTGGTGGCCCCCCATCTCGATGATGCCGGCGGCGGCCGGAAAGGCCCTGGCGACGGCGCGGGCCGTGGAGACGAGGTCGTTCTCGAGGACGGCGGCCGCGAGACCGGCGAAGGCTCTCTTGCCGCATCCGGTCACGCCCAGGCGCACGCGTCCCTCGACGCCCTCGAGGAGGCCGGACGCCAGCCGGCGGACGCAGTCGGCAAGCGCGCCCTCGACCGGCATCGTCTGCTGGCGGGCGACGCGGCCCAGCCGATCGAGCACGGTCCCCTTGAGCATGACCGAGCCCAGATCCAGCCCCAGGGCCGCCGCCGCCGGTGCGCGCGCCCTCGTGGCGTCAAGTCGAGTCTTCATGGATGAATGGAATGCCCGTCGCTCTCCGACTGGCACGCGGCCAGCGCCTGCCGTGCTTTCCCCGGCTGTTGCTCAGGCCGCCCTGTCGGCAACGTCGACGAAAGCCAGGATGCCGCCGTCGTCCACGACGACCTCGAACTTGCGGGTCGGCAGCGGGATCGGGTCGCCGTGCTCGCGCAAGCAGGCCACGTGTCCTGCCGCAGCCTCCCTCACGTTCCGGACGGCCTCCTCGAAGGTCGCCCCCTCGGAGAAGCACACCGGCAAGTCGGGCACCTCGACCGTGTAACCCCCGTCCTCCGACGGGTACAGCATGATGGCATATCTCACGCGAGGTCCTTCCAGCCGGCGCGGGCCGCGATGTTCTTCAGGACTCTGGGAGCAAGGTCCCGACTTCCGTGGACGGGCAGGGTGATCAACCCCGCAAGCTCCGGATGCCGAAGGTGCTTGTGCGAACCCGTTTGCCTCACTTCCATCCAACCTTCCCGAAGCAGTCTCGAGAGGACTTCTCGGGCGTTCATCTGCCTCACCGGTCGAGTATAGCGCACCGCGGCGTCACTCGCTAAGGGCGCAGCGCACCCCCAGGTCGGAGGCATTGAAGGCCGGGACACCGGAACAGGCCAAGGACTTCCTGGGCCTGCGTTCCAGCAACGAGGCCTACCCCGGTTCGGTAATGGCCATCCAGGATCCAGCCCTGGGGCCGCCGGTGCGCGCGCCCTCGACGCCCGCGAGGAGGCCGGCCAGCCGGCGGACGCAATCGGCGAGCGCGCCGGCGGTGGCGGCAGCCGGATTCACGCGAGCTTCGTTGCCGGGCGCATCAGCCTCGAGTAGTACATGGCGTCAAGGACCCGGGGCCAGACAGCTTGGTGGTTGCAGTAAGCCAGCGGCCGCGCCACCAGCGGCTCGTCCAGCCACTCGCCACCGGGCGGCAAGTGGCGCAAGTCGAGCAGGGCTTCCTGGAACTCCGTCAAGCCCAGAAGCGCCTCCAGGCTGCCGTCCGCCGGCATCCGTAGGTAGCGGCCTCTCTTGCGATTGACTCGCCGGTACTCTCCCTCGAGGGCTGTGAACCCGATTGCGTAGCAGTCCTCGCCGAAGGTCTCGAAGATGACGTCGCCCAGACCGCGCGACCGGGGATGGGCCACCTCGCCCTTCGCGTTGAGCAAGGTGTCCCCCCGCCTTCCGAAGTGGCCGGTGTGGGCCCAGACGATGACCTTGCGGTCGGCGTACCGATTGCGGACCAGCCATGCCAGATTCTCGCCCATCTGAAGGCTGCGCAGCCGTGCGGCGTCCTCCCCGGCATCCGGATACTTCGTGGCGAAGTCGCAGCGGTGATCGGCGCGGAGGCTGCGAAGACGCTGCCTCCACAGGGCAAGCAGTGCAGGGGTGCGGCCGCCGGAGTTCTTCTGCAGACCCTCGAGTGCCCGCTCGAGGGCCTCCTCCTCGAGCGCAAAGCCGGGCGCCCTTGCAGGGCCGCCGCCGGGCGACACGTGGCGCTCGATAACGCGGCGCAAGAGAGTCATCGAGGCTTCGTCCAGCACCGAAGGCTCCTGGGCGAGGAACGCCGCCAGCTCCGAGGCCAGGTGTCTCCCGGACGCGTAGCCGCTGGACTGACAGTCGAACCCACACAACTCCAAAGGGTGCTCGGAGCGCGAATGCCGCGCCAGGTGGAGGAACAAGGGCTGGAGCTCGACCGCATCGCGCCAGGTATCGAAGATGCACGCCAGGGCGGCTTCGTGGGGCTCGACGCCCGGCTCGCGGAACAGCTCCCAGCCCGCGTCGCAGTCGTAGAAGCCGCTCTCGAAGGCCAGGACGCCAAACCCCAGCTTCAGGTGGAGGTGCTTCACGAGCCGGACCTTGGCAGCGAAAGTCGTGCCGTCGCCATGAGTTGCCTCGCCGAGCAGCACGATGCGCCGGCCCTCCAGCACACGGTGCAACGGCTCCAGGTCGTCATCTTCCTCGGAGTCGGGCGGTCCCAGGCGGATGGCGTGCCGCTCGAGCCAGGCGGCGCGTTCCCGAGCCTGGGCCGTCGGTCCCGGCATCGGGCCGGCGACAACCGGGACCTCGGTGGGTTCCGGCGACGCGGGAGCCGCCCCGGGTACGACCCGGGCAAGCAGGCGCCGGTCCAGCGCCAGCAGATAGTCGCGGCCGTAAGCGCGATTCTCCAGCCCCTCCACCAGGCAGACCGGCAAGTCCTGGCGGAGCTCGCGGCTGCAGGAGCCGGCTGCCAGCGCGATGGTGGCCACGGTATCGGTGTCGCCGGTGAACGCCACGCAGTCCTTCAGGACCGCGCCGAGCGAGTCGTTGCGCACGAGGGCGGTCACGGCGGCGCGAACGGCCATCCACCCCTTCGAGTACACCTTGCCCCACCACGGTTCGCTCCATCGGTGTCGTGGCACCCATCGCTCGAGGAAGCGCCCCAGCCCGCTGCGCGGGCCCAGTTCGTACAAGAAGTAGTGCGTCATCAGCGAGGCGGCGCACGCAGCCGCGATGCCGTCCGGCGTGTCGTGCGTGAGGCGCGCCTGAAGCGTCGACTTCTCCAGCACCTCAGCGATGGACCCGAAGACGCCGATCGGCCCGGCGCGCATCGCCGCGCCGCTCTTGTCGCTGAGCGGGATCACCTGAGCCAGCAACGACTGTCCGTCTTGCGACGACCGGAGCAAGGCCAACGTCCGCCGCGAGTAGCCCGTCCGCGGATCGCGCCGGTAAGCCTCCAAGAAGCTCTCGGCGATGGTCTGCGGCGTCCAGGGCTTTTCCGAGACGATGGCCTCGGCGATCGCGACACTCAGTTGAGTATCGTCCGTGTACTCGCCGGGCTGCGTGTCGTGGTGACCGGGATGGGCCTTGTACCCGGACAGGTCGTTGTGCTGCGCCACCATCGCGTCGGCGTACTCGAAGGCAGCCCCGTACGCATCACCGATGGCCAGTTCCATGAGCATCTCACTCATCTCCGGCCGGCACGGGCGGCTAAACGCGGGGGGGAGCGACGCGAAGAGATGGGAAGCTGCCTTCTCTCGTTCCGTTCGCTCTGTATAGCATCGCTCCCCGCCGTTTCGCGCTGCCGCGGCAACCCGTCACGGCAGACCAGGCCCGAGCGGCCTGACTCGAGAGAGCCGTGGCTGGCCGGCCAGCCGCGAGGTCCTCAGCCCCTCATCGGCATCCGCGGGAGCCGATTGAGGGAGGCGCCGGATGGCCCCGGTCGAGCCGGGCGCCTTGCAGCAGGGCATCGATCTCCAGGTCGGTGTAGGCACTCACGGTCACCGGGCAGTATCAGCGCCCGTTGCGGGCCCGGCTCAGGGCCTGTAGGAGGTCATCATATGGAACGAAGTTGCCGCGCGACGCCTCGAACGCGAGGTCGATGAGCGCTGCAATGGTGTGCCTTTGCGACTGATCCGCGTCGTACCGAGCCAGAAGTCCGTCGATGTTGTAAAGCTGCTTCATGATCTCGTTGTACCGGCGGCTGTCGTCCTGACCGAGCGGCCGCCTTTCGGCCATCAGGATGCGGTGGAAGCTGGCATCGAGCTTGTCTTCCCCAGGCAACACGGCCGCGGCCAGGTAGTCAGCGAGCCGGATCGAAACCCGTGCCTCGCAGGCCGGGCAGTCGCGCGAAGGAGGACGGTACTCGTACACGACTCTGCCCGTTACCAGCCCGGCGGACTTGCCCACGGGGGACAGCCGACAGATCTTCGGCTTGTGCCGCAAGAGCAGGCACCCGTGCGCCTGCTTGCCTGCCCACTCCGGCACCGCCTTCCGATGGTACGCACCCACCTCTTCGATCGGCGCCAAGAACGGGCAGACACTCCCCGGCGCGTCTTCCGGTCGCGTGCATGCGTCAGCGCCCATGGGGACGAACCGGATGTAGGGCAAGTAGAGACCGTACTCTTCGTTGAAGAACAGGTGCACGAGCGGAGGCTCCCGACGGAAAAGATCGTCGGTCGACTGAACTCCGAACCGCCTTGCAGCAGGCGATGACACGATCCGGCAGATATCCGGAAGACTGATCATCAGGTAGTTCATGCTCTTGCAGCAGTTGCCCGCGCACGTCTTCAGACACTCCTTCTGGTCGAAGAAGATCTCACCATCCAGCTCGACCTTCAGCGTCTCCGGGCGCGGTGCTGGCGGCATCACATCGATTCCGTCCTGGTCGGGGTCACCGGGGAAGCCGGCAGCGTAGGCGGCCAGCAACTCCGGGTGCACCTCGAGCAGCCCCTCGACCTCGTCGAGAACCTCGCCGAGACCGTCTTCCCTCGCGAGTGTCCTCAACTCGTCAAGCGAGAGATCTCCGTATCGGCTCTCCAGAAGCTCGAGGATCTCGCCCAGCGACGGCACGTCCTTCTGATTCACGGCCCCATGCTACACCTCGTGCTGAGCCGGAGGCGAGCTTGCGAGCCTCCGAGTCGAAGCACGGCTCGCAGAGCCAGTTCTCCCGCCCCTTCGACAAGCTCAGGACATGCCTTCGACTTGCCTCGCTACGCTCGGCGGCTCAGGGCGAACGGAACGAGGAAATGCGGCTCCCCGTGTTCCGCGCGCGCACCCCGGCTCCCCCGAGCTGTTGATCCCGGGTCTTGCACGGGTGTAGCCTGCGAGTGAAGCCGAACAACCGGCCGGCACATCAGAAAGGGGTCCACATGGGCACCAACACCGGGGCTGAGGCACGACTGGCACTCACCTTGCGGGGGGGGTAAGGCGCGCGGGCCGCTGTAGCGCGTT
>CAZCDK010000199.1:538-5159 GCA_964497285.1 uncultured Anaerolineaceae bacterium | reverse complement strand
CCGGCCGTGCTGCGGGGTCGGCAAAGGTCAGCCGACCGCAAAGCTTCCCGTCGGCGAAGATGTCCAGGAACCCGTCGCCGGTTCGTTCGCCGTAGCCCCGAAGCTCAGAGGTGACGGCGACCACCGTGCGGGGGCTCTGTTGGGCCAGGACACGGCCCGTGCCTGCCAGCGAGGCAAGGACGAATGCGTCGAAGGCAACAAGACTCAACCGAAACCATCGATCCATCGGGACCGCTCCAGTCCTGGGGACGCTGTTAAGGATACAGACGCTGTCAACCGGTCGATGGTTTCAATCTGGCAACGGGAAGGGCGCGAGCCTTGCGGCGCGCGCCCTTCGGGGAACGTGTGGTTGGGGGACGGTTAGCAGCAGCCGCCCGAGGTCTGCGTCTGGGGCTTGACGGCGACGACGGCGGCGGAGGCGATGCCGCGGCCGTCGGGGTATTCCGTGGCGTCGGATGTGACGTCGGAGAAGCCGGCGGCGCGGATCTTGGCGAGGTAGTCGGTTTCGAGGAGGGCGCCGGCGATGCAGCCTGCCCACGCCTCCATGTCGCCCTTCACGGCTTCGGGCACGGGCTTCTTCCAGACAATGTCGGAGACCTGGAGGCGGCCGCCGGGCCTGAGCACGCGGAAGGCTTCGCGGAAGACGGCGTCCTTGTCGGGGGAGAGGTTGATGACGCAGTTGGAGATGATGACGTCGACGGTATCGGAGTCGATGGGGAGGTTCTCGATCTGGCCGAAACGGAACTCGACGTTGGTTGAGCCCACCTTGACGGCGTTGCGGTTGGCGAGGGCGATCATCTCGGGGGTCATGTCGACGCCGTAGACCTTGCCGGCGGGGCCAACCATCTTGGCGGCGAGGAAGCAGTCGATGCCGCCGCCGGAGCCGAGGTCGAGGACGGTCTGGCCGGGCTTGAGGGCGGCGATAGCGGTGGGGTTGCCGCAACCGAAGGCGACGTCGGTGACGGTGCTGGGCAGGTCGGCGACCTCGCCCTGGGCGTAGAGCTTGGCGATGTTTGTGATCTCGACGTCGCTGCCGGTGTCGCCGCAACACGAGGCCGCGGCCGGTTCGGGGGCCGGGCAACAACTGGCGGCCTGGACGAGCGGGATCTCCTCTTCGGCGCGGGCCAGGGTGGGGCGCACGCGCTCGGCGTAGCGCTGGGAGACGGACTCGCGGATCTAGTCGTTGGTGGGTGCGGTCATGGCTTCCTCCAATGATATCGTAAAAAGACGATGTAATGTTCATCGGTAAATTACGATACCGGGTTGGGGCCTGTCAACCCCCGGACTGGCAATCTATCGCAAATTCCCGATATTCTGTGAGAGGAGGCCCCGGAGGGCGAGATCCGGTGACCTGTCACGAGTTGCTGATGAAGACGATTGAAGGTCTCACAACCGAAGAGGAGCGCGCCGCGGCCGTGTTCCGCGCGCTGGGGAACCCGGCCCGAATTCGCATCGTGACAGAGCTCGCGCGACGCCGGGCGTGCGTCACCGGCGACCTGGTCGACGTGCTGCCGCTGGCGCAGTCGACGGTGTCGCAGCACCTCAAGGTACTGAAGGAAGCGGGGATCATCCGGGGGACGATCGACGGGGACCCGTGCTACTGCCTTGACCCAGGGGTGATCGGGTGGCTGGTGGAGTTCTGCCAGCAGGCCTGTTGCAGTCCGTCGGAGTGTGGGGATGCCATCGTGGCCGAGGCCGAGATCCGTGGCTGAATGGCGGGCGCCCATCTACCCCGACGATGAGACCTGCTTCGGCTGCGGACCCGAGAACCGGGAGGGGTTGCGGCTGCAATTCCGGCGAACAGGAGAGGGCGAAGTGGAAGCGGATTGCGTCGTGCCCCAACACCTGTGCGGCGCGCCCGCGGTGGTCCACGGCGGCATCCAGGCCACGATCCTGGACGAGGTGATGGGCAAGGCGGTCCACCTCGCCTTCGACGACGGCCAGGCGCGGCGGATCGTGACCGCGGAGATTGCGGTGAAGTACCGGCGGCCGGCCCCGATCGGGGCGCCGATCGTTGCCCGGGGCGAACTCGTACGACAGGAGGGGCGGAGCATCTTCGTGCGCGGAGCACTGCTGGACGGCCAGCGGCAGGAGCTGAGCACGGCTGAAGCGCGCTGGGTGGTGGTGAACGGCGAGGCACGATAGCGACGCCGGACAGGACAGGCGCAAAATGGGGCGATGGAACTGAAGACGATCATCTACGAGGTCGCGGAGCGGGTGGCGACGGTGACGCTCAACCGACCGCAACGTCTGAACGCGTGGACTGGCCGCATGCACACCGAGTATCGCTGGTGCCTTGCACAGGCTGAGAGCGACCCCGAGGTGCGGGTGATCGTGGTGACGGGGGCAGGGCGCGGGTTCTGCGCGGGGGCGGATTCGGCGGCACTTGAAGGGCACATCGAGAAGGGCGGGTACGACCCTGGCATTCGGGAGGAGTTGGCGAAGCCGGGCTACGGCGTGCGGCCCGAGTTCGACGAAAACTTCGCCTTCCACTTCGGGCTCGCGAAACCGGTGATCGCCGCAATCAACGGGCCTGCCGCGGGAGTCGGGCTAGCGCTGGCGTGTTACGCGGACCTCCGTTTCGCGGCGGCGGGGGCGAAGCTGACGACGGCGCACGCGAAACTCGGACTGCCGGCGGAGTACGGGCTGTCGTGGCTGCTGCCGCGCATCGTGGGGCTGACGCACGCCAACGACATGCTGCTGTCGAGCCGCGTGGTCCTGGCGGAAGAAGCGGAGAAGATGGGGCTTCTGAATGGGGTGTTCCCGCCCGAGGAACTCCTGCCGCGAACCTACGCGTACGCGCGCAATCTCGCGACAACGGTCTCGCCATCGTCGATGCGCGAAACCAAGCGCCAGGTCTACTCGGACCTGCATCGCGACGTCGGCGCTTCTGTTCGGGACTCGGAGGCGCTGCTGGAGCGAATGACCACCGAGCCCGAGTACCGCGAAGGGGTGAAGGCGCTCGTGGGGAAGCGGCCGCCGCAGTTCTGAAAGACGCCTCGAAGCCGGGATTCTTCGTGGACAACCTCCCATACTGAATCCATGGAGTTGGAGCCGGAGCAAGATCGGCGTCTTGTCAGTGGCCGGGCGTTCCTGCTGGGCGGAGTTGGAGTGGTGCTGACGGTGGCACTGCTCGCTCTCCTGTGGCTGATCCACGCGGGCGACTCGCAGGTGGACACGGCGTTCTGGGGGACTCCGACGCCGACGCCCGCGTTCAAGGGACTGCCGTTCTGATGCTTTGCCGACCCGAAGACCTGGACGAGATCGAGGTGACGCTCCTTGGCGTTCTTTGCGTCGGGCTGCCACCGTCACGCGAAGCCGGGAGCGACGAATTCCGCGTGGACCACGTGACCGCCGTCGCGCATGCGCTCAAGACGGGTGCCGCTCGTGGAGCGCACCTCGATGCGGACGGCCTGGCGGTAACGACCGGCTTCCGGGCGACGCTTCGCGCAGCGGTCATCGGGCTCACGGCGAAGGGGATCGTGGCGGAGCAGGTGGCGGGGTTGCCGGCTCCGCCCGGGGGCTTCGAAGAAGGACTTGCGATCGACACGGTGAATCCGGACGAGCACCCGGTCGTGATCGACCGCTACCTGGCCCAGGAATGCATGGAGCTGCTGCTCCGTAACCCCCCGGTGTACCGGTACCTGATGGAGCGGTACGCGAGCAGCGGCGAGATCTGGCGGAAGCTCCGCGAATCTGGTTACGGTCTCTAGGGGCCCTTGAATTCGATCAATTGGCAGTAGTTGCCGTCCGGGTCAAGGAACGTCGAGATCCCGCCGCCCCATTCTTCGCGCCCGCCGGTGCGGATGAACCTCACGCCCTCGCCCTCGAGCCGCGCCTGTTCGGCCGCCAGGTCGTCGACCATGAAGTTGATGAGGACGCGCGCCGGTTCCTTCGTTGCGCCGTGAACCTCGCTATGGCCGCCGATGATGAAGACCGAGCCGTTCATGTCGAAGGCGCTTTCGCCCATATTGGGAACCTGAGGCAGCGCGACGACCTCGCGATAGAACCGCGTGAGCGCCTGAGGCTGCTCACTGGTGATGTTGAGAATGAGCTGATTGACCTTCAAAGCGGGCCCTCCGGGGAAGCTGGGGTCCAGCCTACCAGAACACATGTTCGCTGTGAAGGCCCGAAGACCCTCTTACCCACAGCGAGACGACTCCCGTAGACCGAGAATCTTCCAGCGGCCAGATCACGCTGCCATGCCAAGCCAGGGAGTCTCGGCCGGAACTGGATCCCGGGGGAACCGGCCGGCGCCGGCGAGTGCTAAAGGTCGACCACGTTGAGCAGTTGGCGCTCCCCGTTTTCGACCAGGGGCTGCATCTTCGCGAACCAGGCCTGCCAGTCTTCCCGACCGAACAGCGACTGCGACTTCTCTTCGAAGTCGGCGTAGGACTTCAGATCCGGATGCTCGGTGTCCCAGACGAGCGTAAACATCTTCCCTGTCTGGTCGGTGCAAAGCCGGAGGCCGTTGCCGTTGACTTCCGAAGCATACTTGCGGGCAAAGTCGCGAACGACGGCGACAAGAGCGTCGCCCTGACCGTACTTGGCGTGAAACGTGAGACGTTCGATGAGCATCGAAGGCCCTCCAGTGGAGATTAACCATTATGAGACTGCCTAT
>CAZCDK010000199.1:0-511 GCA_964497285.1 uncultured Anaerolineaceae bacterium | reverse complement strand
GGGCGAGCAGGCGGGGGACGTTGCCGTCGTTTGGCCCCGGGACCGCGATGACGACAGGTGTGGTGGAGGGGTCTCGATTGGCGGGTTTCGCTGGCTCATCCGTGCGCGGGCAGGATGGCGCCGGTCAGGTAGAGACGCCGCAGGTGCGGGCCGGCCAGGGCGCTCAGCCCGATGATGGCAATGAACGCGAGGCCCGGCCAGAGGAACAGAGAGGGGGCGCCCCAACGATCGGCGAGCGTGCCGAAACCGAGGTTGGCCATGGCCATGATGCCGCCCGCGGACATCAGGTAGAGGCTCATCACGCGGCCGCGGACGGCATCGGGCACCACCTCCTGGAGGAAGACGGCGCTCAGTGCCATGAACACTGCCTGTGATGACCCCATCAGGATGGTACTGCCGACCGCGGCGGGAAGCGCCATGCTCATGGCCATGAGCACGGGGGACACGCCGCTGGCGACGCCCATGGCGAAGAGCAGCACGCGGTGCTCAGCGCCCACGCCGTATTTGGCGG
>CAZCDK010000198.1:0-5182 GCA_964497285.1 uncultured Anaerolineaceae bacterium | reverse complement strand
GTCGTCCTCGGTCATCGGGCGCAGGCGGACGTCGCCGTCAGACAGAGTGACGTCGCGGACTAGAAGCACGGGTTCTTCTTCCACTGGCGCATTGTCGTGGAGCGAAGAGTCGACGGGGACCCGTGGGCCCTCGCCCCTTGGACGCTGGCGCGGCGCTGACCGATGCAAGGGCAGACGCCTACGGGTGCCCGGCGCGGGCCTCTTCGACCGCCTTCTTGTGCTCGGCGATAACCTTCTGGGCGACATTTCCGGGTACTTCGCCGTAGTGGTCGAACTCCAGTTCAAACAAGCCGCGCCCCTGCGTGATCGAGCGCAGGTCGGAGGCGTACCGCTGCACTTCCGAGAGCGGCACTTCCGCCTCGACCATGCTCATCGCCCCATCGGGATTGATGCCGTGGATTTTCGCGCGCTTGGTGTTCAGATCGCTGACGATGTCGCCCGCGTTCGCTTCGGGCGCGTGCACCCTGATCACCATGATCGGTTCGAGCAGGGTGCTGGCGGCGCCGGCCACGGCTTCCTTCAACGCCTGGGAAGCGGCCAGCTTGAACGACATTTCGCTTGAGTCGACGGGGTGGTGCTTGCCGTCGAACAGCACGACCTGGCAATCGGTCAGTTCGTACCCGGCGAAGGCGCCTTCGCGCGCGGTCTCCACGACGCCCTTTTCCACGGCCGGGATGAACTCCTTCGGGACCGAACCACCGACGACGCGGTCGGCGAATTGCAGCCCGGAGCCGCGCGGCAAGGGGTTGACTTCGATCGCGACGCGCGCGTACTGCCCATGTCCGCCGGTCTGCTTCTTGTGCGTGTAGTCAGCCGTGGACTTCTTGCCCACTGTTTCGCGATAGGGGACGCGTGGCAGGCTCAGCTCGACGTCGACGTTGAACTTCCGCTTGAGCCGCTCGATGGTCACATCCAGGTGGGCGTCGCCCAGGCCCGAAAGGATGACTTCGCTGGTGCTCGGGTCGCGGCTGAGCCGGAGGCCCGGGTCTTCTTCCACCAAACGCTGAAGGCTCGGTCCGAGCTTGTCGACCGAGGCCTTTGAGGCGGGACGGACGGCCATGCTGTGAACCGGGTTGGGGAAGGCGATCGCTGGTAGAGTGAACTGATTCTCCTTGCTGCAGAGCGTGTCGCCCGTCGCCGTCTGTGCCAGTTTGGCAACCGCGCCGATATCGCCGGCCGCGAGCTTGGCGATCGCGTCCTGCTCTTTCCCGCGCTGGATGTAGAGCGTGCCCAGGCGTTCGTCGGCGCCCTTGTTGGCGTTCCACAGGTGGCTGTCCGAGGCGACTGTCCCGCTGATCACACGCAGGTAGGTGAGCTTCCCGACGTACGGGTCGGCGGCTGTCTTGAAGACGAGCACTGCCGGGGGTGAGTCGCTCTTCGCGATGAGCTGCGCGTCTCCAGCGGCGATCGCGTCGCGGTCCGCGGGCGAAGGTCCACTCGCGCCAATGGTGTGAAGCAACTGGCGAACGCCGATCTGGCGAGCTGCCGCGGAGCAGACCACGGGGACGATCAGCCCATGGTCGAGGCCGCCGTGGAGCGTCCTGGCCAGCTCCTCGGGTGTCAGCTCCTCGTCGGCGAAGTACTTGGTCATGAGGTCTTCGTCGGTCTCGACGATTGCCTCGATGAGCTTGCTCCGCAGTTCGTCCGCCTGCTCCTTCAGGTCAGACGGCACCTCGGCCTCCTCCGCCTTGTCGCCCATGTAGGCCTTCATGTAGAGCAGATCGACGACACCCCTGAAGGAATCGTGGGCTCCGATGGGGAGCTGCAAGGGGGCCACCTTCGGACCCCAGCGCTGCTGCATGGCGGCGAGTACGGTGCCGTAGTTGGCGTTTTCGCGGTCCATCCGGTTCACGGCGATCATGCGTGGCAACTGCAGCCGTTCGGCGATCTGCCAGGCGCGGTCCGTCCCGACTTCAGGCCCGGAAACGGCGTCGACGACTACGAGTGCCATGTCGGCCGCATGGGCACCGCAGATGACTTCCGAAACGAAGTCCGCATACCCGGGCGTGTCGATGAGGTTGATCTTCTTGCCCTCCCATTCGACCGGGAGGATGGCGAGATTGAGGCTGAACTTGCGGCGGTGCTCGTCGTCATCGTAGTCGCTGACCGTGTTCTGCTCTTCGACGCTTCCCATCCGCGTGATGGCACCGCTCACGAACAGGGCGGCTTCTCCGAGCGTGGTCTTTCCCACGCTCCCATGACCCATGAGGACAACATTCCGAATGTCCTCGGTGGCATAGACTTTCAAGGGCCCAACCTCCACTGCATCGTAGCGACGGTCTTTGCGCCGATTCTACGCGCAGGGAGTGAACCGTTCCAAGGCGATGGGCGTGCTAGGGGCGACCGGGCCGCGACGTTCCCCGCGCCGAGCGGCCCGGTCGCCGACAGGTATCGGGCTCGCGCAGCGAGCGACGGCTTCGTAGACTGGGGCCGTGATCGCACGGATGTTCGGACGTTGAGACGGAGCTTCGTCGCCCTCGACCTGGAGACGACCGGTCTGGACCCCGAACGCGACCGCATCACCGAGATCGGCGCGGTGCGATTTGACGAGGACGGGGAGGAGATCGAGGTTTACGAGACCCTCGTGAACCCGGGCCGTGAGATCCCGTTCTTCATAGAGAAGCTTACCGGGATCTCGAACGCGTCCGTTCGGACAGCGCCGCGGCTTCCCGCTGTGGCTGACGATCTCCGAGGCTTCGTGGGGTCGTCCATCGTAGTCGGCCAGAACATCGGCTTCGATCTCGGCTATCTTCGGCGCGAAGGGATCGTCTTTGACTCCGGTGCAGCCGATACCGCCGCTCTCTCCCGGATCATCTTGCCTGCCAGGCAGGGGCGCGGTCTCATGGACCTCGCCCTAGCCCTCGGGGTGCAGGCGGGCGAGCACCACCGCGCGCTGCCCGACGCGCGGACGACTGCGGCTGTGTTTGTCGCCTTGCTGCGCCGGGCTCGCGATATCCCTGCCGAACAGCGTCGCCAACTGGCCCGGCTGATCTCGATGCACGACCTGGTGCTTGCCGAACTCGTCGCCGGCGACGAGTGGGGTTCGACCGCCACCACCGAGCGGATGCTGCCGGTCGTCCGGGCGGTCCCTGCCGCGCCGGCATTGGCCCGGTGCGAGCCTCGCAACGCCGTCTGCGAGGCGGATGTGCAGGCGGTCTTCGCCGCTGCGGCCCGCATCATGGATCGATTCGAGGAGCGGGGCGAGCAGGTGCAGATGGCCGAAGCTGTGCGCAAGGCATTCGCGAACGGCGGCCATTGGCTGATTGAGGCCGGCACGGGTGTGGGGAAGTCGCTCGCGTACCTGATCCCGGCTGCCATAAATGCGCTCCGCAACGGCGAGCGGGTCGTCATTTCCACGAACACCATCAACCTGCAGGAGCAGATCCTGAGGAAGGATGTCCCGGCCTTGCAGCGCATGCTGGCGGCCTCGGGAGTCGTCGCCCGGGAGTCCGAGCTGCGAGCGACATTGCTCAAGGGCCGGGCCAACTACCTCTGCATGCAGCGGTTTGTGGCGAGCTACGCGGCCGGCCTGGGGGACCCCGACTTCGCCCATCTTGGCGCGGCTATGCTCCTCTGGTTGCCCGAGACCGAGACCGGGGATCGCGCCGAGTTGAGCCTGGATCAGGCGGACTGGGCAACATGGCAACGCTTCTCCGCCCAGGACACGGACTGCCTCACACGCCAGAACCGTTTCGTACGGGACGGCCAGTGCTTTCTAATGCGCGCGCGAAAGGCAGCTGAATCGGCGCACCTGGTGATCGTCAACCACGCCCTCCTGCTGGCGGATATCGCTTCGAACGGGAGCGCTCTGCCGCCTTATGATCACCTCATAGTCGATGAGGCCCACAACCTGGAGGAGCAGGCGACGCAGCAGTTCGGCGCCAGCATCGGCCTCCGCAGGGTCAGCGAGGCGCTTGACGGGCTTCACCGCCGCGGAGGCCGCGATCAGCGTGAAGGGGGCGTGGCGGCGATCCTGAGGGGCTTCCCGGAAGGTGGTATAACCATGGCCGGCCAGGCGCTCGAAGAGGCTGTGGCCCGCGCTTTCGCCATGCTCGGGCCGTGTTTCGAGGCCCTCGGTCGGCAGACTCCCGGCACCGGAGGCGAAGACGACCGCCTGCTGATCACCCGCGCGGTGCGCGCTGGGCCCGCCTGGGGAGACGTCGAGAGCGCCTGGGATGGACTCGATCGGGCGCTGAGACAGGTGAACGATGCAGCGCTGGCCGCGGCCCGGGTCGTATCCGAAACGGGACTCGTGGAGGAGCCTGATGCGCTCGCCGGCGAAGTCCAGTCGGCCGCGTGGAAGTTGGAGGAGCTTCGGCTGAAGCACGCGGAACTCATGTCTGCCCACGACGACAACACCATCGCCTGGATCTCACGTGAGCGTGATGCCACCGGTACGCTCAACGCTGCCCCGCTCGATGTCGGTCCCACCCTTTGGGAAAACCTCTTCTCGAAGAAGAGCACGGTGATTGGAACGAGCGCGACGCTGAGTGCGAGTGGGAGCATGGACTACACCAGCCGCCGGCTAGGTCTCGAAACGCCAGAAGTGGTGCAACTCGGTTCGCCGTTCGACTACGAGCGCGCGACTCTCCTCGCTGCCTTTACCGACGTTCCCGAACCCAACGACCGCGGCTACCTCCATGCCGTGGCGCGAGCCGTGATACAGCTTGTTCTGGCATCGCAAGGGCGGGCGCTGGCGCTGTTCACCTCGCACGCCGCGATTCGGGAGGTCGCGTCGCTCGTTCGGCCTGACCTTGAGGGTGCTGGCATTGTGGTCCTGGCGCAGGGCGTCGACGGTTCGCCGCGGCAGCTCACCGAGAACCTGATTCCCAACCCGCGCACCGTGGTGCTGGGCACCGCCAGCTTCTGGGAGGGGGTCGACGTCCGCGGTGACGCGCTTTCGATGCTGATCATCGCCCGCCTGCCTTTCGCCGTCCCCACCGATCCCATCCATCGCTCCCGGGCAGAGCAGTACGACAACCCCTTCGGGCAGTACTCGCTGCCCGCTGCCGTCCTGAAGTTTCGCCAGGGCTTCGGTCGCCTGATCCGCGACCGCAACGACCACGGCGTTGTCGCCGTCCTCGACCGGCGCATCTACGAGAAGCAGTATGGCCGGGACTTCGTCGCGGCCCTGCCCAAGTGCACCCAGGTCAAGGCGGACACGGGAGCTGTCGCGATGAAG
>CAZCDK010000197.1:0-5320 GCA_964497285.1 uncultured Anaerolineaceae bacterium | reverse complement strand
GCCTCACGGCCGTAGACCTTGCCCGGCAAGGCGAGCAAGCGCTCGTAGATGAGGCGGCCAACGTGTTGACCGTCGCGCAGTGCGTAGGGCACCTCGTGAGATCGGATCTCCAGGATCGCCCGCGTGCCTCGCACCTCTCCGGCGCCATATCCGAAACCCGGGTCAAAGAACCCTGCGTAGTGCACTCTGAGTTCACCCCACGCGGGATCGTTGGGCACCATCTCGGCAGCCTGTGACTGTGGTATGCGAACGCGTTCCTTCGAAACCAGGATGTAGAACTCGCCCGGGCTCAAGATCAGGCGAAGACCCGCTGGGCGAGCGATCGGTTCCCAAGAACTGCGACGGGTCGTAGTAGTCGATCCGATCCAGATCGATGACGGGAGCATTACGAAGCGCTTTCCACCCGATCATGTTCGTGTCGGTGGGGCCGTGGAGATCAACGGAGATGTCGTGGCGACGGCGGTCTTCTACTGGATCGGCCTGATGGGGATGCGGCGACGGATGATCCAGTAGGGACGACCTGGCGATGCGACGAGGTCCGAGTCCCACGCGGGCAGGAGTCTAGCGGCTGCGCCCGCGCGGATTCGCAGCCGGAGCGGGAAGGCTTGAGTCCCACCCTGTCGATCGAAAGATCCAGCGATCGGCGATGAAGTACTTGGCGAGCGTCGTGGCGCCGATGCCGACGGCTCCGGCAATGAGATAGGGCGCGACGCGGAGCGCACCGAGGTAGATCGCCTGATTGAAGGCGACTGCCACGAGCGTGAGAGCGTTGAACTCCAGCACCTGAACGAATAGCGCCATTGGCCGATGGTGCATCCGGTCGCGCCAGGTGACGGCCCGGTTGAGGACGAAGTTGAGCTGGGCTGAGATGAGGAACGCGATGGCGTTGCTCATCGTTCCGAGGTTTGTGCGTTCGGTGAAGGCGGCGAGCAGGCCAAGTTGTGCCACCCCGCAGAGGCTCCCTATGACCGCAAACTGCGTGGGGCGCAGCGCGCGCGGGAACCTGGGCTTGTGCGTGCCGGCCGACAAGGACTGCCTGTTCATGTGCGTCTGCAGGTGGGGGCCCCCCGGTTCGCTGGCGCCCGGCAGGTCACCAGGGGTTACCGAACCGCTCGCGGGAGGTCACTTCGCGGATGGGCCGGCGGCGATTCCTGCCAAGCTTCTCGGCGGGCCAGCCCATGGGGAGGATGGCGTGAACGGCCATGTCGGCGGGCAGGCCCAGGATCGGTCCGACCTTGTCCTCGTTCAGGCGCCAGCGGGTCGTCAGCACGGTGCCCAGGCCCGCGGCGTGGGCGGCGAGCATCAGGTTCTGGACGGCCGGGTAGATCGAGCCCGCCGTCGCGGCGTCGCCCGCCCGGCCCTCTCCGAACGGCAGCGTCGAACACACGGCAACGAGCAAGGGGACATCGGCCCAGTTCTGCCGGCCGGGGCCCGACTGGCCCCGCGGCTGGCCCGTCATGTCCGACTGGATGTCGGCGATCTGGCGCTTGGTCTCGCGGTCGCGGATGACGACAAAGTGCCACGGCTGCACGTTGCGCGCATTGGGCGCGCGCGTGGCGACCCGCAGGATGCGGGCGACAAGTGCATCGTCCACGGGCTGGTTCGTGAAGGCGCGATGGGATCGCTGCCTCGCGGCCAGTTCTTCCAGATCTTCAAGGTTCACGAGTTCTCCTGGGGGTGCCGCGGCAGGACGCTGTCAGGCGGCAGATGGGTGTTGTGGCGGCATTCTACCGTGAACAAACGGGCGCCACAGTCCCGGCGCAAAGGGCAGGAGCCACGTTGCCGCCGGGCAGGGAACTGCCACGCCCGCCTGGACGGAGAAGGAGGGCGGCGACCGATCTGGCGTGAGAACGATCGAGGTAGCCGCGCGCAGGCCGGAGAGGGGGGGCCGTGAGTTCTTTTATGCAGAAAAGACAGTTGAAATTCTACTTGAGCGCGGCCATACTTGTCCGAGCCCCGCTCTTCGGGAGTGGCTACACCGGGGGGACCGCCAATCGGCCGACGCACATAGGCCCCGTTTGGGGGCCACCCAGACCGTTCTATCCGGCCGAGGGCCCTTGGCGATCGGCCATTTGCGACAGAAAGAGGACTAAATGGGTTCCGTGGTTTCAAACTGGAAGATCCGGGGCGTCGCGCTGCTGGCAGCGGTGACGCTCATGTACGCAGGGCTGGGCTGGACTTCGGCACATGCCGCCACAGGCGTAACACCGGGAGACGGCTGGCACTTCTTCTCCTTCGGCGGAGTGGGCACGTTCGCCCCACAGGGTCCGTTCACCTACTCGAGCACGACGATTACGAAGATCACGGTCACGGACGCGTTCTGCAAGGGCGACGAGTTCCGTGTCTACGATGGCACGACCGCTCTGGGGGACACGAGCGTTGTGGCGACAGATCCCTCATGCGCGGGAACCGGGGATCCCGACGCCGCGCTGGCCGATCCGACGTACAGCCACGGGGTGTTCTTCGTGATGGCCGGGTCGCACTCGATCAACATCCAGGCGACGGAATCGCCCTTCGGGGCTGGCGGCGCCTACGTCCGGGTGGACGCCGTGACGGTAACGAAGGACAGCTGCAAGGACGGCGGCTGGATGAACTACGGTGGGCTGTTCAAGAACCAGGGCGACTGCGTTTCCTATGTCTCAACGCAGGGCAAGAACGAACCGGGGCAGAACGTCCCCGGCGCCCCGTAGGCAAATAGCGCGACTCTGCGAGGAAGGGGGGAGGCGCCAAGCCTCCTCCCTTCCTGTGCTCTTCCCACGCGATCCGGATCGGCGGAATGGGGCGGGGGCAAAGCCCTTTTGCCCCGCGTGAACCAAGCCCGTAGGATGGCCGCATGGTCAAGGTCATCGACGGGATCTATCAGCTGCTGACGCCGTTCCCGGAGTTCACTTTCGAGGATGCGAAGGCCTTGCGGCGCGACCTCGAAGAGCATCCGCGCATCATGAAGAGCCTGCCCTACGTCCTCCCGTATCTGGTCAAGAGCGGCGGCGAGACGGCGCTCGTCGACTGCGGCTGGAACACGGACAGCGCCTACAAGGCCCTCGAAGAGGGGATGCAGGAGCACGGTTCGCATCCCAGCGAGATCCAGCAGCTGCTGATCACCCACGTCCACCCGGACCACTACGGCATGTCGGGCCGCCTGAAGCAGCTATCGAGCTGCCAGGTGGTGCTGCACGAGAAGGACGCGGAGGTGATCACCTCGCGCTACTTCGCCCCCAGGCCGCTGGCGGACGAGATGGGCAAGTTCATGGAGCTGAACGGCGTGCCGCCGATCGAGGCGCCGCACATGGCGCAGGGCTCGATGGGCATGCTCGAACGGGTCTCGCCGGTGCCCGCCGACACCGAACTCAAGGGCGGCGAGACGCTGTCTGTCGGCGACTTCGACTTCGAGGTCATCTGGACGCCGGGCCACTCGCCGGGGCACATCTGCTTCTACGAGCCGAACCGGAAAGTGCTGATGACAGGGGACCACATCCTGCCGACGATCACGCCGAACGTGTCGATTCACACGCAGACCCAGGGCAGCCCCCTCGGCGACTACATGCGCTCGCTGGAGAAGCTGGTCGACCTCGACGTCGACTACGTGCTCCCGGCGCACGAGTTCGACGTGAAAGCCCTGAAGACGCGGATCGTCGAGATCGAGGAGCACCACAAGATCCGGCTCGAAGAGATGCTGAACTGCACCGACGGCGGCGGCTCAACGGCCTGGGAGATCGCGGGCCGGGTCAAGTGGACGACCGGGATGCTCGCGGACTTCGAGCCGTGGGTGCAGCGGTCGGCGGTGGGCGAGACGCTGGCGCACATGGAGTACCTCTTCGAAACCGGCCAGGTAGCGAAGGTGATGCAGGGTAAGCAACTCTACTGGCTGCCGGTGTAGGGCGCCAATCGTTCGGCTTCGGAGTTGACGCCCGGTCGCCTGCGCGGCACACTTCAGCGCCCGATGATACGGCGGCGCCAAGTGCGGCACAATGATGAGTTGGGCCGGCTTGACAGCAGCCTGGGAGAACAACAACTTGATCGATATCGCGAGTTACAATAGGCACGCATGGAATATGGAGGTCGAAAGGGGCAACGTTTGGACGATACCAGTTGACCAGACTGTGATAGCGGAAGCCCGAAAAGGGAATTGGAAGATAGTGCTATCGCCAAATAAGCCTGTGCCCCAGGAATGGTTTCCGCAGTTACTGGGAAAGAACGTGCTGTGTCTAGCGTGCGGGGGTGGCCAGCAGGGGCCAATTCTGTCTGCGGCTGGGGCGAACGTGACGGTGTTAGACAACTCGCCCAAACAACTGGAACGAGACGAATTAGTTGCCGAAAGGGACAACCTCAATTTGCGGACAGAATTGGGCGACATGCGTGACCTCGGCAGGTTCTCCGACGAGTACTTCGATATCGTCATTGTCTCTGGAACGAGCTTTGTCGATGACATCAACGCGGTGTGGAAAGAGGCCTATCGAATCCTGAGGAGTTCCGGTATCTTGATGGCCGGCTGTACGAATCCGATCGAGTACATCTTTGATTTGGAGGCTTGGAATGCCGGTCAATTGGTCGTTCGACACGCGATTCCGTATTCTGATCTGATTGACCTGTCCGAGGAAGAACGTCACGAATTGATCATTTCCAAAGATGAGCCGCTATGTGTGGGACATTCGTTACACGATCTGCTGCAAGGACAAATGGCGGCAGGGTTCATCCTGGTCGGTCTCTATGAGGATAAAGACGCAGTCCCGTTAGCTCAATATATCAATAGCGCACTTGTCACGAAAGCGGTCAAACAGTAAGGTCGAGAAGCCCAATAAGGACTTGCATCGGAGTGCAAAGAGCTGACGGGAATGTCCGGATTGTTCCCCTGGTGGGCCGCGAATCGGAAGACGGCGTTCCGGAACTCCTGGCGGCTGCACAGATCCATCGACGCGTTGAAGATAGAACCGATCGCGGCCCGGTGATTGCTGCCCAGTACGCAGACTCGCCAGTGCTTCGCCTGTTTGGATACGAAATCCACGGACACGTGCGTGCGGTGGCGGGTGTCGAGGACGGCGGCGAGGGACACTGGATTCTGCGCGACCTCGCGGTTGAGGAGGGCTCCCGCGGTAGCGGTATCGGCCGTCGTCTGTTGCGCTACCTGGAAGAGGAGCTCGGTGCGGCGACGATCGTGGGTGACACGGTAGATCCAGCGACCGGATTCTACGAGAGCTGCGGGTGGAGGGTGACACCTGCCGATCAGCTGCCTGATGGCCGGACGATGTACCGGTTCGGGTGGTCTGCGGCAGAGGACAGATGAGCAGCGAGGGTCCCAGGGGCGCTTGACAGGCGCGCAGAG
>CAZCDK010000196.1:0-5350 GCA_964497285.1 uncultured Anaerolineaceae bacterium | reverse complement strand
TCGAAGGCTACAGCTCGCGGACGATCGATGCCAATAGCCCATAGCCTCGCGATTACTCGAGGATGGTGTCGCTGTGGCACTTCGAGAATGACGAAGAGCGCCGGACATGTCGAATGGGGCCGGACGTCCGGTCTATGTTGCCCGGTGACGGCCAGCGTTCGTTCAGGGCTCCAACTCGCGCCGATGAATGCTGAGTCCCAGTTCGAGTTCCTCGATCACGGTTTCTGCAAGCGACAGGATGTCGTCGGGAGGCAGCGCACCGCGCCAGACGTCATTTGAGACCTCAGCGACACGGTTCGCCCCAAGCGTGCGCTCCGCAGATGCCAGTTCCTCCGTGACAGTCGTCTGTCGTTGGATGAGGCGCTCCCGCCCGATCTCATGGATCTTCCCTCGCACTGCCATCCGCGCTTCGTCAGGCGTGAAGGGTGGCAAGCGGCGTGTTCCAAGTCGCACCATGTGTGCCGCAACCGGATCATCGGGCTGAGCGTCTCGCGGGTCCTCGCCGTGGAGCCAACGGCGGAACGCCTCGCGGTCGATGGCATCGCCGAAGATGTCTGACGGCAAGGCGCGCAGGTCGTGTCGAATGAACGGGTTCTGGACCAGGATGGCGAGCAGGGTCTGTTCCGCAGAGGGAGCTTCAGCGACCGCGGTTTCCGGGCGTCCGGAACGCCCGGCGGGGGTCCCCTGACGCACCCTTTCCAGCACCGCTTGTTCGGTTACGCCAAGATGGCGGGCAATGCGCTGCACATACATGGCGCGCTCAACCGGATCGCGCACGGCAACCAGTACCGGTCGCAGCCGGTCGACGACGCGGCGGGCCTCCATCGGGGAGTCCGGCCGGCCGGGACCCATCAGCCTGCCCAGAAGGAACTCCGCAAACGGCGCCGCTGCGGCGATCACGCGCTCCCAGCCCGCCGGATCGTCGCGGGCGACCTCGTCCGGGTCTCTTCCTGACGGCAGTGGCGCCACACGCAGCTCAAGCTGTGTGGCCCGGGCAATCTCATCCGCCGACCGGGTCGAGCGGGCCATCAACTCCGGCGACTCCAGCGAAAGAAACAGTCCGCCGGCGCGCTCGGCGGCCGCCATGCCCGCGGCGTCCGGATCCATGGCGAGGACCACCCTCTTCGCGTACTTCCTCAGCATCGCGGCATGATGCTCGGTCAGCGACGTGCCCATGGTGGCGACCACGTTCTTGAACCCGGCCTGCCAGGGCCCGATGACGTCCATGTACCCTTCGACCGCCACGACCGTGCCTGAGGCTTTTATCGCATCGCCGGCGAGGTCGAGGCCGAAGAGGGTGCGGCCCTTGTCGAAGAGCTCGGACTGCGGCGAATTCAGGTACTTCGGTTCCTCGCCATACAGACCGCGCCCACCGAGGCCGATGAATTGCCCCCGCTCGTCGGCTATGGGGATGATGATTCGGCCGCGAAAGCGATCATGAGGACGGCCTCCGCTCTCGCTGTCTACCAGAAGGCCCGCGGCGAGGGCGTCGCGTTCTTCGTATCCCCGTCCGGCAAGGTAGCCCTGGAGTGCGTGCCACTCGTCCGGCGCCCAACCGAGACGAAAGGCATCAATGGTCTCGATCCGGAGTCCTCGTTTCTCGTGGAGGTACACACGTGCCTCGGATGCATCCGGCTCGCGGAGTTGGCGCTGGTAGTAGTCGACTGCCGCCGAGACGAGGGCGGCGAGTTTCTCGACCCTGCTGCGGCGCTGGGCCGCCTCGGGCGAGAGTTGGACTCCTGCTTCCGCGGCAAGCTGCCGCAACACGCTCCTGAAGTCCTGGCTATCGCGCTTCTGGACGAACGCGAAGAGGTCGCCGCCTTCACCGCAACTCCCAAAGCACCGCCAGGTGCCACGCTCGGGAAAGACGTAGAACGACGGCGTCTTTTCGCTGTGAAACGGGCAGAGCCCGCGGAAGTTACGGCCACTCTTCTGGAGTGGGACCGACCGGCCGATGTAGGCGACCAGGTCCAGCTTGTGTTTGATGTCCTCAACGACGTCCATCTCCGCCGATCCTACCCGGTGCTCAGGCCGCTGTCGGAAGCACCGCCGCGAGGCCCGGCGGTCTGAACGGTCGGGCCGGCGTTACGTCTCGCTATGGGGGGATGACGATCGCCTGGGAGGCAAGCACCTGACCACCGACGACTACTTCCACGATGGCCGCCCCGGTGCCGGGCTTGACGATGCCGCTGAACGTAGCGCTCTGGCCCTTGGCGAGCGCGAGATTCTGGGGTTGAGAGGACTCCGACCCGGTGGCCACGATCTTCACGCGAACGGTCACGGTCGTTGCTGCGAGCGGACCGCCGTTGTTTTGGATGGTGACGTTGATCCCACCCGCCTGCACGGAGGCGCCAGTGATCACTATCTCCGGTTGATCGAGGGGGGGGGTCAATCCAAACGAGGCAACGTTGTTGTCTTCGTTGGCCTCTTTGATGGCGTTGTCGGGGTCGACCTTCACCTGGGCGGTCTTCTGGCCGGTGACGGGAGGGTTGAGGTCGAAGTCGACCGTCGCGTTCCCGTTGGCCGGCAGGTTGACTCCAAAAGCCTGCGTCAGGGTCCCGGGTCCCACACCGCTCACAGAGACAACCAACGAACCCGCATGGGCATTGCTGCTCAGGTTCGCGATGGTCACCCTCAGCCTCGCACCGCCATCGACAAGCACCGCGTTCGTGGGGGCGAAGTCAGGCGCTCGCGGATTGGCGGTTGGCGAAGGGCTTGGCGAAGGTGACGGCGAGCGTGATGGTGTAGAGGTGGGAGTCGCCGGCACAGGCGTGGCCTCGCGCACCGGCACGAGTGCCAGCGACTCCAGAAGCTCGATCGCCGTGCGCGGGACCCACCGCTGCTGGTTGTTGCTCTCGATGAGCAGCCACTCCGAATCGCGCGTCTTGCCGAGTACGTTCACGTCGTCGCCAGGGTTCAGGCGGCCCACGGCCTCGAAGCTCTCGCCGGGACCGGTGCGCATGCTCACAGAAGCGAGCACCTTCCCTTTGATGGCCACGGGTTTGTCACCCACGCCCTCGAACGCGACCACGGTGACGGCATCCGAACTCCTGGTTCCGCCTGACTCCGATGTGACTCTCACTATGACCTTGTAGTCGCCCTTGGCGCTGAATCGCCAGTTGAACGAGTGCGCATACGTCAGATCGGCAGGGGGCGGAGGAGGCGGCAGGAATTGATCAACGACATTGCCATTGATCAAGAGCTCGATGCGGTTGATCGGTTCGGTCGAGTTCGCTCGCATGGAAACCGTTAGGGGCTTCCCCGTCTCGATGCGCTCGTTCTGGAACGGCTGGTCGATCACGATCTTGAGGTCGGTGAGCTTCTTGGGTTCGTCGCCGCCGTTGCCGGTCACGATCGAGTAAAGAAGAAATATGAAGATGCCGCCGACTATCGCGGCCAGAGCGAGGAGCACGTAGAACATTGGCTGACGCGCAGGCGCGTCATCGTAGTACTCGTCGTAGTAGTCCTCGTCTTCGTCGCCATAGTCGTAGTCATCGTCGTACGGCCCTTCG
Organism: uncultured Anaerolineaceae bacterium; assembly: GCA_964497285.1. GTDB lineage: Bacteria > Chloroflexota > Dehalococcoidia > Tepidiformales > Tepidiformaceae > UCB2. The sequence continues at coordinate 1,838 of CAZCDK010000196.1, read as the reverse complement.
TCCTCCCAGTCCGCACTCGGCAGAGGCTCTTCCGAGTAACCTCCGATCACTGGCGGGCGAGGCGGAGGTGGAGGTGGGGTCCGCGACGGATTCGCGCCAATTATTGGCTTGTCGGGCGGTTCCGATCCGAAGCGATCACTCATGTATCAGCAAGTTCCGGCCCCCGCGACGATTATCAGTTTGGCATCAGGTACTCGCAATGGCGAACCGGCCCTCGTTCCGGAAAGATGGAGCCTGCCGGCGCCGTCGCCTTCAGTCGGCGGTCATCAGCTCCGCCGCCTCGGCGCAGCCGAGATCCCGAGCCAGGCGGATGGCAAAACGGTCGGTCATGCCGCTCACGTAGTCGGCGGCTCGCCTTTCGAGCCGGTCGTCCGGGAGTGAGTAGTCGGGCGAAACGCCTTCTGGATGAGCGACGAAGTGACGAAAGAGGAACGTCACTACCCGCTTGCCGCGCTCAGCGTCGCGCAGCGTCGATTCGTAGAGGTAGACCCGCCGGAACATGAACTCCCGAAGCTCGTTGGCGACGGCGCGGATGCGCGGACTGAACTGGATGATCGGGGATTCGCCTCCCGGGTGGCCGCCGCCCGTCGCGGACCAGCTCGCCTCGACGATGTCGCAGATCAGGGTATTCACACGGGTGGCGTGCGAGCGACCGAGTTCGCGTTTAGCAGTGCCGGGCAGTTCGTCTTCGTGGAGGATGCCGGCCCTGACTGCGTCGGCGAAGTCGTGATTCATGTATGCGACGGCGTCGGCGGTCTTCACCACCTGTCCTTCCAGCGTCACCGGGACGCCCCATCCCTCCGCGAAGATGTCCTCGCGAGCCTTGCTCGACTTCCCGATCGCGTCGAGCACCTCGAACGATAGATTCAGTCCCCGTCCGCCGTTCTCCAGCCGATCGAGCACTCGCACCGACTGGTAGTTGTGCCGGAATCCCTCGGGCAGGCATTCTGCCAGAGCTTCCTCCCCCGCGTGGCCGAACGGGCCGTGGCCGATGTCGTGCCCCAGCGCCGCCGCCTCGGCCAAATCCTCGTTGAGGTTCAGAGCGCGGGCAATGGTGCGCGCCACCTGGGCTACCTCGAGCGTGTGCGTGAGCCGCGTAACGAAGTGGTCCCCGGTGGGAGCGATGAACACCTGTGTCTTGTGCTTCAGTCGCCGGAAGGCACGCGTATGGAGAATGCGGTCCCGGTCGCGCTGGTACGCCGTGCACAGGGGCGATGGTTCCTCAGGCACGGCTCGACCGCGGCTCGTGCTGCTCTTGGCGGCGAAAGGGCTCAGACGCTCTTCTCCCGCTTCAAGGCGGCGCCGGACAACGTCTAGGTCCACGGAGAGGATTCTACGGGACCCGTATAGTGGTTCGGACTCCCGAGATCGGACTGAAGCATCCTTGAGCCTCGACCAACCCGCGCGCGCGACTCAGGTTGCAGCCCTGGCAGAGTGCATCGCGCAGTCGACTTTGCTGACCGACGAGACAGTCCGGTGGGGAGAGTCGGATCTGCGGATGCGGTACTTCCTGAGCACCTGCCAGCCGCCGTTGGACCTCGTTACGTCCGTCCGGGCGGTTCTCTTCGCCGGTTCCATGGTCATGGTGATGAAGAGCAGGGACGGAACGCATCACATCAATCCGGGAGGACGGCGAGAGCCCGGCGAACGCATCGTGGACACCCTCCGACGCGAGCTGCGGGAAGAAACCGGCTGGACGATCCGCGAGCCGCGGCGCCTCGGCTTCATCCATTTCCGTCACCTCGGCGCCAAGCCCGTCGACTACCCGTACCCGTATCCTGAGTTTGCGCATCTGCTGTTTGTTGCCGAAGCCGGCGATCACCGGATCCCGGCTCAGC
>CAZCDK010000195.1:5059-5405 GCA_964497285.1 uncultured Anaerolineaceae bacterium | reverse complement strand
GGTCGCCCTTGAACGTGGGCGGGGCGCGCTGGCTGTACACCCAGGCGGTCTCGCGCCGGTACCGTTCGGGGCTTGTGGGCGACATGAGGCCGTACATTACGCTGGCCTTGAAATCGTTACTGATGCGCGGGTGATACCAGATGTTGGCGTAGCCGCCGGGCGTGCTCAGTGCGGCTTCGAGGCCGACCAGAGCACGGAACCGCCCGGGGTAGTAGAGCGCCAGATCGACGGCGAGATGCCCGCCGATCGAGCTGCCCATGAACGCCGGCCGATCGATGCCGAGCGCCTCGGAGAGCGTGACCGGCACCTTCATGAGGAAGTCCCGCGTCAGCCGGTATTCCTGCCT
>CAZCDK010000195.1:0-5049 GCA_964497285.1 uncultured Anaerolineaceae bacterium | reverse complement strand
CGAGGCCCTCGGGGGGAATCGACTTGCCGTGATAGGGCAGGTCGTAGGCGATCATGCGGAAGCGGCGCTGCAGGTCCGGGTCTTCGAGCAGGTGGCGCCACTGGCGGCCGTCGGCGCCGGCCGTGTGCTGCAGCAGCAAGGGGACGCCCGAACCGGCCTCCTCGAAATAGACCCTGTACTCGACGGCGTCGATCTCCAGGTGGACATAGCGACCGATGGCGGCATCGAAGCGCGGCATCAGGCAGCTCCTTCCGGCGTCTGAACAGCCCGTAGCAGCTCCACAAGGCGCCGCACCGCGGGGTAGTAGGCGAAGAACGTCTCGAAATCGCCGTCGACCGCGAAGCCGTGGCGGGTCATGGCGCCATAGAGATCCTGGTAGAACGGCCGGGGAACCGGGGCCAGCAGTTGGCGCCAGCCTTCGCGGGGCGCGGCGACGCGCACGGTGCAGGGTGTCGCGGCCGGGGCGGAAAGCGGGCAGGCGGTATGGTTCGCCAGGATCCCGTTCTCGATGCGGAACACGTGCGCAACCTGGCCGACGTCGAACCGCAGGACGGCGTTCCACATCCGCGCCGCTATCTGCCACTCGCCATCATCGCGGGCAAGCGCCACCACAGCATCGAAAGCGGGGTCGGCCATGGGAGTGGATTCTACGGCAGGGGAGGGAGGCGCTCCTACCCGCCTTCCGGCGGGCGGCTCCAGGGGGGGAGGGAGGCGCCCAGCAGGGCCGCACCGGCGACAGCCGCGATCGCCGCCGGCACCCAGAACGTCGGGTCGATTTCGGCCACGGCGGCGTGGAGCACGTCGTCCACAAGCGTGGAAAACGAGTGCGGAAAGCCCGGGGCCTTCTTCACAACCACGTCGCCGATGCGGCCCACAAGCACGGCTCGGGCGATCCCCCAGAATGCGAATGTGGCAAGGCCCCCGGCGAGCAACGCGGCGCCAGTCCAGCGCACGGCACGGCGCCAGTCCGGGGCATAGAGCGCGGCCACCGCGAACAGGGCCGCCAGGGCGATGGCGGCGGCGGCCGCCCGCCCCACGGGCGCGACATCGAGCACGGTGCGCGGCAACGCCAGCCGTCCTTCGAGCCGATCGACGACCGAAGCCGGCGCCGCCAGCAGGATCTCGCCGTCCTCACCCCTGTCCATCTCGGAAACCAGGTCATCCACGGACTGCGAGATGAGGTCGATGAGGATGGAGGCGGTGGCGACCTTGATCGCACCGGCCACATCGTCCTGTTGCACGGCCGCATAGACGGCCTGTCCGAGTTCACTGCCGGGGTCGATGCTGCCCACTTCGAAGACGACGCTCGCGATCACGGGGACGTCCTCCTCGGGGATGGGATAGGACGGGATCGCCTCGGGGATGCCGCCCCCGTCCAGCGTCTCGAGCACCGCGACGAACTCCCGGAGAAACGCCTCGTACCCTACCGACGGTTCCTCCTGGAGAGCAGCGACGGCATCGATCGTGAAGGCAACGACCGCTTCGGCGATGGCCTGGACAAACACCGTGACATCCAGAGCGAGGACCAGCCTATCGCCCGTCTTCATGAACTCCACCACCCGGTCGATCGCGTCCTCGACAGCGCGCCGAAGCTTCTCCGGCGGCGCGATTTCCTTGACCACGGCCTTGATTTCGGGTGCTGGTATCTGGACTCCGCCGAGGAGGTTCTCCACCTGGGCCGTCAGGTCGGGGTCGAAGAGAATGTCGTCATAGGCCCGCTCGTAGGCGTCCTGCCGATCGAGCGCACGCTTGTAGAAGGCCGGATCGGAGACGTTCTGCTCGGTTGCAGTGGTGGTCAGAATCGCGAGGAAACCCGTGGCGAAGGTGAGCGACAGCAGAGGGGCAGCAATCCGTCGAGCGCGGACGAATGCGGGCCCGGGATCTCGTTGGAACATGAAGAGCGTCCACGGAGGAGGTCGTCCGAGCCTAACAACGATCCGGCCGGCCAACAACGGGCCCGCCTCCACCCGGCCTGGCCCAGCAACACGGGTTTCGGGGCGGGGTCCTACGCCTCCCGGTCGGTCGCGCGCCTTCTGCCGGCCACGTTCAGGCTCTTTCGGACAGAGGAGCCGTCCAGAACGGCCAGATGGGGAAGTGATTGGGGGACTTGTGGCCAGTACTTAAACTGTTCATAGTCTGTAAATTCTATCTTATCGCGGCACGGGGCCGACACCGCCACCAGGAACACGCAAGACATGAACGCACCGCTCGATTCCAGGACATGCTCGCTGTGAGCACGACACTCACCGCCACCCTTGCTTCGCTGCCGACTACACGGCGCGAGATCCTCACGACGCTCAAGGAACGCGGTTCAGCGCGCGCCGAAGAGCTCGCCACGGCCCTGGGCATCACCGTCAGCGCCGTGCGGCAACACCTGGCCGCGCTCGACGCCGGCGGCCTTGTCTCGCACCGGGAGATCAAGGGCGGGCCGGGCCGGCCGAAGTTCGTATTCCACCTGACACCCGCAGCGGAAGGGCTCTTCCCCCAGGCCTACGGTGAACTGGCGAACGACCTGCTGGACATCATCCAGACCGAAGACCCGAATCTCGCTTCGCGCATCTTCTCGCAGCTTGCGGCGCGCAACCTGGGCCTGGCGCAGAACAAGTTCCACGGTCAGTCCTACCCCGAGAGGCTGCGCAACATGGTGACGATGCTCGATGAGCGCGGCTTCCTGCCGCGGTTGGAGACGAACGAGAACGGGTCGTTCACCCTCACCCTGCACAACTGCCCGGTGCTCGCCGTGGCCCAAAACTTCAATCCCATCTGCGAAGGCGAGATCGGCGTGCTCCAGGCGATCCTCCCGGAGGGCCAGCTTGTCCAACGGACGCGCATGCGCGAAGGGTCACATGCCTGCCAGTTCCAGGGCATGCTGCGCAACTAGGGTTCGCCACGCATCGGCGCGGGCCCGGCGTTTAGCCGGACGCGAGCCGATGTAGCGCGTCGCCGGACACGCGGTAGACCGTCCATTCGTCCAGCGGCACGGCACCCAGGGACCGGTAGAACGAAATCGCCGGTTCGTTCCAATCGAGAACGGACCACTCGAAGCGGCCGTAGCCACGCTCGACGCAGATCCGTGCGAGCTCTATGAGCAGCGCCTTGCCGAACCCGTTCCGCCGCAACTCCGGCTTCACGAACAGGTCCTCCAGGTAGAGGCCGGCCTTCCCGGTCCAGGTGCTGAAGTTCTGGAAGTAGAGGGCGAACCCGGCGGCTTCGCCGCTGTCTGTCTGGGCCATGATGGCTTCGGCGGCAGGGCGAGGGCCGAAGAGGTTGCGCCGCACCTCCTCGCGATCGAGCACGACAGCCTGAGGCTCGCGTTCGTATTCGGCGAGCCCGTGGATGAAGGCGATGATTGTGTCGAGATCGGCCTCGACAGCAGGCCGGAGCAGCATCTCAGGCCCCGGCAATCTCCACCATGGCAACCTCGGCGCCGGTTGCGGCGATGCGCGTCACGAGCGTGCGCCCCGTCATGCCCGCAGCCTGGAGCGTGGCAAACATGGCGGTGGCGGCGTCACGCACCTTCTCTGCCGGGCAGATGGCAGCAACAGAGCTCCCCGCGCCGCTGAGCCAGACTGCATGGGCCCCGGCCGCTTTCGCCGAAGCAAAGATGTCGAAGAGCGGCGGAAAGAGCGCCCTCCGCTGTGGCTGGTGAATCCGGTCCTGCACGGCCTCGTCAAGGAGGTCCAGGCGGCCCGCCGCCATGGCAGCCACGAAGAGCGCGGCCCGGCCGATGTTGTGCACCGTGTCGCCCTTGCTGTAGCTGTCGGGCAGCACGCGGCGGGCGTCCTTGGTCGCCATCGAGTGGTCCGGGACGAGGATGGCGATCTGCGCTTCCGCCGGGTAGCGGCATGCGACATGCGCGTAGCGCCCTTCGCCTCCGACGCACACCTGCATGCCGCCGAACATGGCCGGGCAGGCGTTGTCGCCGTGACCCTCTAGGTCGCTGGCGATGGCCAGGCACCGGTCTGCGTCGAGCGGATGCCCTTCGAATTCGTTGGCGGCCAGGACACCGGCGACGCGGGCCACGGCGCTGGCCCCCATCCCCCGTCCCAGTGGGATAGCAAGGTTGTAGTGGGCGGCAATGCCTGCCGGAGGGTTCTTGCCGAGGCGCAAGTAGGTCTGCCGGGCCGCAGTGATCACCATCTTCTCGCCGACGTCCTCGGTCGGCGGCACTTCGGCCCCACTGAATGTGACGCGCACGGATGCGAACATGTCGAGTGCCAGTCCAAGGCAGTCGAAACCCGCCCCGAGATTGGCGCTCGTGGCAGGCACACGGACGGTGATGGCGACTGGGTCCATGGATGACAACCCTCGGCTGGCTGAGAAGGCGCAATGATAACCGAGCGATGAGCGATGGGCGATGCGTCCCGGCGGCCGGGTGCGCCCGGCCCTAGGGAACGATGATGACGCGCCCGAAGGCATGCCGGCCTTCGATGTAGCGGTGGGCAGCGGCCGCTTCGGCCAGCGGGAACTGGCGATCGATCACGACGTGCAGTCCGCCCCGGGCGATGTCGCGCAGGAGCTCTTCGATGACACCGCGGGTGCGGGCAGGGTTCTGGGCCATCTCGGCACCCAGGAACACGCCAGTGATCGAGGCGTTCTTCTGCATGATCCCGGTCACGTTGGGGATAGTCGTCTCGCGACCAGCGTTCCCTACCCAGCTGACGCGCCCGCGATAGGCCACGGCGGCGAGGCTTCCTTCGAGCGTCTTGCCGCCAACCGAATCGACCACCAGGTCGGCGCCGCGGCCGCCTGTGGCGTGCATTGCGCGGTCAACCCAGCCGCTGGCGGTGTAGTTGATGCCGTGGTCCATGCCGTACTGCTTCAGCCGCTCCAGGCGCTCGTCGCTGGAAGCGGTCGCGAGGACGGTCGCACCCGCGCGCTTCGCAATCTGGATGGCGGCGAGTCCGACGCCGCCGGCACCGGCGTGGACAAGCACGGTCTCTCCGGCCTTCAGCCCGCCGAACTCGAAGAGACAATCGTGGGCCGTGGCGAACTCGATCGGCACGCAGGCGGCGGCCTTGATGTCCATCCCGTCCGGCACGAGGTAGG
>CAZCDK010000194.1:0-5417 GCA_964497285.1 uncultured Anaerolineaceae bacterium | reverse complement strand
GAAGCAGGGACGGCGATGGCACGCATCTACCTCCTGGTGGACGCAGACGAGAACGACGCGACCCGGTTCGCGCAGCAACTGCGCGCGATTGAGCCCGGTTGCGAGGTCCTCCTGGCAGGTTCCGGACCGGCCGGGCTGGCGCTGCTCGAAGAGCGGCGCGTCGCACCCTCGCTCGTCTTCGCCGACCTCGCCACGCCCGGGATGAACATCATCCAGTTCCTCGGCGCGGTGCACGGGCGAACGTGGCTCGAAGGCGTGCGGGTGGCAGTCCTGACCAGGACGGTTGCCGACAACGACGTCATGACCTGCTACCGGCTCGGCGCCTGCGCATTCATGACCAAGCCAGTCAGGCGGCACGAACTCCGCGCGGTCATCGGAGACTGGGCCCGGCCTGCGCGCATGCTCGAGGTGGATGCACGACGTGTCCGGACGGCGGGCGTCAACGGCTTCCACGTCGCCTGATTCTCAACTGCATTGCGCACGGATCGCAGCCCGGATCTCGGCCGCACATTCGACTGTCTCTTCGAGCGATTCCTGCGCCGGCACGAGGTTGACGTGCCGTGCCCCGGCCTCCACGTATCTCGCAACGAACTCCGCGACTTCCGCAGGTGTGCCGTAAGGCGTGTAGCGTTCGAATCGGTCGAAGGGCACGCGATACATCGCCTCCATGCGCTCAGCCACGGCGGCGCGAGCGACGGCTCGATCCGGGGCGGCCGCGGTCCAGAACTGGATGCCCATCTCGATTGTCGCCGGTTCGCGGCCGGCCGCGGACGCTGCCTCGCAGATCAGCTCTTTCGCCTGGCGGAACCGATCGAGCGACTGCCAGATGCCGGTATAGCCGTCGCCGTACCGCCCCGCCCGTCGAAGAGCCGCGTCGCTTCGGCCCCCCACGAAGATCGGCACCGGGCGAAACGGCTTCGGATAGACGGTCACGTTGTCGAGTTGAAAGTGACGTCCGGAGAAAGACACCTGGTCTTCGCTCCACAGGCGCCTCAGGATCTGGATCGACTCGTTCGTGCGCGCTCCGCGCGTGTGAGGATCGATTCCGCAGCTTGTGAATTCATGCGGATCTTCGCCGCCGATTCCCACGCCAAGTACCAGCCGTCCCATGCTCAGTTGATCGATTTGCGCCACCTGGAGGGCCACGGGGACCGGGTGCCGAAGCGGCAGGAGATAGACGCTCGTCTTCAGCTCAACGCGGTCGGTGACGGCGGCCATCGCCGACAACGTGACGAGGCCATCGTTGCCGTAGCCGTAGAAGGTCACATGGTCTCCAGCCATGATCCCATCCAGACCGAGGGCTTCTGCCCGCCGGGCCGCATCGAGAGTCATGGCGGCCGTTGCGCCCAGCCGCACATCCCAGGCGCGAATCATCACGGATACATTCGGTGCTTCCACAGGCGCCTCCTCGACGACTAGCGGCGATTGTAACGTCTGCTGCCCGCCCGGAGGCCGTGGGACTGGGCGCTCTCCTCTCAGTCCGCGAGAGCGCCGAGCGAGAAGCTGTCAACCAGCATGTCGAGCGCGAGTGCCAACGGTGGCCGTAACGCTGTCCCCGCGAACGAGTCGGCCAGCGTGCGGGCCACTGGGCCCGATCGCCGGTAGTGGCGACCGCCGCCGAGCGCGAAGAGCTCGGCGCAAAGCTTCGTAGATTCCTGCGTCACGAATGTCTTGGTTCGCAGCACACGGGCGGCATAGGCCGGGCCGGCCGACGGCCGCCAGGCGGCTGCAGTCTCGAACAGGTAGGCACGCAAGGCTTCGTAACGCATGAGCGCATCAGTGTAGCGAAGACGCAACGCGGGGGAGGCCGGCGCAGGCGTCGCCATCGTCTTCAGAATGCTCCCCGCGCAGCCGAGCGCGATCGCGCTGAACAGGCAGTACCAGTACTGCAGCGGCTGCACGACCTCGATGAAGTTGGGGAAGCCCATCACTTCGCGTGCGACTGCGGACGCGTAGCGTACTGTCTGGCTTTCCGTGGCCCGCATGCCGAAGCCGTCCCAGTCGTCCATGATCTCCACGCCTGTGGCGGCGGTTTCGAGGAAGAAGAACTCCACGACGCCGGCGCCGGGAAGGTGGTCCTGGCTGACTTTCGCGGTGGAGAAGAACACGTCGGCGAACCGCCCGGACGAGGCGAGAATCTTCTCGCCCGTGAGCCGGAACCGGCCGCGGGAGTCGGGTTGCGCCACCGTAGTCGTCGCCGCGAGCGAGCCGCCCGCACCTTTCTCGGAGTTGCAGGCGGCATAGAGCTTCCTGGCGCGATAGTCGGCCGCCACGCGTTCGATCTGGTAGGCCCAGGCCTGCCGGTGCGCGGCCGGCGCCGGCTCGGGGCCGAGCCCGTACACCCCCGCCAGCCCGAGCGGCATGCTCGCCACGAGGGCGGTCGAAGGCGATGCCGTGGCCACCGCTTCGATGGCAGCAACGCTGTCACTGAGCGTCCAGCCAAGGCCATCGAGAGATTCCGGGAACGGCCCCCGGATGATTCCCGCCTCCATCAGGTCGGCGATGTTCTCGGTGGGGTAACGCTCCGCTTCCGAGGCATCGCGTTCCGCCAACCGCCGTGCGATCTCGCTGACGGCGGTTCTAGATGTAACCGCGGCTCCCACCAATCATCCCTCCATGGAACGCGCTGTCCGGGCAGCTTCGTTGAGCGAAGGCGTGTAGCATCAGCAGGCAACGTTCCTGGGATGCATCATCACCGCATTTGGAGAAAAAGGACAGCATGGCCATCGCAAACTTCTCATTGGAAGGCAAGGTCGCAATCGTCACTGGGGGGAGCCGGGGCATCGGCCGCTCCATCGCCATCGCCCTCGCCGAGGCCGGTGCTGACGTCTGTGTCGCAGCCCGCAAAGCCGAGGCCCTCGAAGAGAGCCTCGCGGCCGTCAAGGCCACCGGACGGCGGGGCATCGCCGTGCCGACGAACGTCCGCGACTTGACCGCGCTCGAGAACCTGGTCAGTGAAACGAAGCGTCAGCTCGGCCGGATCGATATCCTCGTGAACAATGCCGCCACCAACCCCGTCTTTGGGCCCGTGGCCAACCTCGACGAGCGGGCCTGGGACGCGATTCAGAACACCAACGTCAAGTCAGCCTTCTTCCTCAGCAAGATGGTCCGCGAAGCGATCAAAGAGCACGGAGATGGCGGAAGCATCATCAACGTCAGTTCCACCGGCGGACTGCGCGCTTCCGGGGGGCTTGGTGGCTACTCTGTCTCGAAGGCCGCGGTAATCATGCTTACACAGGTCTGCGCCAAGGAGTGGGGCCCCGACAGAATCCGCGTCAACTGCATTGCTCCCGGCCTTATCAAGACGGAGTTCTCGCGCGCGCTGTGGGACAATGACGCGGTCCTCCAGAACAGCCTCCAGACGAGCCCCTTGCGCCGCATCGGCGAAGCCGACGAGATGGCGGGTGCCGCGGTCTACCTTGCGAGCCCCGCCTCGTCGTTCGTGACCGGCCACACCATCGTGCTGGACGGCGGCGGCCTGGCGTAGCGCCGGGCTACGGTACCGGCAGCACGCAAGCTATCCAGACCACCGCCTCCGACTCCGCCGGTCCCTCGATCCGGGTCCCGGCCACGTCCTCGGCGGCCAGGATGCCCTCTGTTAGTCGCTCAGCATGTTGGCCTGACCCGTCCTCGCGCCGCGACCGAACACTGCGATCGCGAGACCACCCGCGAGTGCTGCCGCGACGACGAACAGGGTCAACCGCCCGACGGAGGCCCATGGCATCGGCGCCGGGGGATGCTGCTGATCGAGCATCAAGCGGCAGAATAGCAGGCCCACACCCCCGCCGATCGAGACCGCCACGACGGATGGGACGGTCAGGACGATGGACTCGAGGCACTTGATGGACCACGGGCCCATGCCGAGATTACGGAGGCGCGTTCCTTCCTTCTCCCGTACCAGCCTGCGGTCAACCGCGGCTACCAACGTGGCCAGGCCCAGGATGATCGCTGCAATCGTCATCCCGGCGATCGCCCAGTAGTGCGCAGGCCCATACGATAGCCCGCTCTCGGATGGCCCCCTGACTACTGACGCCGGCAAGATACGAAGGGCCGCTGAACGAACGTCAGCCTCGAGACGCAAGGGATCGCCACTGCCAAGAACCAGAGCTTGCCGCGAACTGCCGCCAGAACGAGCAAGCGGCGGCACCAGGGACACGGTAGCACCGGGTGGTGCACTCAGTAGTCGGGCCAAGTCGGCCGCACCGGCATCATCCAGGTCGAACGGGTGGGCGGGAGTGCATGCCACCAGCGTGACGTGGGGTTCAAGCTGCTCGCATGAGGCTTCCAGGGCCACTGAGAGCCCATCCTGGCTCCACGGTACGAGGGTCACTCCTCCAGGTACCGCCTGATTGAACCGTTCCACGTCTCCTTCCTGTGCTGCAGGCCACATCACGGTGATGCCCTGGTGCGAATGCGCCGGTGCAGCACGTACCTCACTGTCGGCCCAGGCCACGTAGCCGATTCCAACAAGGACGGTTGTCACCAGCACCGCAGCGCCGGCGTGGGATCGCGCAGTGCTGATCGGGTCCCATGAGAGCGAGCGTCCAGCCAGCAGGAGGAGGACGCTCCCGAATGACGCCAGCACCCGGCCGGAACCTCGGATGGCCATGGGAAGGACCAAAGGCAGTCCAAGCGTGCCGCTTGCGATGGCCACCAGGGTGAGCCCTGTGCTTGCGCTGGCGGGGGCGAAGGGTCGAACCGATAGCGCCAACAATCCGCCGCATAACGGAAGAGCGCGAGCATACGAAAGGTGCGGCGTGCTCTGGGTGGCGCGCGTGCCCCGGCTCTGCCTGCGATCCTGAAAGATCGGCCACATCGACGAAATCAGACATGCAAGCAGGATGACTCCGGCGGCCTCAAGACCGGCAACCCACCAGGCGATGCTGAGGTCGCCCTCCAACGGATGAACACCCAGGATTGGTATCCACGTGAGCCACCGGCACACTGCCATCCAGCCAAGTGCCACCGCGATTGCGGGCGGAGTGGCGAGCACCAGCGTCTCAGCGACGGCCAACCGCACGAGTGCCTCCTTTGGCGCTCCCAGCCAATGAAGCACCCGAAAGCGGTGGTCTCTCGTGCCAGACGCAGATCCTGCTCCGGCGATGAGCAAGACGAAGGCAGGAATGAGCAGGAAGAGAACCCCTCCGGCCGCTACCTGCTCCTGCGACGGGGGGACGCTGAATTCGAACGCGACCTCGCGACCACCGGCGACAGCGCTCCCGAAGCCGCTGACGCGGATCGCGTTCGAAGGGAGCCGATCCGGGGGCAGTCCAACGTACGCCCATAGCTCATCGCCGCTCAAAACTCCCTCTCGACCTATTACCTCCCGGTCCGGGAAGCGTGCGGCCAGGATTGGCTCGGTTCGCGCGAGACGGTCAAGTGCTGGCGAGACACCCGAATCCGTGAGTGGACCGAGG
>CAZCDK010000193.1:0-5419 GCA_964497285.1 uncultured Anaerolineaceae bacterium | reverse complement strand
CCGGCCACCACCACAATGATCGGGATCACATCGTTCCTCCCCATTGGACCCCGGTACAATGCCGCCATGCAGACCCTTCGCACGCCCGCCGGCCGCTTTGCCTCCCTCGCCGGCTACGCGTTTGCTCCTCACCACCTGGAGTGGCAAGGGATGAGGATGCATTATGTCGATGAGGGGGATGGACCCACCGTCCTTCTGCTTCACGGCGAACCAACGTGGAGCTACCTCTACCGCGAGGTCATTCCGCCACTCGTCGCGGCGGGCTTTCGCTGCATCGCCCCCGACTACATCGGATTCGGCAAGAGCGACAAGGTCGTTGAGGACGACTGGTACGTGATCGAGCGGCACGTCGAGTCCATCCGCCATCTCATCGACCGGCTGGACCTGCGCGATGTCACCATCGTCGTGCACGACTGGGGCGGGCCGATCGGCCTCCGGCAGGTCGTCGACCTGCCAGAGCGCTTCGCGAGGCTCGTCATCCTCAACACGTGGCTCCACCACGAAGGGTACGAGTACAGCGAAGGCATCCGCATGTGGCGGCAATGGGCCGGGACGTTCGAGCCCGGCACGGGCGACCTCCCGGCCGGGTTCGTCGTCGTGGACATGAACCAACTGCGACTTGACGAAGCCCGCAAGCAACGGGTGCGCGCCGCCTACGACGCTCCGTTCCCGGATGCTCGCTACAAGGCCGGGATCAGGCGGTTCCCGTGGTGCATCCCCTCCGCCCAGCCACTTGAGGGCAATGCCGCCGACCAGGCGCGCTGTTTCGAGGCGCTCAAGTCCTGGTCGAAGCCCATCCACTTCATCTTCGGCGACCGGGACCGGGTGTTCACCAGGGAATGGGAACAACAGTGGGCATCCCAGATCCCTGGTGCCACGGTCGACACCGTCCCCGGCCCGCACTTTCCTCAGGAGGAAATCGGCCCTCGCATCGCAGAGATTATGCTGGGGCACATGAAGCCGCAATAGCCGCCGGTGCTCGGCGGTCTCCACCGCGGGCCGGGATTCAGCCGTCCGCGACCAGCAGGGCTGAATCCCGCACCTTCGCCGGGCGGAGGAAGAGGATTGCGACGGCCGCCGCGTAGGTCAGGAGCGCCGTCACCGTGAAGGGCACCGTGTATCCGCCCGTCCGGTCTCGGAGGAAGCCGACGCCAAACGGCTCCGCACCAGCGCCAACCTGCGCCACCAGGTTCACCAGGCCGAAGATCGCTCCGAACGAAACGAGCCCGAAGACCTCTCCCACAAGCAACGACTGCATCATGTAGACGTTGCCGATCGTGAAGCCGAACACGAGCGTGAGCGCCCATGTGGCGGCGATGTTCCCGGTGTGGATGATGAGCAGAATCGCCGTCGCCTGGACAACGAAGAGCACGACCGTCAGCGCACGCTTGTCCACGGCGTCCGCAAACATGCCGACAATCAGCCGGGCAACGATGCTCCCCCCGGCCGTGACGCTCAGGGCAAACGCGGCCGTGCTGCGCGATCCGAGCCGGTCCTCGAGGAACGAGATCTGGTGGAAGACGTAGCCGGTCTGCGCCGAAAGCACCAGCACGAAGGCGATGAGGATGCTCCAGAAGCCAATCGTTCGGACCGCTTCGGCCGTCGTCCAACGGCGCATTTGGACTGTGTCGGCGAGGAGCGTGGCGGAACTCTCAGGCATGGGGGGTAGAATCCCGTCCGGCCTCAGTCCCATTAGCTTCGGGTCCCAACAGATCACGAGGAGGATGACGGGCATCGAGACGACGATGACCAGGGCGCCCATCATCGGCGCTGCAAGCTCGATCCCACCGCTGTCGATCAACTTGCTGATGAGAGGCGAGAGGATGACTCCTCCCAGTGAAACGCCCGTCGATGAGATGCTCATCGCTTTCGCCCGGCGGCGCACGAACCAGCGCGTCATGATCGCGTTCACCGCCACCGAGCTGGACATGCCGAAGGCCACGGCGAATACGGCGTAGACCGCATAGAGCTGCCAGATCGAATCGACGAAGCCGATGAGCGCCGCGCTCAGACCGTTGACGAGCGTTCCAACAACCATGAATCGCAGTGGGCCCGATCGATCGATCCGGGCCCCGACGAACGCCGACGTGAGCCCCGAGATGCTGAAGTAGAGGCCTGTCGCCCCGCTGACAACCGTGGTCGACCACTGGTGCTCGTCTTTGAGCGGCTTCAGGAAGACGGCGAGGCCGTAGTAGCCGACACCCACGCCGACGAACATCAGCAGCCCGCAGGCCATCGCGATGTACCAGCCGTAGTAGAGGCTCTGAGGGAGAACGCGGGCAGCCGGGGGAACCCGAATGGCCGGACCAGGCGTCATCGCCGCTAGTCTACCGGAACGCCGCCCGTCGCGGTCGGCGCTACCGTCCCGCGAACTGGGGCTCCCGCTTCTGAACGAATGCAATGGCGGCGCTGCGGTGGTCTTCCGTCAGGCCGCTGGCGATCA
This sequence comes from uncultured Anaerolineaceae bacterium, assembly GCA_964497285.1. Classification (GTDB taxonomy): domain Bacteria; phylum Chloroflexota; class Dehalococcoidia; order Tepidiformales; family Tepidiformaceae; genus UCB2. The sequence goes on along the minus strand of CAZCDK010000193.1, from coordinate 2,976 downwards.
TGTTCTCGGCTTCGTGCGTGAGTGAGTCGGAGAACGTGCTTGTCGCGCCGTGCGCGAAGTTGTCCTTGATGCGCCCAAAGGCCAGGGTCGGGCCGCTCGCGAGCTTGTTCGCCAACGCCATGGTCTCGGCCATCAGCTGGTCGTGGGGCACGAGTTTCGTCAGGAGACCCAGCCTCATCGCCTCCTCGGCGTCGAAGATCTCGGACATGAAGTAGAGTTCCTTGGCCTTCGCAGGCCCAACGAGGCGCTGGAGGAGCCAGGTGCCACCGAAGTCGCCGCTGAAGCCGATCTTGGCAAACGCGGTCGTGAAGCGCGCGTGCTCGCTCCCGATGCGCAGGTCCGCCGCGAGCGCGACGCTCAGGCCAGCCCCGGCGGCGACCCCGTTCACCGCCGCGATTGTCGGCTTCGGCATCTCGTACAGCAGCCGGGATATCTCTTCCTGCTGGCGGAGGCCGTCAACCCGCCCGAGCAGCCCACCGCCACCTCCGGTGGCAGCCGAGTTGCCTTCGGTCATTGCCTTGACATCGCCCCCGGCGCAGAACGCCCGGCCGGCGCCAGTGACCACCACGCAACGTACAGCCGCGTCGTCGGCCAGTTGCTGCCCGGCCGCGCTGAGGTCGTTCAGCAGTTGCGGGCTCATCGCATTGAGCGACTCTGGCCGGTTCAGCGTGATGACCGCGACAGCCCCTTGATGGTCGATGCGGACGACGTCCGACATGGTTGCCTCACAGCACACGGAGATTGCCCCGTATTGTAGCGCGGGCAACAGCGGCCCGCTTCGGGCGCTCAGTTGCCTCGGACCTTCCCGTAGATCTCGGGCTCGCGGATCAGGAACCTGCCTCCAGCGGCGGCCAGCACCAGGATCACCCCGATCACCAGGTAGATCGACCGGATGCCCAGGATGCCGCTTGTGGCGCCACCGGCCAACGGTCCGATCAGAAGCGCCATGGACTGCATGCTGGAAGCGAGGCCGAAGGCGCTTCCCTGTTTGCCTTCCGGGGCGCTGGCGGCGATGAGGGCGTTGGTTCCCGGGACCATCGCCCCCTGGAACAGCCCGACCGCGCCGAAGAAGAGCAGGAAGGCCGTGAACGAGCCCGCGAAGAAGACCGGGATGTAGCAGATCCCCGTCAGCAGCGCAGCGGCGGTCACGGCATTGCGGTAGCCAAACCGCTGGCCGACCGGCGCCACCGAGAGCGCCGCGATCGTGCTTGTCATGCCGATCATGCCGAAAACCAGCCCGGCCGCAGTCGTTTCCTTCAGCGTGGTACGTAGCCCCGGAAGCTCGAGTGAGACGCGGTCGGACTCGCCGCCCGTGCCGCCAGCTCGGCTCGCGAAGTCATCGATGCTGATCGGCATCACCGGACGAACGTAGGTGGTGCTCAGCCATAGAACGAAGAGCATCGCCAACATCACCAGGATCTGCCGTTCGCTGACGACAGCCTTGAGGTTTCCCGTCAGGCTCCCTGTGGCCGCTCGCCCTTGGCCTGCGTCCGGACGGGGCGCCAGGGTCTCCCTGGGCTCACGCACAAACGTGTACGCAAGCACGGCCGCCGTCAGGTAGAGACAGGAACAGAAGATGAACGACTCCCGGATGCCGAGAGAAGCCGCGACGATGCCACCAGCCACGGGACCGAGCATGTTGGCCAGGAACTGGCCCGTCTGGAGTAGCCCCAGCGCTTGCCCCGCACGCTCGCGTGGGGTCGTCGCCGCGACGAGCGCTGCGGCTGCGCCGAAAGTCCCCGCAAAAGCGCCCATGAGGAATCTGAGCGCCACCAACTGCCAGACCGCCTGCGCGAGTCCCATGATGCCGATCAGGATCCCGGCGCCCACCAGGGCCCGCACGAACATGACCTTGCGGCCGAAGCGATCCGAGAGCGCGCCCCAGATGGGCGCCGTAAACGTCAACGACAGGCCGGTCGCGCTGGCTGTCAGGCCCGAGTAGTACGACACCTGGGCCTTGTCCGTGACGCCCAGGTCCTTGATGAAGAACGGCATGAAAGGGAAGACGAAGTTCGCGCCGAGGAGTCCGACGAACACGCCGATCCAGATGAACACGAGGTTGCGCCGCCAGCCGGGAAAGGCGAACACGGCCGGTGCTTCACCGCCGCGAGCAGGACCGCCGGTCCCCGGGGGCATCGCCATCAGCGCTGCCTGCCGGGCACGCAGAACTGGCGGTCTGGACAACTCAGCACAGGCAAATGTCCGGGTAGGAGGCTCTTGGGATCATGGCAGGTTCACCCGGTAGGGTCATCGCCGGCGCGAAGAGACGCGGACCGCAACTACGCCTTGCGCATGTCCTGGATCTGCGCCGCGTGCTGTTCGGCGTGGCCGGCGTGGTACTCGAGCAGGGTCCCAAGCGTCATCCCCCCAAGCCCGGGATGGACGCCGGTGCGAGCCCATGCGGCGGCATCACACTCCTGCAGCAGTTCGCCACTGGCGTACCGCACCTGCTGAAAAAGGCCGATCGCGAATTCGGGGTCGCGCCAGAGGTAGTGCAGGCGCCGCTTCCACGTTTCCTGATCGAACCCCGGCAGGGCAGGGTTCTCCTCGGCGATGACTAGGCGGAACTGGACCGCTGCCACCAGCTCTCCGTCCGCAATGTGCAGGACGACATCGCGGATCGACCAGTCACTCCCGGGAGGTCGGCGGTTCAAGTCGGCCGGGTTCAGGCCGAAGACCGCTTCCCGGACCAAAGTCGGGCCGGCTGTGAAGCGCGAGAACACCGGCCGAATGCGCTCTGGGGTTGTAGGCACAGGCGATTTTGGATTCTGGATTGCCGAATGTCGATTGCCGGGCCTGGCATGCGCGAGGTGCGCCTCGCTCGCGGCACTCGCTACTCTCACGGGTCGACGACAAACGTCCCGACCATGTCGTGGAGCGTGCAGAGGAAGAAGTACGAGCCGGCCGTGGTCGCCGTGAACGTCTGGGTTGCGGAGCAGGGGCCCGCGCAGGTCTCCCCGTGGGCAAGGCCCGGCA
>CAZCDK010000192.1:0-5480 GCA_964497285.1 uncultured Anaerolineaceae bacterium | reverse complement strand
TTGCCCAGCGGGCCGTATGCCTGTACTGGATCGCCCGCGGACCGTTCCGCGAGCCAGGTCGTACCCTTCCCCACAACGGCATAGAGGATTGCAAAACGCTCCCCATCGACGCGGAAGTAGCTGAAGGCGCGAGCGAACGGGGGGTTCATCCGATCGGCGCTGCAGTGCATCATCACGAACTGCCCGGACCTGGTGTGTGCGGTCAGTCCCGGCGCGCGTAGCCACATCAAGCGCATGCCTTCGCAGGCGCCCCGGTTCTCGATCACCGTGGCGGTTTCGATGATCACGCTCCGACGTACTCCGCGAGCGTCGCCACTTCGTACTCGGCGGCGCTCGCGAGCGCCTCGATCGCGGCAGCGGCAGTATCCAGCGCCGTGACACATGGGATCCGGCGTTCGGCAGCGGAACGGCGAATGTGGAAACCGTCCCGGAGCGAACCCGTGAACCGCCCCTCAGGTGTGTTGATCACGCACTGCACTGTCCCGTCCATGATCACGTCGACGACGTTCGGATGGGTGCCACTGAGTACCTTGGTAACCGGCACAACCGGGATCCCAAGGGCCTCGATCATCCTCGTTGTGCCTTCTGTTGCGTAGAGCGTGTAGCCGGCATTCGCCAGCTTGTGGATGAGCGGCAGCGCGTCCGCCTTGGTCTGGTCGCTGATGCTGAGGAGGATCGCAGCGTGTGGCTTGAGGGCCATATCTGAGGCCAAGAGGGCCTTGGCAAGCGCTCCTCCAAAGGTCCGGTCGATGCCCATTACTTCGCCTGTGCTCTTCATCTCGGGTCCGAGGTGGGTATCGACGCCGACGAGCTTCGACATGGAGAAGACGGGCGCCTTGATTGCGACCAGATCGCGCTCGGGCCAAAGGCCGCCCTGGTAGCCCTGGTCCTTGAGCTTGCGCCCCAGCATTGCACCGACCGCCAACTGCACCATCGGCACGCCGGTGACCTTCGAGAGGAATGGCACCGTACGACTCGCGCGTGGGTTTACTTCGATCACATAGACACGGGGTGCTTCACCGGCGGGTCGCGGCAGGACCACGTACTGGATGTTGGTGAGGCCGATCGCCCCCAGCCCCATCACGATGCGCTCGGTGTAGGAGCGAATCGTCTCCTTCTCTTCGGCGTCGAGGTGAACGGGCGGGTAGACAGCCATGGAGTCGCCAGAGTGAACACCGGCCCGCTCGATGTGCTCCATGATGCCTGGGATGAGAACCGATTCGCCGTCGCAGATGGCATCGACCTCGACCTCGCTCCCCTCCAGGAACTTATCGATAAGGATAGGTTTCCCCTGGGCAGCCTCTTTGGCCTGGGCGAGGAAGCCGACCATCTCGGTGGCATTCTGCACGATCTCCATCGCGCGGCCGCCAAGGACATACGACGGGCGCACGAGCACCGGGTAGCCGATGGTTTGCGCTGTCTTCATACCGTCTTCGAGCGTCAGCACTGCGGCACCTGGTGGCTGCGGAATGCCAAGTTCCTGGAGGAAACGCTCGAAGAGGCGTCGGTCCTCGGCCGTATCGATGGTCCCGGCGCCCGAACCGATGATGGGAAGCGAGGCGCGCCGGAGCGGGTCCGCCAGATTGATGGCCGTCTGCCCGCCGAACTGGACAATGCTAGCGGGAGGTTCCGCCTCGTCGCCCTGCTCGTTCTCGATGATGTCCCGGACTCCCTCTTCGTCGAGGGGTTCGAAGTAGAGCCGGGTGCTGGTGTCGAAGTCAGTGGACACGGTCTCCGGGTTCGAGTTCGCCATGATGGAACGCAGACCAGCGGCCTGAAGCGCCCAGGCGGCATGCACACTCGCGTAGTCGAACTCGTCGGTTCCTGGTTCCGGTGTGGCTTCGTTTTCCGTCTCGTAGGTGCTGTAGAAGTACGGGGTGACCGCGTCGAATTCGGCGGCGCAGGTGTCAACCATCTTGTAGACCGGCCGGATGTCCCACTCGAAGCGAGACGTCCGGATCTGTTCTGGCAGCCGGTCGGCAAGCTGGGCGATCATCTCGTCGCTGAACCCGAGCCTCTTGGCGCCGCGGAGGAGATCCGGGTGAAGTGGCTCGTTCAGGAGCCGCTTCTCCATCGCGATGATCGACTGCAGGCGCTCGATGAACCACGGATCCACGCCGGTGCGGCGCGAGACATCCATCGTCGGAGCGCCGCGCCGCAACGCCGCCATGAGCGCCCATAGGCGATCGTCCGTGGCATCCAGATTGAGCTCTGAGGTTGCCTGCCACTCTGGCCTTTCCCAGAGGAGGCTCCTTCCCCCGACCTCCAGCGAACGCACCGCTTTGTTCAGGGCCGCTTCGAAGGTGCGCTCAATCGCCATCACCTCGCCTGTTGCCTTCATCTGCGTGCCGAGGTTGCGGTCGCCGAGGTGGAACTTGTCGAATGGCCAGCGTGGGATCTTCACGACGCAGTAGTCGAGCGCGGGCTCGAAGGCCGCGGTTGTCCTCTGAGTCACGGCGTTCGGGATCTGATCGAGCGTCTTGCCGCACGCGATCTTGGCCGCTACGCGTGCGATGGGGTATCCGGTGGCCTTGGATGCGAGGGCCGAGGACCGCGAGACGCGAGGATTGACCTCAATCACATGGTATGGGAGCGGTTCGTGATGGTCGCCCTGCCACTCGCGAACGTCCTTTCGCGGGGCAAGGGCGAATTGTACGTTGCAACCCCCTTCGATCCCGAGCTCGCTGATAATGCGCATGCTGGCGGAGCGCAGCATTTGGTAGTCCTTGTCGCTCAAGGTCTGTGAGGGAGCGACGACGATCGAGTCACCGGTGTGGATGCCCATCGGGTCGAAGTTCTCCATGTTGCAGATCGTGAGGCAATTCCCCGCGCTGTCGCGCATGACCTCGTACTCGATCTCCTTCCATCCGAGCAGGTTCCTCTCCACCAGCACCTGCTTGATGGGGCTTGCCGCCAGCCCACTGGTTGCCACCGCACGCAGTTGGTCCGGCGTGAAGGCCATTCCGCCGCCTGTTCCGCCGAGGGTGTACGCGGGGCGGACAACGACGGGCAGGCCAATCCTTTCGGCCGCGGAGACGCATTCCGCGACGGTGTGGCAAATGTCGCTTTCGAGAACCGGTTCACCCAACCCCGCGAGCATGTCGCGGAAGAGCTCGCGGTCTTCCGCCCGGCGGATCGTCTCGAGGGGAGTGCCCAGGAGCCGGACGTTGTACTTGTCGATGATTCCAGCGTTAGCGAGGTCAACAGCGAGGTTCAGTCCCGTCTGTCCTCCGAGAGTCGGGAGCAGCCCGTCGGGCCGCTCGCGGGCAATGATCCGCTCGAGCACAGGGACGGTGAGCGGCTCGATGTAGACCCTGTCGGCGACATCAAGGTCGGTCATGATGGTTGCCGGGTTCGAATTGACGAGGATGCTCCGCACGCCCTCTTCGCGCATGGCCTTGCAGGCCTGAGTCCCAGCGTAGTCAAACTCCGCCGCCTGGCCGATGACGATTGGGCCCGATCCGATGATGAGGACGCTGGCTGGCTTCACCGGCACGCTCCATCTCCCGGCTTCCCGGTCCGCGGAAACCCGGCCCCGGGGTGGCGAGCCCGTGGGGTCATTGTGGCACTACGTTCCACCGGTCTACCTCGATCGCTCGCGTGGGCGCTGCAGCACCCGCCCGGCGAAACGCCGAACGGGGTGAAAGACCAGAACGGTGAGAACGAGAGGCGCCAGCAGGAAAACGCCAGCGGCGGCGAGGAACAAGACGGCCTCGAGCGCACCGATCAGACCGCCGACGAGCACTGGGACGACGTATCGGCGGCCGCTTCCTCGTTCTGCGCGCAAGAGCCCGACTCCAAGCAAGAACGTGAACGTCCCGGTCAGGACTAGGGTGACGGCGAACAGCCGGGCCAAGCGTCGTCCCGCCTCGCTGGCAGTCACGTCGTTGTCGGCGAAGGATGCCATGATGAAGGCAGCACCCATGACCCATCCGGCGGAGCCCAGGGCCAGCAGAACGTCAGACACGATGGTCGGCTTCCGTCGTGGGTCCTGGCGGGCGCTGAGCCGACTTGGTCGCAAGAAGCTCATTGGGATCGTGACGGCATGAGGCGTCTCCACGCTAGAGCGGCAATTCGAACGACATGTTCGGGTTGCGAAGCGGCACCATCGCGCCGATGGAGGAAAGGAAACTGAGTGCCGCTTCGTTTCCTTCGGGCAAGCGGCCTCGAATCCGCCTGTAGCCGCGTTCGCGGGCGAACTCGATGAGTTCCTCGGCCACGACCGTGGCGAGCCCGCGTCGACGATGGTCGGGTTCCACCCAGACGCCCAGGATCCCGGTGTCAGGCTCCGTGGTATTGAAATCCAGGCCTCCGAAAGCCACCGGGATGCTGCCGTCGAATGCGATGTAGAGTGCTCCCTGGTCCCCGAGGCGACGGATCCACGCCCCGACGCGTTCGGCGGGCATGTCGGCGGGCAGACCGACCGGCTCGCTCCCAAGGCTGTGGATGATCGCCGCAATCTCTTCGGCGTCTCCCTGAGTTGCTCGCCGAATCTCGGTGGCTCTGGTCATCGCGCCCCTCCAGGAACCGCGGCCAGCAGGTCGACGAAGCGATCGAAGATGACTGTGTTGTCGAGCGGGCCGGGGCAGGCTTCGGAATGGTACTGGATTGTGATCAGCGGCTCGGACCGCATGGCGATCCCTTCGACGGTCTGGTCGTTCAGGTTTGTGTGGCTCACGTAGGCGTCCCCGGCCAGTCCGGAGGCATCGACCGCATAGCCGTGGTTCTGCGCCGTTATCGTCACGTGGCCGGTGGTCGTGTCCCTCACAGGGTGGTTTCCGCCGCGATGTCCGAACGGGAGCTTGAAAGTGGCGGCACCAAGCGCCCGGGCGGCCACCTGATGGCCCAGGCAAATGCCAAGAACCGGCACCTTGCCGATCAGTTTCCGAGCCTGTTCCACCATGATCTCGAGGAGGCGTGGGTCGCCCGGTCCGGGCGAAAGCACAATCCCTGTGGGCCGGAATCCGAGGAGTTCGCTGGCAGTAGTGGCGGCGGGAAACACCCGCACTGCGCAGCCACGAGCCGCGAGCGAACGCATGATGTTCCGCTTCACGCCGCCATCCAGAAGGGCGATCTGGGGCATCGGCGTAGACCCCGGGCGGTCCCAGTCGTAGGCCTGATCGGTCGTCACCGTGGCTACCCAGTCCACTTCGTCGTAGCAGGGCAGGGTGCGTAGCCGCGCGGCGGCCTCGGTGACGGTCTCATGCGTCGTCACGGTCCCCGGCATGACGCCATGGCGGCGGATCCGCCGGGTCACGGCCCTTGTATCGATGCCTTCGATTGCTACGACGCCGCGCGACCGAAGGTACCCGTGCAGGTTGCCTTCCGACCGAATGTGACTCGGGAAAGCCGCCGCCTCCCGGACGACAAGACCGGTGGGCTGAATCCGGGCCGACTCCTCGACCGAGGCGTCGACGCCGTAGTTTCCAATCATGGGGTAGGTAAGTACGAGGAGTTGCCCGGCGTAGGAAGGGTCGGTC
>CAZCDK010000191.1:3293-5490 GCA_964497285.1 uncultured Anaerolineaceae bacterium | reverse complement strand
AGCCGTTGGCCACGGCCTCCGTGGTCATCCAGATGTCGATCCCGAAGCGCGCCACATCCGTGCCCCAGACATCCTGTCGCAGGTAGTGTTCCGCCTGCTGCGCCGAAAAGCCGAATTCACCGCCGATGGGCTGGCGGACCCGCCGTCCGTAGAGGGCGCGCGTCATGGGGTAGACGATGGAGTTGGTGATCGTGCCGTCGAACTTGTGTCGCTGGTAGAGCGGTGCGACGAAGTCATAGCCCTCGCGCAGCACTGGTCCAAGCAGCAGTTCGATCCACTCCGGCGTAATGCTGCGCAGGTCGGAGTCGACGATGGCACAGGCGCGCGCGCCGAGGTCACGGGCGCGCTCGATGATGGTGCGAACGGCACTGCCCTTGCCGGGAATGCCGTGGTAGGGCGTGCTGATGCGGTGGACCGGGTACAGAGGATGGCTCAGTAACAGCGTGCGGCATTCGGCCCGCGTGCCGCGGACCACATCCGGCGTCCCGTCCTTTGAGCCGCCGTCGGAGTTGATGATGACCGCGGGTGAGTTCGGGAAATATTTTGACAGACCGAGATCGACGGCTGCGACCACGTGCCCGATCGTGTCGGCGCTGTTGTAGCTCGGAATGCCGACAACGAGATCGGCGCGTTCAGCGACAGCCATGGGTGCCATCTCTCCCCAATCGCACGGTGACGGCCTGGATGTCCATGACATTTGTTCTGGTGGGACCGGTCACGAGCAGCGGGGAACCGCCAGTGCGCCGACCGAACTCGACGAAGAACTGGTGGCTGTCGTTCTCCCGGAGGCCGGCTGCCGGATCCAGCCCCACATCCCGCGCAAGCCTCGCCGTCCCCCCGTCTACAAAGGCGCCCGTCGCATCGGTCTGGCCGTCGGAGCCGTCTGTGCCTGCGGAGAGGAGGTCCACTCCTTCCAGGCCCTCAATCTCCAGCGCAAAGGCCAGAGCGAACTCCTGGTTGCGTCCTCCCGCGCCGGAGCCGGTAACCGTGACCGTAGTTTCCCCTCCAGAGAGCAGGCAAACTGGCCGCGAGGTCGCGGTGAGGGACTGCGCCACCCGCCGTACCTCTCCCGCCAGCCAACGGGCCGCCTCTCGGGCCTCGCCCCGTACTTCGGACGAAAGCACGACAGCGTCGTAGCCATGAGTGCTCGCACTCGCGGCGGCTGCCTCCAGAGCGATGCGATTGTTTCCGACGATGCAATGTCCAACGCCGTCGAACAGCGGATCCCCGGGCTTGGGTGTCTCGGGAATGACGCACAAGGCCCCCCGATCAAGGCGGGTGCGCACGGCCGGTGGTACCTGCTTCAACAGCCCGCGACGCCCGAGCACCGCGCGAGCATCGCTGAAGGTCGACCCGTCCGGGAAGGTTGGCCCAGACCCAATCACATCCAGGCGATCGCCAATCACGTCCGAGAGCGCGAGGGTGAGCACACGCGCCGGTCTGGCCTGTGCGGCGAGCTGGCCGCCTTTGATGGCCGAGAGGTGCTTGCGAACAGTGTTGATCTCGGCGATATCGGCGCCCGATGCGAGGAGCAGGTCTGTCATTCGTACCTTGTCCTCCAATGTTGTCCCGCGTGCGGGAGAAACAAGGAGCGCCGAGGCCCCGCCGGATAGGAGACAGATCACCAGGGTCTTAGAATCGGCGTGGCCGACAAAGTCAAGGATGCGCGCGGCAGCGCGCATCCCCCGCTCGTCCGGCAGCGGATGTCCTGCCTCAACCTGGGCAATCCTTCCCGGATCGCCGGTGTGCCCGTCCTTGACGATCACCAACCCGGACTCAACGCGCCCGCCCAAGACCTGCTCGACACCCGTCGCCATGCCGGCCGCCGCCTTGCCGGCCCCAACGACCACGATCCGCGCGATGTCGGCGAGATTGTAGCTGAAGTCGCCGGCGCGAAGCATGTCGCCATCCAGCGAGAGAGCCCGTGCTACCGCCGTCTGTGGTTCCACGGCGGCCACAGCTTCCCGGTAGATGCGCAGCAGATCGAACGCGCTCATCTCCCGAACATCCCCAGGATAGCCCGGTTCCACCCGGCTGGGCCCACGCCGGCCGCAAGCACCAGCCGCGGCGACTGCACGCCATCGAGATGGCTCCCATCCTCGCGCTGCACAACCACCGGGACGTCGACCGCCTCGAGCAGGGGCAGGTCGTTCAGCGAATCGCCGATCCCGACGGTGGTCAGAGCCTGCTGCCCGCG
>CAZCDK010000191.1:0-3193 GCA_964497285.1 uncultured Anaerolineaceae bacterium | reverse complement strand
GCAGGTCGTTCAGCGAATCGCCGATCCCGACGGTGGTCAGAGCCTGCTGCCCGCGGCGGTAGTATTCAGTCAGCATCCGGGCTGCCCGGCCCTTGTCACTGTCGCCGAGGATGTGGAAGAATCGCCCCCGCGTCCAACGCAGGCCCCGGGCTTCGATGGCGCGCAGGAAATCAGTTGTGCGGAGGTCGTCCGGGTCGTCGAACACGAACGGTTCGTCGAACTCACGGCGTCGGGCCAGGTCGGCCTCCCCGAGTGGCAAGCCGGTGAGCTCGGCAACCCCGACTGCAGTCAGGTCGCCGAAGCCCGTGACGGCCACACCGAGATCTCCTCGTATGGCACCCAGAGTATCGCGCAGGAGTTCGTACGGTGCGCCGAGCGGGATCATGTGGCAGCCGTCCGTGACCTCCCCACCCACGTCGAACTTGAACAGCCCTACGGGAATACAGACACCTCCGCCATTCTCGATAATGAAGGGATCACCGTTGCCGAGACGTTCGCGGTAGATTTCGATCTCCCGCCGGGTCTTGCTCGAACAGAGGACAAGCGGGATCCCTCGCAAGCGGAGAACCTCGAGCGCTTGGAGCGCCTCGTCAAAACGGTAGGTCTGGGCGTCGAGCAGTGTCCCGTCGAGATCCGAGAAGACAATCACCGCAAGTTTGTCCGTGGAAAACCCCGCGGCAGAGAAATCGAAATGCACGTCAGGAGTAGGAAGCATCCTTTCGCTCCCCGAAGGCGGCCCGACCTTCGCTGCTTCCTATGGTGCGAGATGCACCACACCTCTTCGCAAACAACATAAATCTTAAGATCAGGATCCGCAAGAACAGTTGCCCATGAAGGGGCAGCAGTCGCCGTCAATGATTCAAGCGATATTCGCCGAATCCGCGGCAGGCGCAGGGCCACGCCGGCGCATCTTTTTATCCCGGTACATCTCCGCGTCCGCGCGGTGCAGCAGTTCGTCGGCAGTTTCAGCGTCACCGTAGGTCGTCGCGATCCCGATGCTCAGGCCGAGCGGCCAGCCGCGCCGGCGGAACTCCTCGGTTGCGGCGGCAACCAGTCGCCGGGCGACCGACTCCCCGATACCGACATCCGCGCCGGGGAGCAGCACACAGAATTCGTCCCCGCCCATTCGCGCGGACAGATCCATGGCCCGCGCGCTCTTGGTGAGCAATGCCGCGACGACCCTGAGCGCCTCGTCCCCGACGGCGTGTCCGCGGGTGTCGTTGAGCATTTTGAAGTTATCCAGATCGATTGTAAGCACGGAGAACGGCGTGCCGGTGCGGGCACTGCGGCTACGCTCAACTCCGAGAGCCTGTCTGAAATGCCTCCGATTGAACAACCGCGTTAGGTAGTCTTGGCGCGCGGACAACATTTCCGTTTCCAGCGCGGTAATTAGCCAAGCTACGACCCCCAGTGTGGCGAAGCGCATCGCCACGTTCCATGAGAATTGCCCCCAGTAAGGCGACGACGTCCGCGGGTCCTGTTGCGCGAAGGTCCAGACGATCGCGGCGGTCAGAGCGACTGCCAAGCCGGCCTTCCGGCCAAGGGCAGTCGAGGCAATTAAGACGGGGAAGAGATAGAGCGGTGCAAAAGCGATTCGGTACCCTGTCGCATAGTCGATCGCCCCGGTTGCCGCGAGTGACGCGCTGACAAGAACGAGGGTCCTCCAACGGGAGGACGCCGTCCAGGCGATGAACCTCCCAATAGTCACGTCGCCTTGTGCATCCCGATGAAGATTGCCGTTAGCCATGGATTGACAACTTACTTGTGGAGCCGTTTCTGTCAACCGAATTCCCGCACCATCACTTTGATCGCGCGGAGACATGGATCGTCGTACAGCGAGGTGTATGACGCTGTCGGGTAGCATGCAACGGCCGCGGCTTTTCTCGCCGCAGCCATGGCACTATGATGCCGCATCCAAGCTCAGTGGGTGATGGGCAACGGCGGCGATCATCGCAGAGGGTCTGGCCCTCATGTTGGGGAATTGCACAATTCCATCCTTCGGGACCGACGCCTGGGGCGCGCTCCAGCCGGGGGAGTTGTATGCGCTCGTCGTGACTGCCGTCTTCACTCTGGATCAGGACCAGCCGTTCAACAGATTGGAGCAGCGGCAAGTCGTTCAAGCTGTCCCCAAGACCGACGCTGGCGGGTTGCCCAGAGTCGGCGGCGAAGAGCTTTGTGAGAATGCGGACGGCCTGACCCTTGTCGTTCTTCCCGTGCAGGCGGTAGAAGCGGCCTCCCTGCGTCCATCGCAACCCCCGGCTTTCGACTGCGTCGAGAAACTCCCCGACGCGACGCTCGCCCGGCGCGAAAAGCAACGGTTCGTCGAAGTCGCACCGCAGTACGAGCGCGGCCTGTGTTGGCGGAAGACCGGGGGCACACCGACCTTCTCCGGGGAGAGATCTCCGATTCCCTGTACGTGAATGCCGAGTTGTGCGCGCAGCTCCACGAGAGCCGCGCGCAACTCGCGATATGGCCTGCCGCGCGCGATCACTTCATCCTCTCCCGAGGAGATGCCGTGGCCGTGGAAGGCGACCGCCGCTTCGGGGACTACGATGCCACCCCCGTTCTCGAAGACAAAGGGGTCGGTATTGCCGCATCTGACCCGGAGTTCTTCAATTTCCGGACGGGTTTTTCTCGAGCAAAAGACGACCAGGACCCCGCGTTCCGCTGCCAGCGCCAGCGCGGGGCGAGCCGCCTCAAAAGAAAAGGCCCGCGGGTGGAGCAGTGTGCCGTCCAAATCCGTGAAAATGATGAACCGCGTCATCGCAGCTGTTCGCGCGGATGTTGAGAACCGGCTCGACCCTGGTGCCGGGCCGGCAGGTTGACCTCGTTCGAGAGCAGGAGCTGCGGTGGCAAACCCTGGGCTCTGAGAAGCCGCACCTGGATCACCAAGCCGCGCGCGACGGTACGGAGTTCCCGAGCCGGCAATGTCTCCAGCCCGGAGAGTAGCATCTCCTGAGCGACCGCCGGCATTTTTCCGGCCAGGGTCTTCCCCCGGGCGGTGAGTTCCACATTGACCACCCGCCGATCCCGGTCATGCCTCTGCCGCGCCGCGAGCCCCTTCGCCAGCGCCGCCCGGAGCGCGGCATTGGTCGCCCCGGTGCCACCTTCATGGCTGACGCCGATGATCAGGCCCCCCTTCTGGGGCCGAACCGCGGCTTCGAACGCCTGGCGCGCCAGGATCGAACCCGGC
>CAZCDK010000190.1:0-5676 GCA_964497285.1 uncultured Anaerolineaceae bacterium | reverse complement strand
TCCGAAGAGCTGGCAGCTACCGCCGGGCAGATGAAGGACCTCGCCAGGGCCCTGAATGAGGCAACGGCCAGGTTCAGGCTGGAGTCCGGCCGGGCGTAGGCGGGGAGTAGTCCGCGCTCGGCAATCAGCGGTGCTCCCTGACCCTTCCCGAGTTGATGGGGGCTCGGCTGTTCTCGTGTGCATTCTGCCGGGAACGGTTTTTTGCGCCGGGAGCGGTACGACAGGTATGGTTGGCACCGTGAACATCTTCTTCGACGTGGACCACACGCTGATCACCTGGGACGTGAAGCTGCGGCCGGGCGTGCACGAGATCTTCGGGCGATTGCGGGACGACGGCCACACGCTCTATCTGTGGAGCGGAATGGGACCGAGATGGGAGGTGGTGAAACGCTTCGACCTCCGGGAACACGTGGTCGACTGCTTCTGGAAACCCCTCTACAACCACCGGGCGCGGCTCGGTGAGCTCGGCGTGCCGCTCGTGCCGGACTATGTCATTGACGACCACGCGGAGGTCGTGACGGCATTCGCGGGAACGGTCATCGATCCGCCAGGCATGCCGCTGGACCGCGATCGCGAAATGTGGCGCGTGTACGACGAGATCCGCGAATTCGCTGGACGGACGAGCCCGGTCGCCTGACGGGCGGGCCTAGCCGAGAGCGCCGTTCTTCTCGAGCAGTTCCCGTAGCTGTGCGAGTGACTCCAGGGGACGGCCACCAAGCGTATCAAGGGCGTCGATCACATCGTCCGAAGCGTCCTTCGCAAACGCCAGATCCATGAGGTCGCTGCGATCAGGCGTGAGGCCCTGTTCAAACAGGTCCCTCACGACGGCTTCGACCTCGGTCCAACTTGTCTTCGCCACGGCGGATCTCCCTGAAGAGCGTGCTCACCGGGCGCGACGGGACGCGAGATCCCGCCCCGGCGGCTGTGTTCGAATCGACCCCTAGGACGAAAACAGCTCGCCAGCCGGGGGCCTGTCGTAGTCAATGTACGGTGGCCAGAGGGACTCGAGCTCGGCCCTGATGGGGTCCCCGTCCGGGAGGTAGCGGTCGAACTGGGGTTCAACGTCCCGGCGGCGCCACGACTTGCCCACGGTGTCCTGCTTGATCTTGTCCTGGAGGAGCATGAGGCCGGTCAGAAGTGACTCCGGCCGCGGCGGGCAGCCGGGCACGTAGACGTCCACCGGGACGATCCGGTCCACGCCGGGCGTGACGCTGTAGGCATAGGCAAAGGGGCCACCCATGATCGCACAGCCACCCATGGCGATCGCCCACTTTGGTTCGGGCATCTGCAACCAGATGCGGCGCACGGCGGGCGCCATCTTCCAGGTGAGTGTGCCCGGGACAATGAGCAGATCGGCCTGCCGGGGCGAGGCGCGAAAGATCTCGGCGCCAAAGCGAGCAAGGTCAAAGCGCGGGGCCGCGGTGGCGATCATCTCGATGGCACAGCAGGCGAGGCCGAACATGCAGGGCCAGAGCGACGACCGGCGGGACCAGTTCAGCACCTGATCGACGCTGGTCACCAACAGATTCTGCCGTACCTCGTCGTCAACGTCGGTGCCAAGCTTGAGGGGCAAGGGCTGGTAGACTTTGTTCGCCTGAACCATTGTTCGTGCAGCTTATCACAAAGAGCGGGAGCGTTCGCCAACCGGAGACGGCCCCGGCGGCGAGGAACGTCGGGTATCGACCCAACCCACCAGGGGCCTGGACCTATCGCCGGACGGCGTGATATTGACCGTCGTTGATCGGCTCGTCGATATAGAGGTCGCCGTTTCGGATCTTGATGTTGAATCCACAATCCGGATTGGTACAGACCCATGCTTTGAACTGGATCGGAGCACCCTGGCTCCCGAAATCGGAGAACGGCACCAGATCGCCGTCTTCGCACTTGCGGCACTTGGGAAACTCGAACATTCCGCCTCAATCCCCCGCGAACTTCGGCGGGATAGTACCAGTGATAGGTGGGGTGGGCAACATGAAATGCGTGTTTTGGCGCGATTCTCAAGGCCGAACCAAGATTGCCGAGCCTGCTGCTGGATGTCACGACGCCATAATCGCCAAAAGGAGATCGCCAGGAGTGTGACGCTGCAGAAACCCCACACCGCCGCTCCTCGCCCCACCAACGGCCCCCGGGGGCGCCGGAGTAAGGTCCGCGGTCGCCGCCGCCGAGTACCCGATTGGCTTCTGCGACGGCGGAGGCATTGGCGGCAAGTGAATCACTTCCTCGCAGACCGGAAACTGCCTATTGACATGGCTCCCATACTAGAGGCGTAAGCAGTCTCGGCTCGGCCAAAGGAGGGACTCGTCCCGTGTCGCAGTTGCTTGTGGTCCTGGACATCGGCCTGCCCATTCTGGCCCTCGTCGCGATCGTGATCGGGATCATCGCCCTGCCCAGGGGAGGAGACGAACACCGGCACTGAGCAGAGCAAGCGTCCCGGGATTGGCGACGCGCCAGGATGGGGCGGAATCCGGCCGCCTAGCGTCCCGCGAGCATGTAGTCGGCATCGATCTCGCGGGTTGCGACTCCTGCGCCCACTGCAGCCAGCGCCACCGCCCGAGAGACCGACCGGTGCACCGCGGGATCCAGTGGTGGAGGCAGCACCTGGCCCGCGGGTGTTAGCACCGCGATCGCCTCCGCGACTGCCGTGAAGATCGAGGGGCAGAAACGGCTGACGCCAGCGTCGAGCCCGCCCCGGCAAAGCCCGGGAAACGCCAGGAGGTTGTTGGTCGATCGTCCGTCTGTCGCCAGGACGGCGCCCTGTTGCAGCGCCACTCCCACTTCGATCTCCGGATACGGGTTCGAAAGAGCGAAGATGATCTGCCCCTCGCGCACCCGGCCCGGATCGATCAGCCCTTGCTTGCCGGTCACGGCGACGACGACATCGCAAGCGCCCATGATCGTGTCAAGATCGGCCCCGGTGGCTCCCGACGCAACGACGCGGGCGATGGCCGCAGCACTGATGTCGGTGCCACGAATCGGGTTCCCCGTGTAGTGCATAAGAGCCCTGGCGATCGCGTTCCCGGCAGCGCCGAGGCCCACAACGCCGATGGCACACCGGCGAAGGTCGCGCCCCGTCAGTCTGCTGGCCGAGATGAGACCGGCAAGGACCACGGCAGCCGTTCCATGCTGGTCGTCGTGAAACACAGGCACGCCCTGGGAAACGAGCGCCTCTTCGACGCCGAAGCAAGCCGGTGCAGCGATGTCCTCGAGCTGGATGAGTCCGAACGTGGGTGCAATGGCGTTCACGGCCTCGATGATGCGCGCCGGATCCGAGGTTCCCGTGACGATTGGGATGCCGTACACGCCCACGAGTTGCGACAGGAGCGCGGCCTTGCCCTCGAGCACAGGCAAGGCCGCGAGCGGGCCTATGTTCCCAAGCCCCAGCACCGCCGTGCCGTCTGAGACGATGGCGACCGTGTTCGCCTTGATCGTGTAGTGCGCGGCAAGAGACGGGTCGGCGGCGATCCGGCGGGCAACCTCGCCAACACCCGGTGTGTAGACACGGCCAAGGTCGGCCTCGCCGCGGATCGGATACCGCGACTGGATCACGAGCTTGCCGCCGACGTGGAGTTCGAGCACTTCATCGCGGACTTCGAGGACGTCTGCCTCACCGGTGGCATTGATCGCCACGACTGTGCGGTCGATCTCCCCCGCATCCGCAAACCCCATGTCGATGTCGCGGATGCGACTCAAGGGGGCGATGGAGACGGTGCGGATGTCGCCGAGACTGGCGCCGTGTTCGGCTATGACCGCAAGCACCCGCGCCAGCACGCCTATGCGGTTGGCGGTCTTGATGCGCAGGGTGCGGAATACGGTCGATCCGCGGTTCAGTTCGTCGGACTGGGCCATGGTGCGCTCCGGAGTCGTAGTGACCACAGTGTAGGGGGAGACGCGCGAGACCGGGCAATCGAAGCTCGCCCACGGGGACCATCCCACAAGGAAGAGCACGCCCCTCGGTCTCGGTGACAGCGCACTCCTGGGAGGGCGCGATTCAGCGGGCTGTCAGTATTGGGCCGGAACGTCGAGCTTCTGGACCGACGTTGCGCCCACCGTCGCGACGATGTGGTCCCATTCCTTGAGCTCCCATTCACCGACGAAGGTGATGGCGGCGCCGCTCTTGCCAGCACGGGCTGTACGGCCGACGCGGTGTATGTACTCCTCGTCGTTCTGAGGCACGTCATAATTTATGACGTGTTCGATGTCCGGGATGTCGAGCCCGCGTGCCGCCACGTTCGTTGCGACCAGGAACTGGAGGGTCCCGTCGCGGAATGATGTCATGACACGGTCTCGTTCGCGCTGGCTCAGGTCGCCGTGAATCGCGCGGGCTGGGATCCCAGCCCGCTGCATGTTCTCCGTCAGCCGATCGACTCCGATCTTCGTGCGCCGGAAGATCAGCGAGCGGCCGAAGTCCCGCTGCTCGTAGAGATAGCGCAAAGCGCGAAACTTGTCGCGCTCGGCCACCTCGCAGTAGTACTGGACAACGCCCTCCGCGGTCTTCTGTTCGGGCGCAACCATGATGTTCACGGGGTTGCGCATGTACCGGTAGACCAGCCGGCGAATGTCCTCCGGCATGGTTGCGCTGAAGAGAGTCGTCTGGCGCTGCTTCGGAACAGACCTCAGGATGTAGTCGATATCGCGGGCGAATCCGATGTCGAACATCTGATCAGCCTCGTCCAGGACGGCAAACCTCACGGATGCGAGCGAGAGCGTTCCGCGCCTGAGATGGTCGATGACGCGACCGGGCGTGCCGACCACGACCTGGACACCGCGCTCAAGCGCCAAGAAGTCGCCCTTGAGCGACCGGCCGCCCACGAGGCCGACCGTGGTGAAGCCATGGAAACGGCCGATGTGTTCCAGTACCTCGCGCACCTGGTTCGCCAATTCGCGTGTCGGGACAAGGACGACGGCCTGAACCGCGGGAAGTCCCGGGTCGATGACGCGCCCAAGCGGAAGCCCGAAGACAAGCGTCTTGCCGGTGCCAGTCTGAGCGATCGCGACCACATCGGCGCCAGCGAACACGGGGCCCAGGGCCTGCTCCTGGATGGGAGTTGGCTGGTCGAAGCCGAGCGCGGCAATAGCCCGAAGACCGATTTCGTCGGTGCCAAGGCTCCGGAATGCCTCCGAGCACGGCGCGGCGCCGGGCGGGAGTTCGGGGCGAAGTGAGACCGCGGGTGTGCTCCCCGGGAGCGTCCCGTCCATGGGGCCACGGCTCCGGCCCGCGCCGCGGCTGCGGCGCCGGCGGGCGGGCGCCCGAGATGGTTCGTGGTGGGTGTTGTGATGGGCTGCGGCGGGAGCTGAGGTCGGTTGGACTGCCGGTTCGATGAGAGCGACCCGCGCGGCGGTGGGGAGTGCAGCGCTGTCGTTGGTGGGTGTCTTGCGCCTGAAGAATAGCAGGGTCAGGAAGGTCCTTTCGAGATGGAAGCGGTTGCGCTTACCACCGAGAGCGATCCTGTTGAGGCGTCGCAGGCGAGAAGCGCGGGGGTCGCAAGAGCGACAGGCGAGCGGCCGACGTGAGGAGGCAAATGCAGGGCAGCGGCGTGCCGTGGTAAGCCGATCACTAACTACTCGCCGTGAGCATACCACGTTTGCCAGCGCGGAGGTTGAGTCCTTGGTCAGCAAGGCACAGCGGCCCGAATCCGTGAGTGGAGGTTTGGGGAGTTCACCCCGTGGGTGGGAGTT
>CAZCDK010000189.1:0-5724 GCA_964497285.1 uncultured Anaerolineaceae bacterium | reverse complement strand
GGGATGGCTGCGAGAGATCCTGGTCGGTGAAGCGCTCGTAGTGGCCGAGGTCGAGGTCAGTCTCGGCACCGTCGCTGGTGACGAACACCTGCCCGTGCTGATAGGGCGACATGGTGCCCGGGTCGACGTTCAGGTAGGGGTCCAGCTTCTGGATTGTGACGGAGATGCCGCGGGACTTCAGAATCCTGCCGAGGCTGGCAGTGGTGATGCCCTTTCCCACAGAGCTCACGACACCACCGGTAACAAAGATGAACTTCGGCATGGCCCCCCGACGTGGTGCGTGCTCCACCGATCCTATGGTCGGGCACCGGGGGTGTCAACGAACATTTGTGCCATCGATGGGCAACGAGTGCCCGAGGCATGAGCCGCGACTGTCGGAGCCGCGAACACCGGAGAGCCGCCCGGGGGGAGCGCGACGGGGCGATCACGAAGCGTTGCGAAAAGCAACTTCGACGCCCGTGGCCCCGAGCGACCAATCGACTTGCAGCGCCTGGGAAAGAGCAATGATTGCCTCGAGGCGGGGCTGCGTCCCTCCAGCTTCAACACGCGCGATGGCGGACTGCGACGTGTTCAGCTTCCCAGCCAGGTTCTGCCTGGGTCATGCACGCTTCCAGTCGCCGTTCGCGAACGCGTTGCCTCAGTGGGACGTTGTCGCCTCGCCCACGACGAAGGCGAGCACCACCAGGCCGAAAACCAGGGTGGCAAGGACCGCCAGTGACCGTTCGTGGCGGCGGATGACGACGAATGCGGCCAGGGCGCCGGCAGTGAGGGCCGACCCCAGCGCGCCGAGCATCGGTGTCGAGATCCAGAGATTCGAGAAGATCGTCTCGCCGCCCTCTTGCCCGGTGGCGACGACGACGTTGGCGGCGGCAAACAGGGCCACAAACGCCGCCACGAACAGGAGCGACAGGCTCCCTGGAATGGTCGACGGCAGGCCGCGGAACCGTCCGCGTGAAGGCTGCCCCGGGCCCCTGGGTCCGATTGTGGGAACGTGGCTCATTGTGCCGTGGCCTCCGCCGGTGCAAGCGTATTTCCCGGCCACGTACAGCGGACGCGGCCGTTGGGCCCGGCGCACCGGGGCCAACAGGCCCGTCGTGCGCATTGGTGTAGAATCGCCGCACTCTCACCTTTGCGTAAAGGGGACTTTCATGGGCAAGTTGGATGGCAAGGTCTGCATCATCACCGGTGCGAGCAGGGGTATCGGCAAGTCGATCGCTGAGGTATTCGCGGCTGAAGGCGGGAAAGTGGTCTGCGCCGCACGCACCATGCGCGAGGGCGATCATCCATTGGAAGGGTCGCTCGAACACACCGTCGCCGGCATCAGGGAACAGAAGGGCGAGGCTCACGCTGTCGCCGTGGACATCTCCGACTACGACCAGTGTGTCCACCTGGTCGAAGAGACCCGCAAGCACTACGGGCCGGTAGATGTCCTGGTCAACAACGCCGCCCTCACCTACTTCATCCCCATCGTGGATTTCCCGGTCAGCCGGTGGCACCGCTCGATCGGCGTCAATTTCCACGCCCCGTTCTACCTCAGCCAGCTCGTGCTCCCGGACATGATCGCAAAGAAGGCGGGGGCGATCGTGAACATCTCGAGCGGCGCCGCCATCGGCCCGGGCCGCGGCCCGTACTCGGGGCCGGCCCAGCGCGGCGGCACGCTCTACGGGGCGGAAAAGGCCGCCCTCGAACGCTTCACCCAGGGACTCGCCCAGGAGGTGTACAGCGACGGCGTGAGCGTCACCTGCGTGTCGCCCTCGCTTGTCGTGCCCACGCCCGGGACGGTCTTCCACCACCTCGTCACCGGCATGGACGACCCGCGCGGCGAGCCACCTGAGCTGATGGCGAAGGCCGCCCTGCTGCTCGCCACTGAACCGAAGGAGAAGGTTGCCGGCCGGGTCACCTACAGCCAGGAGATCCTCCAGGAGTTCGGCTGGATCACGGACGGCAAGGGGACGGGGGTCCAGCGCAAGGGCTCCGGCTACAGCCAGATCTAGGGAACAGGGCTCGGGAGCCGGGGATCAGGCGCCCCCGAGCCGGCCTCGGCCCCGTATACACGGTTACCTCTTTCTTTACCAACACCCGCCGGGCCGCCGGCGTAAGGACAGGTACAGAAGGAGTCAACTCAATTGCGCAAACCCATCCTGGCGATTTCCCTCGCGCTGGCAGTCGGCGCGGCTGGTCTCTATGCGGCCTGTGGCGGCGATGGCAGCGACAAGGCGCCCGCAAGCTCCGCCCCGATCGCGACGAAGCCCGCGGCAGCCGCTCCGAACGTGGCGTCTCCCGCGACCGTGAAGGTCGCGCAGTCCGGCTCTCTCGGACAGGTTCTCACCGGCCCGGACGGACGGACGCTCTACATCTTCACGAAGGATGTGGCCGGGAGCGGCAAGAGCGTCTGCAACGGTGCCTGTGCGACGGCCTGGCCGCCCTTGATGTCGACCGGCGGGCAGCCCGTCAAGCCCGACGGACTCCCCGGCGAGCTCTCGGTCATCACCCGCGACGACGGTAGCCAGGAAGTCGCCTACAACGGCCAGCCGCTCTACTACTACGCCGCCGACGCCGCCCCCGGCGATACCACCGGGCACGGTGTGGGGAACGTGTGGTACGTCGTGCCGCCAGGGACCGCCGCCGTGTCCGCGCCCGCTCCCACAGAACCCACGGTCAAGCTGGCCCAGGCGGGGGCACTCGGGCTGGTGCTCGCCGGTCCCGATGGGCGGACGCTCTACATGTTCACAAAGGACGTGGCCGGGAGCGGCAAGAGCGCCTGCAACGGCGCCTGCGCCACGGCCTGGCCGCCCTTGATGTCGACCGGCGGGCAGCCCGTCAAGCCCGACGGACTCCCCGGCGAGCTCTCGGTCATCACCCGCGACGACGGTAGCCAGGAAGTCGCCTACAACGGCCAGCCGCTCTACTACTACGCCGCCGACGTCGCCCCCGGCGATACGAATGGCCAGGGCGTGGGGAACGCCTGGTACGTCGTTCCCGTTCCGGCGAGTGTTTCTTCGGGCGGCTCGTCGAGCCCTGCCGCGGCCAGCGTGGTGCCGGGCAGCACGTCGAACACCGCCGCCGCGAACGCATCTGCCGAGGCCACCGCAAGCACCGCTTCGGCGACGGCTTCGCCCGCACCGTCGGACCCGTCTCCCACCGCGACGCCACCTCCGCCTACCGTGGCGGCCGCTCCCCCGGCCCGGCCAACCGCGACGGTCCAGCCGGCGCCCACCTCTCCGTCGGACCCCTACGCCGGCTACTGAGCGAGCGAGCACGCCCTTGTTCAAAGCTGAGAAGGCAAGAGACCGGTGGCTTCCCGCCGGTCTCTTCCGTGCTCGCGGCGTTCGCTGCCCGGCGCGGCTGACCGGGGGGCGCCCCGTGCCGCTATACTTCGGGCCATCCCGCCCACGAGGGCTCGGAGACAGCCATGCAGTTCCAGTACGATCCAGATGTCGAGGCGTTTCGCCAGGAAGTGCGCGCCCTCATTTCGGCCGAGCTTCCACCCATCGATGATCGCCCGGGCGACTTCGACAGCGTCCAGGACGAGTACCACTACACGATGGGCTTCCAGAAGAAGCTCGCCGCTCGCCACTGGCTGGCCATGGCCTGGCCGCAGGAGTACGGCGGCGGCGGCGCCAGCCACATGCGCCAGCTCGTGTACAACGAGGAGATGGCCTATGCCGCGGCGCCGGTGGGCAACATGGGCATCGCCTGGGTCGGGCCGAGCCTCATGCTCTATGGGACAGAAGAACAGAAGAAGCGATTCATCCCCCGCATCACGGGCGCCGACGACTGGTGGTGCACGCTCTACAGCGAGCCCGGCGCCGGGAGCGACCTCGCCGCCCTGCAGGCCCGCGCCGAACGGGACGGCGACGACTACGTGATCAACGGCCAGAAGATCTGGACCAGCGGCGGGCACCTTGCCGACTGGGGCTGGATGGCCGCGCGCACGGACCCCGACGCCCCGAAGCACAAGGGCATCACCCTCTTCATGTTCAACATGAAGTCGCCTGGGGTCACGGTCCGGCCGCTGCTCAACATCGCCGGGCACCACGGCTTCAACGAGGTCTTCTTCGAAGACGTTCGCATCCCCGCCTCGCAGGTGGCGGGCGAAGTGAACCGCGGCTGGTACCACATGGCCGTCGCCCTCGACTTTGAACGGAGCGGCATCGCCGCCTTTGCAGGCGGGCGGCGGTCCGTCGAACGGCTGGTGCGCGTGGCGCGCGAAACCCCGGGACTGGTGATGCAGCGCCCCGGCATCCGCGCCGAACTTGCCGATCGCGCGGTCGAAGTGAACGTCGGCACGATGCTCGCCTACCGCGTCGCAACGATGCAGGCGCGCGGCCTTGTGCCGAACCACGAAGCGAGCGCAGCCAAGGTCTTCGGCAGCGAGATGAGCCAGCGCATTGCCTCGACGGGCATGCACCTGCTGGGCACCGCCGGCCAGGTGAGAAAAGGTTCGCCGGGCGTTGTGCTCGACCTTGCCTCGGGCTACATGGGCGCCGTGGGCGCGACCATCGCCGCGGGCACGAGCGAGATCCAGCGGGGCATCATCGCCACCCGGGGGCTGGGGTTGCCGCGCGGGTAGGGGTCAGTGGTCAGTGGTCAGTGGTCAGTAGTCAGTGGTCGGAGGTTGGTAGCCGCGCCCTCCTGTGGGCGCTGGTGCGGGATCGGTTGACCGGGACCGCGGCCGGCGGCGCGGGGGCCGAGAGGTCTTCGCCCTCGTTGTACAATGTCTCCATGACGGTGAAGGAAGCGATTCACCAACTGGTCGACAGCCTGACCGACGAAGAGGCCGCGGCCCTTCTCGACTACCTCAACATGCGCGCCGATCCGGACACGCTGACCGAGGAGGAAATGGTCCGCGTCGGTCAGGCCCGGGCAGAACTCGAGCGCGGCGACTACGTGACCATCGAGGAGCTCCGCAAAGAACTCCAGCTTTGATCTACCGCGTTCACGTTCCCGGCTCGGTTCGTCGCTATATCCGGCGTCTCGATCGGTCGACGCAGGCGCGAGTGCTGGTCCGGATCGACGAGATTGCCGCGAGTCCCTTCAGCGGCGCCATTTCGAAACCGCTTCATGAGGCGGGCGGCCTGCGCTCAGCCCGGGTTGGGGATCTTCGGATCGTGTATGAGGTCGATGAGGCCGTGCGCGTCGTCGAGATAGTGGAGATCGGCCCACGGGGCGACGTCTACCGTTCCCTGTGAGCGGCCACCCCGGGTGCACCCCCCAACGGTCGCGGTTCTGTCTCAGTCCTCGGCTACACTGGATCCTCCTGACTCTTACCCGATCGAGGTTTCCTTGAAAGCTGCTGTCTACTACCAGGTCGGTGGGCCCGATGTGTTCCGCTACGAAGATCTGCCCGATCCCGAATGCCGACCGGGCGGCATTGTCGTCCAGGTGGAGGCGATCGGCGTCCAGGGAGGCGACGTCCTCCATCGCCAGGGCGGGATGCTGGCCACCACCCCGCACGTCGTCGGCTACCAGGCCGCGGGCACCATCCGCGCAGTCGGCGACCGGGTTACAACCCTGCGACCCGGCCAGCGCGTGGTGGCGACCATGAGCTTCGGCTCCCACGCCGAACTGGTCTCGGTCCCGGCCTCGGCCGCCTACCTCGTGCCGGACGGGATGGACACCAAAGCGGCGGCCTGCGTGCCGATCGAGTTCGCCACGGCCCACGATTGCCTCTTCGAGTTCGGCGGGCTGAAGGCCGGAGAGACCGTGCTTGTCCACGCCGGT
>CAZCDK010000188.1:0-5732 GCA_964497285.1 uncultured Anaerolineaceae bacterium | reverse complement strand
GAGCGGGCGGGGGACCGGGCATTCCGGCGCGCCGGGCGAATCCGAAAGCGGCTTGGAGCGCCCAACAGCCTGTTGTCGCCGCCCGCAAGGCCAAAGGGCATGCACTGGCGGACGTATGCAAGGCTGCGCGGCGCCCTGGGCGTGGCTGAGTCGGAGTACTTATTGGACGTCGCACGCCAGTTCGGAATCGTCGTCTCCAACATGAGGTAGCCGAGGCGGTCGTGACGTGCAGGCCCCAAAGTGAGACATTGCGGGCCATGCCGCAACAACTGAAACACCCGCTGGAGTGGTACATGGAGTACCACGGGCCGGACCCCAACAGCCCATCGTACAAGGCGTGGCGGGACCTGAAGGCGCGGGCCGAAGCCTACCGACAGCGCCATCAGGCCAACGCTTCCCCGGCATCGCCATCCGTACACCGGGCACCGCAGCAAGGCCCGACGGCCCCCTCTGAGTGCTGAAACCGGCGCTCAAAAAAACTGTGGTGAGCTGTGGCGGGCAAGACCGTCACCATCTTGACGGGGGGTGTTACGCTTCGCACATCAAAAGGCCCCGGCGCTGTTGGAGCAGCCCGGAGCGCGGTCGAGCTGAAGTGAACAGCCCGGCGTTTCTGATTCTAACGCCCCGCTTTTCGCCGCAGTTTCACCACAGTTCCGGGAGTGGGGAAAACTTGGAGACAGGCTAGAACAGAACCTTCAAAGTGGTGGGCCCGCCGGGATTCGAACCCAGGACCAACCGGTTATGAGCCGGCCGCTCTAACCGCTGAGCTACGGGCCCCACCGGCTCGGAGTATACCAACCGGACGCGAAACAGGGCCGGGGAAACCCGGCCCTTCCGCAGGATCGATGCTACCAGCGACGCGGGCCGCGCCCACCGCCACCACCGCCACCGCCGCCGCTCCGGCCACCACCGCCACCACCATATCCGCCGCCTCCGCCACCGCCGTAGCCGCCACCGCCGCCGCCAGAAGAGCGTGCTTGCGGCTGGAAGCAGTCACTGCAGTAGACAGGGCGATCGCCTCGCGGCTGGAAGGGCACTTTCGCGTCCTTGCCGCACGAGGATCAGGTTACCGTGAACATCTCACGGTCGGCCTGGCCGTAACCACCACCACCGCCGCCCCCGCCGCGGGGGGAGGCGCCCTTGCGCGCGCGCCGGCAATTGGGGCAGCGCCGGGGCTCATTGGTGAAGCCCTTCGACTCGTGGAATTCCTGTTCACCCGCGGTGAAGGTGAACTCGGCTCCGCAATCGGAGCAGGTGAGCGTTTTGTCGGTGTAAGGCACTCGACAGACCTCCTTGAGTTTCCTGGTCCCTAACGGTCATCGAGCGCCAAGCCAATGCGGACAGCCTCACCTGAGGCCGATGGAACGTGGGTACCACCGTAAGAATACAAGCTACTCGTTGGTGCTGTCATCAATCTGTCTTGCTTTCGCAATCTGGCAAACGAGACAGTCCCCGGTATCGCAGTGCTATACTGCATGCGGTTCGTCCCACGCACATGCCCGTCCCGGGCCCAACGGTCCCCAAACCGGGGAAGTCGCGGGATACGGTAGAGACGAGACCTCCCGGGGCCAACCGCGCACCCGGGCAAGGGCCCAAGTACTCCCACGAAATTGTGGAAGGAGGCTTGGGAGTGGGGACCATTTCGCTCTGCATCACCACGACCCTGTTTTCTGCCGTGTAGCCCGCTGTCCGTGAGCTCCGAAACCCTCCGCAGCGACAGAAAGGACGACGATGACACAGGACTCCTTCAACGCCCGGGCCGAACTCCAGGCCGGCGAACAACGGGCAGCCTACTTCCGCCTTGGTGCCCTGACCGAGAACGGGATCGGCCACGTCGATTCCCTCCCGTTCTCCCTCAGGATCCTCCTCGAGAACCTGCTCAGGCTTGAGGACGGCCGGGCGGTCACGCGCGATGACATCGAGGCCCTGGCCAACTGGCAACCCAACTCGGGCGCGGACCGCGAGATCGCCTTCACGCCCGCTCGCGTGCTCCTCCAGGACTTCACCGGCGTGCCCGTCGTGGTCGACCTGGCAAGCATGCGCGACGCCATTCGAACCATGGGTGGCGACCCGCAGCGCATCAATCCGCTCCAGCCCGTCGATCTCGTCATTGATCACTCGGTGCAGGTCGACAACTTTGGGACGAGCGATGCCTTCCGCCAGAACGTCGAAGTCGAATTCGCGCGTAACCGGGAGCGTTACCAGTTCCTGCGCTGGGGCCAGTCGGCCTTCGACAACTTCCGCGCCGTGCCGCCCGGGACCGGAATAGTCCACCAGGTCAATCTCGAATACCTTGCCAGCGTTGTGTTCCGCAAAGACGAGGGCGGCTCGGTCACGGTCTACCCCGACACCGTGGTCGGGACTGACTCTCACACAACCATGATCAATGGTCTCGGCGTGCTCGGCTGGGGCGTGGGCGGGATCGAAGCAGAGGCGGCCATGCTCGGCCAGCCAAGCACGATGCTCATCCCCGAAGTCGTCGGCTTCAAGCTCACGGGGCGCCTGCCAGAGGGCGCAACCGGCACGGATGCCGTGCTCACCGTGACACAGATGCTGCGCAAGAAGGGCGTGGTCGGCAAGTTCGTCGAGTTCTTTGGAGCGGGCCTTTCGAACCTCAGCCTTGCGACGCGTGCGACCATCGCCAACATGGCGCCCGAGTACGGCGCGACCATGGGCTTTTTCCCCGTTGACGACGAGACGCTGAGCTTCCTTCGCTTCAGTGGCCGCGATGAGGACCTGGTGCAACTCGTCGAGGCCTACTGCAAAGCACAGGGGCTCTTCCGCACCGACACAACGCCTGTTCCCATGTTCTCCGACACCCTCGAACTGGACCTGGGAGCTGTGGTCCCCTCCATCGCCGGGCCCAGGCGCCCCCAGGACCGGGTCCCACTCTCCGAGGCGAAGCAGAGCTGGCGCCAGAACCTGGCGGAGATGACCAGCGACGAGGCCACCGCGCCCGTGACCGTCCAAATCGGAGACCGCTCCTTCCAGCTCAAGCACGGCTCCGTGATCATCGCCGCGATCACCAGCTGTACAAACACGTCGAACCCCGAAGTCATGCTGGCAGCGGGGCTGGTCGCCCGGAAGGCCGTCCAGCGTGGCCTGAGCACAAAGCCGTGGGTCAAGACGAGCCTCGCCCCCGGCTCGAAGGTCGTGACCGACTACCTTGCGGACGCCGGACTCACGCCCTACCTGGAAGCACTCGGGTTCAACCTCGTTGGCTACGGCTGCACGACCTGCATCGGTAACTCCGGCCCCATCAACCCCAAGATCGCCGACGGCATCCACGAAGCGAACCTCGTCGCAGCCTCCGTGCTCAGCGGGAACCGCAACTTCGAAGGCCGGGTCCACCCAGAGTCGCGAGCGAACTACCTTGCGTCACCCCCGCTTGTCGTGGCCTATGCACTCGCCGGTCAAATGGACATCGACTTCGAAAAGGAGGCCATCGGCTACGACCGGAACGGCGGCCGGGTCTACCTCCGCGAGATCTGGCCCACGCAGGCTGAGGTCTCGGCAGCGGTGCGCTCCTCCGTGCGTTCAGAGATGTTCCGTGAGCAGTACAGCAACGTCTTCGCGGGAAACGAGCTCTGGACGGGCCTGGAAGTCCCCCAAGGCAACCTGTATCACTGGGACGGCGGATCCACGTACATCAAGAACCCGCCCTACTTCGACGGCATGACGCTGGCGCCGCCGCCGGCGACGGACATCCGCGGAGCACGCGTGCTCGCCATGCTGGGCGACTCGGTGACCACCGACCATATCTCGCCCGCCGGTGACATCAGCGTGAACAGCCCCGCGGGGGAGTACCTGGCCGAGCGCGGTGTGGAGAAGGCCGACTTCAACTCGTACGGCGCCCGGAGGGGCAACCACGAGATCATGATGCGCGGGACATTCGCCAACATCCGCCTCAAGAACCTCCTCGCACCGGGAACCGAAGGCGGCGTCACGCGTCACCTCCCCGGCGACGCCGTGGTTTCGATCTTCGATGCCTCTGCGCAGTACCGTGCCGAAGGCGTGCCGCTGATCGTTTTGGCCGGCAAGGAGTACGGTACCGGCTCATCGCGCGATTGGGCGGCAAAGGGTGTCCTCTTGCTCGGAGTGAAGGCCGTCATTGCGGAGAGCTTCGAGCGCATCCACCGGAGCAACCTCGTCGGAATGGGCGTGCTCCCCCTCGAATTCCTGCCCGGCGATAGCCGCGAGGCACTTGGTCTCACGGGCGAGGAAACATTCGCCATCCGCGGCATTGCCGACGACCTCCAGCCACGCAAACGGCTGACCGTCACCGCCACGGGAGAAGCCGGGGCTTCAGTCACATTCCAGGCGCTTGCCCGCGTCGACACTCCCGTGGAACTCGATTACTACCAGCACGGTGGCATCCTCCAGTTCGTACTGAGGCAGCTCCTGAACCGGTAGACGGAACGTAGCCGGGGTACACACACGCAGTTCGCGGGACTGTGCCCCGAGCGCCACACACTGCACTCCAGGAAACGCGAAAGGGAAGAATCAAGTCCATGGCAAAGATCAAGGTTGTGAACCCGGTCGTCGACCTCGACGGTGACGAAATGACCCGCATCATCTGGCAGTTCATCAAGGACAAGCTGATCCTGCCCTACCTCGACATTCAGCTCGTCTACTGCGACCTCAGCATCCAGTATCGCGATGAGACCAACGACCAGATCACGATTGATGCCGCGAACGCCATCAAGAAGCACGGCGTCGGCGTCAAGTGCGCCACGATTACCCCCGACGAGGCCCGGGTCGAGGAGTTCAAGCTCAAGGAGATGTGGAAGTCGCCCAACGGCACCATCCGCAACATCCTCGGTGGCGTCGTCTTCCGCGAGCCCATCGTCTGCAACAACATCCCCAGGCTTGTTCCTGGCTGGACGAAGCCCATCGTCATCGGCCGTCACGCCCACGGCGACCAGTACAAGGCCACTGACTTCGTCGTCCCCGGCCCCGGCAAGGTGACGATCACCTACACCCCCGCCAACGGCAGTCAGCCTGTCACTCGTGAGGTCGCACAGTTCCCGTCCGGCGGCGTGGCCATGGGCATGTACAACTTCGACGACTCGATCCGCGATTTCGCCCGTGCCTCGCTCCGCTACGGCCTCGATCGCGGCTGGCCGGTCTACCTTTCGACGAAGAACACGATCCTCAAGGCCTACGACGGGCGCTTCAAGGACCTCTTCCAGGAGGTCTTCGACGCCGAATTCGCCTCCGAGTTCGCCGCCAAGGGAATCATCTACGAGCACCGCCTGATCGACGACATGGTCGCCCAGGTGCTCAAGGGCAGCGGCGGCATCGTCTGGGCCTGCAAGAACTACGACGGCGACGTCCAGTCCGACATCGTCGCCCAGGGCTACGGCTCCCTCGGCATGATGACCTCCGTCCTTCTCACCCCGGACGGCAAGATCGCCCTCGCCGAGGCCGCGCACGGCACGGTCACCCGCCACTATCGCCAGCATCAGCGCGGCGAAAAGACGTCGACCAACCCGGTCGCCTCCATCTTCGCCTGGACCCGGGGCCTCGCCCACCGCGCCAAGCTCGACAACACGCCCGAACTGGCGCGCTTCGCGGACACGATTGAGCAGGTCTGCGTTGAAACCATCGAGAACGGCGAGATGACCAAGGACCTCGCCCTCAGCGTCGGCCCGAACGCGCCGTTCCTGACCACCGAAGGCTTCCTCGACGCCCTCGACCAGAACCTGCAGAAGAAGATGGCCGCCTGGTAG
>CAZCDK010000187.1:3676-5815 GCA_964497285.1 uncultured Anaerolineaceae bacterium | reverse complement strand
AGATCCACGTGTTCCAGCACCACCACCGGGTCCTGGCAGGCCAGCGCGGTGTTCATCAACCCGATGTAGTCGTACGGGGTCGACGGGGCCACGATCCGCCAGCCGGGAGCGGTGGCGAAGATCCCGGCCGCCGTCGTGGAGCAGGCAGTGGCGTTGGCGACGCGCCTGCCCTATCGCCAGGCGGCGCTCCTGCTCGGTCGGTTGCTGGGAGAAGAGGTGGACCATCGCTCGCTCTACGCCTGGGTCAGAGCAGAGGGCCAGGTGCTTGTCGACGAGGAGGCCGCCCTGCAGGAGGCCGTCTTCGCCCATGGCGAGTTGCCACCCAGCAGCGACGAGGAACATGAACTGGTGGTGGCGGTCGTCGATGGCACCCACATCCGTGCCCAGCGCGAGCGGCAGCCGAGCTTCGAGGTGAGAATTGGCGTGGCCTACAGCGGCCGGGAGCTGGTGAGCACGACCGCCAGGCACAAACGCTACCGCCTCAGCGGACGCCACCTCTATGGCGGCGTCGACTCTGCCCGGGACTTCAGCGAGCGCCTCTACCTCCACTGCGAGGCCACGCTTGCCCTCAGCCGCGCCCGGCACCTCCTCGTCGTCGGCGATGGCGCCGACTGGATCGAGAACCTTGCTGGCCACGAACGCTACAAAGCCATCTACCAGCTCGACCACTGGCACATCCTCGACCACGCCCGCAAGACCTTCAGCGACCGCCCCCAGCTCGTCGACGAAATCGCCCAAGCCCTGCACAAAGGCGATGCCGACCGCATCCTCCGGCTTGTCGCCCTCGCCCGCCTCCAGGCCCAGGGCAACAGCGAGCGCATCGAGCAGTACGAAGCCTACCTGCGCGCCAACCTCCACGGCATCCACGGCGCCCGCCGCCTCCGCACGCTGCTCTCCGAAGAGACCCGCTCCGCCGCCGTCGACGACTCCGGGGCCGTCGAGAAGCAGGGCGACCTGCTCGTTGCCCGTCGCTTCAAGCATGCCGGCATGCGCTGGACCAAAGCCGGCGCCAATCGCCTCATCAAACTCCGCATCCGCGAGCTGGAGGCTGCCGCTTGACCTTCTCGCTACACTGACCCTGGACCAACCAACGGCAGCGGGGGACGCCCACCCTGGCCTCCCTCCCTGCCAAGAGCTTCCTTCCTCTCAATCACCTCGGCAGATCTCGGACACTACTCCGGCCGAACGATCAGTCGCTCGAGAATGGCAGGTCGACGCCCTCCACGCGGCGGCCCTGGCTGGCGTGGATCTTCGCGATCTTCTCCGGCTCGGGCTCGTGCACCGTCGTGGTCTTCGTTCCGCGGACCATCGCGATGCGGCCCGTGCGGCTTAGCTCGCGGATGCCATAGGGCTCGCACATCTTCACGAGGCCGTTGATCTTGTCTTCGTCGCCGACCACCTGGAGGATGATCGAGTTGGTGGCGAGGTCGACAACGTCGGCGCGGAAGACGTTCGCAATGTCGAGCAGCTCGTGGCGGTTCACGTTGTTGCACCGCACCTTCAGCATGCAGAGCTCGCGCGCCACCATGTCCTCGTTCGACAGGTCGCTCACCTTGACAACATCGATGAGCTTGTACAGCTGCTTCTCGACCTGCTCAATCGGGGCGCTTTCGCCGTCGAGGACGATGGTCATGCGGCTGAGCCCGGCTGCCTCGCTGTGCCCGACCGTCAGCGACTCGATGTTGAACCCGCGACGGCGGAAGAGGCTCGAGACGCGCATGAGCACGCCTGGCTTGTCCTCGACGATGGCGACGACGGTGTGATTCGTGGGGCGCGGGCGATAGCCGTTGCTTGTGGTGGCAGTGCTCATCGCAGCATCTCCTCGGCGGGGGCTTCGATCGTTTCCGACAGGGCGGCGCCGGCCGGTACCATTGGCCAGACGTTCTCCTCCTGGTCGATCTGGAAGTCGAGCAGGATAGGCCCGGCGTGTGCGCGGGCCTCGGCGATTGCGGGCTCGACCTCCGCCTTCGTCTCGATCCGGATGGCCCGGATGCCGTAGGCGTCGGCGATCTTGCAGAAGTCGGGCTGCGTCATCGCGCAGGCACTGAAGTTCTTCTCGTAGAACAGCTGCTGCCATTGCCGGATCATGCCCAGGTAGCCGTTGTTGAGGATGGCGATCTTCACGGGGATGCGCTCGGC
>CAZCDK010000187.1:1881-3666 GCA_964497285.1 uncultured Anaerolineaceae bacterium | reverse complement strand
ACGACGGCGAGCTCCTGCATCGTCATCTGGAAACCCCCGTCGCCACAGATGGCCCAGACTTCCTGGCCGGGGAGGGCAATCTGGGTGCCGATCGCCGCCGGCAGCTCGAACCCCATGGTTCCCAGTCCCCCAGATGTGATGAGCTGGCGCGGGCGCTTGAAGAAGTAGTGCTGGCCGGCCCACATCTGGTGCTGGCCGACCCCGGTCACGATCGTGGCGTCGCCCTTCGTCTCGTCGTAGAGGGTGCGAATGACATATTGCGGCAGCATCCGGCGCGACTCTCGGATGTGCAGGCTTGGGTGCTCCTCGCGTTGCCGGTCGATCCACTTGCGCCAATCGGGACGCTTCTGCTCCTTCACTCGCTCGGCCAGGGCCGAGAGGACATGCTTCGCGTCGCCAACGATTGGGATGGCGGTGGCGAAGTTCTTGCCGATCTCGGCCGGGTCGATGTCGATATGGATGATGGTGGCGTTCGGATTGAAGTCCTTGAACCGTCCCATGGCGCGGTCGTCGAACCGCATCCCGACCCCGATGACAACGTCTGCCGCGTCGGCGGCCATGTTGGCGTAGTACATGCCATGCATGCCGAGCCAGCCATAGCTCAGCTCGTGCTCTTCGGGGAAGGCGCCGATGCCGAGGAACGTCGTCACCACGGGGATGTCTGCCTTTTCGACGAATTCCTGGAGTTCGGTGCTCGCATTCGACCAAATGACGCCGTGCCCGGCGATGATGATCGGCTTCTTCGCCCGATCGATGACGTCGGCGGCGCGGCGCACCATGCCCGGGTGGCCTTCGGTTGTGGGCTTGTAGCCGCGGAGGTTGATCTGCTCCGGCCATTCGAATTCGGTCTCTTCCTGGAAGACGTCCTTGGGGATATCGATGAGCACCGGTCCGGGCCGGCCGGTGGTGGCGATGTTGATGGCCTCGCGGACGCTCATCGCGATGTCCTCGGCGCGCATCACGAGGTAGTTGTGCTTGGTGATGGGCATCGTGATTGCGGTGATGTCGGCTTCCTGGAACCCGTCCTTGCCAAGAAGTGCGCGGGAAACGTTGCCCGTCAGCGCCAGCACGGGTGTTGAGTCGAGGTAGGCAGTCGCAATGCCGGTGACCAGGTTCGTGGCACCCGGGCCGCTCGTGCCCAGGCAAACGCCGAGCCTCCCCGTCGCACGGGCGTAGCCGTCCGCCATGTGCGCGCCGCCCTGCTCGTGGCGAACGAGCACGTGCCGGATGCCGGGGTACTGGGGCAGGGTGTCGTAGAGGGGCAGCACCACGCCTCCGGGATAACCGAAGATGGTGTCGACCCCTTCCCGCTGCAGGCACTCCAGCAGGATCTGTGCGCCGGTCATGCGCGTCATGAGACAGGTCCTTCGTGCGGCCAGTGGATTTGTACCCGGCGCTTGCTCCAGTGTGGAGCTGGCCGGTGCCCGCCACGCCTTGCGGTCGTGGCTGCCCGGGAGAGGCCGTGGGCCTGCATCCGGGCTGAAGGCAAGAGGGCGCGACCGGTAAGCCGCGTTCCTCCGACGTGAACCGCAGGGATTCAGTGTATGTCTCGGCCGCGAGTTTCGTCGAGTGAAGCCGCCGGCCCGTAGTGGCTCTGAGCCGCCACCGGTCGGCGCGGCCACGATGCCGAGTGGGCGGAATGCAGTTGCACCCGCGGGCGCTTCCTCAGCCAGGCGTCGACCGCGGTGCTTGCGGGTGGCTGCGCAAACCTCTAGCCGCGCCCAGGATCCCGGGGGTCGACTTCACCTGCGGCGACCGGAACGGCCACCTCTACGGCCGGCATCA
>CAZCDK010000187.1:0-1871 GCA_964497285.1 uncultured Anaerolineaceae bacterium | reverse complement strand
ATCAGCGTGGCCGCGATGCTCGCCTTCCGCGAAGAGCTGCTCTGCGCCACGACCCCACCTTCGGTGGGAACACGGCCACCTTCACCGTCGCCTTCTCGCATCCGACATATAATGGCTTCGCAAAAGGAGGTGCTCACCAACGATGAACTTCTTCAAGACCACGCTGCTGCTGGCGGTGCTGACGGGCATCCTGGTGGCCGTCGGCGGCCTCGTCGGGGGCACGGGCGGAATGGTCCTCTTCCTTGTCCTTGCCGGGGCCATGAACTTCTTCGCCTTCTGGTTCAGCGACAAGATGGCGCTGCGCATGGCCGGCGCGAAGGAAGTGAGCGAGGCAGAGGCGCCGCGGCTCCACGGCATGATCCGCGAAGTCGCCAACCTGGCCGGCATGCCCATGCCCCGCGTCTACATTGTCCAGAACGACTCGCCCAACGCCTTCGCCACCGGGCGCAACCCGGGCCACGCGGTTGTGGCGGTGACTACGGGCATCCAGCGGCTGCTCACCGAGCGCGAGCTTCGGGCCGTCATCGGCCACGAGATGGGCCATGTGCGGAACCGCGATATCCTGACGAGTTCGATTGTGGCGACGGTGGCCGGCGCGATCGCGCTCATCGGCAACATCCTGATGTGGAGCTCCATCTTCGGTGGCAGCCGTGACGAGAACCGCAACCCGCTGCTGATGCTTGTGGCAATTCTCATCGCACCCATCGCGGCTTCCATGATTCAGCTTGGCATCAGCCGCACGCGTGAATACGCCGCCGATCGGACGGGCGCCGAGATCACCCACGATCCCGAGGCCCTGGCAAGTGCCCTGGAAAAGCTCCAGAGGGGTGTGCAGTCCGTCCCCATGGCGGCCACGCCGAACCACGAGGCTGTTTCGGCCCTGTATATCGTTCATCCCTTCAAGGGCGGCGGGGCCGCGAACCTCTTCAGCACGCATCCGCCAATGGAAGAGCGCATCAGGCGGCTTCGGCGCATGACATACGGAGGGTAGTCCTCCCGAGGTGGCCCGTTCTGGATGGGGTGGCCCGCTCGGCCACCCCATCTGGTTGTCCGCCGAAGTGAGGGTGTCTGGCGGGCTTGCCGGTTTCTTCACGGAAGGGGGTTGACACGCCGGTCAAACTAAATGATGATTCATTCAATGAATGAGCATTTAGTTAACGGCAGTTCACTTTTGCCAGGAGGTGTGCAATGATTCTCGACATCGTTGGCGAGGCGAGGATCCGCGAGCGCTTGCTCGAGGCCCGCGCCCTCGAAATCTCTCACCGGATGCAGTGGCACGATGCGCACACGGTGGAGCGCCTTGAGCGCAAGCTGGGCGCGGCGCGGGGTCGGCTGCGTCTGACCACGAACCCGGTCACGGAAGGACGCTAATGCCAAAGGTCGCCGATGCCCACCTCTCCGCTCGCAAGCAGGCCATCCTCGAAGCTGCCTGCGAAGTGTTCTGTACCAAGGGCATGCGCTCCGCGACCATGGCTGATGTTGCCTCCCGAGCCGGGATCTCCCCTGGCGCCATCTACCGCTACTTCGCCAGCAAGGACGATCTCGCCCGGCTGTGCATGAGCGATGCGGACCAGATGATCAAATCCCGCTGGCATGCGCCCCTGGCACCGGGAGAAGACCCCCTCCAGGCGATCATGGAGCTTGCCCGCCTCACATTCGAGCTTCTGAGCACTCCCGCCGAGCGCACCAATACCATCCTCATGCTGGAGCGGATTCTTGCCGCCGTGAGGGAGAACGACGAGTCCACGTTGCGCATGATGCACGCGGAAAACGCCTCTGTTGTGGCTGGCGTGCGCGAGCACTTCGCGGCGGCGCGTGAGAAGGGCCAGGTGCCCGCCGATCTCGATCCGCGCCTGTTCGCCGAGGCGATG
>CAZCDK010000186.1:2821-5840 GCA_964497285.1 uncultured Anaerolineaceae bacterium | reverse complement strand
GCGCTCAGTGGCGAGTGGCTCGCCCCGTCCCAGCGCTCGCTCCGCACTTCGATCACCGGCCGGCCGGACGCCCGCACAGCTTCGGCCACGCGGTCAAGCTCGCCGGTCGCGAGCGCATCGCTCACGATGACGGCCGCCTCGAACGTCCGCGCGAGCGCGCCCACGATGTCATCTGCGCCGCCGTAGGCGACAACGTCGCACGTGGCGGACCACTCGCCCGGAATGTCGGTGCCGGCGGGGACCAGGACGAGAACGGCCATGTGCAGCAGTCTATGCGCCGCCCTCCTCCCACGAAATCGAAAGGCGATATGCTAGCATATGCCATATGAACGCCCACCGAACCTCCCTCCTCCTCGACAAGGCGATCTACGAGCGCTACCGCCTGCGCGCCCGCCAACGCGGCACGACCCTGAGCGAAGAGTTGCGAAAGGTGCTGGAGCAGGACATCGAAGAAGAGAACCCAAACCAGTGGCTCCTTGATCTCGCAGCCGAGATCCAGGAAGACCTGAAGACGCATCCGGCCCCGCCCGGCGGGCCGTGGCCCCCAATCGACTCGGATGAGGCCCAGGATCAGATGGCACGCGACCTCTACCGCGATGCGATGAATCGCGAGCCTGACTGGTGATCCTTGTCGACGCGGGCCCGTTGCTCGCACTCTTCGATCCCGGCGATTCCGAGCACACCCGCGTAGAGCCAATCTTCACGCGTGCTCGCAGGGACACCCTGTTTATCCCAGCGCCCGTAATCGCTGAGGTGGCGCACTTCCTTCCGGGGAGGGTGGGCTCGCACGCGGAGGCTCGCCTCCTCAGGGCGATTGCAGTCGGTCAGCGCCCGGTCGTCGATCCCATCCCCGCCGACTACGGCCGGGCGGCGGACCTGGTCGATAAGTACGCTGACTTCCCCCTGGGAACGGTCGACGCCCTCATCGCTGCCATGGCCGAGCGCATGGAGATAACGACCCTCTTCACCCTCGATCGCCGCCACTTCGGCGCCATCCAGCCCGCGCACTGCGAGCGGTTCACCATCGTCCCCTGAGACTCAGAGTTCCAGGGCCTCGCGCAGTTCGCCGAGGTGGCTGATCGTGCGGTCGGGCGCGGCCGGAATGTCCTCGCGGGCGGTCAGCCGGTCGCGGTGGATCCAGATTGCGTGCAGCCCCGCTCCCTTGGCCCCCCCGACGTCCGCGTAGAGGTTGTCGCCCACCATCCAGGCCGCGTCCGGTTCCGCTCGCACCACGACCAACGCATGCTCGAACACCTCGCGCGCGGGCTTCCCCTTGCCGAACTCGCCCTCGATCACGATCGCGTCCATGTACCGGGCGAGGTCGAAGCGTTCGATCTTGTCCCGCTGCAGCTCGCGCGGACCATTGGTGATGAGCCCGGTCCTCAGTCCCGCCTCCCGCAGCATTTCGAGCGTCGCAATGGCGTCGTCGAACGGCGCCAGGCGGGCGCGATGCTCCGCCCCGTACATCACGGAGATGCGCTCCGCGTATGAGGCGTCCCAGCCGTTCGCTTTCAGCGCGAGTCCGACGACGTGCGTCCGCGCATCCTGGAGCCTCACGCGCCAGTGGCCGACCAGCCCCTCGTCCTTCCAGAAGTTAGCGCCCTCGCGCTTGATCGCGTCGCGGAGCGCATCGGGCTCGCCACAGCCCACTAGAGGGGCGAACTCGGCGCTGACGATCGCCCACGCCGCCTGCATGGCGCTG
The DNA here is from genome assembly GCA_964497285.1 of uncultured Anaerolineaceae bacterium. Lineage (GTDB taxonomy): Bacteria > Chloroflexota > Dehalococcoidia > Tepidiformales > Tepidiformaceae > UCB2. Next base: position 4,138 of record CAZCDK010000186.1, on the reverse strand, counting down.
AAACCATCGAGCAGCGTGTCGTCCATGTCGAAGAAGACGGCGCGGGTTCGCATTCCTGGTTCCTGCTTCGGCGGGCCCCGCTACATCTCGTAGATGGCCACGTAGCCCTGCCAGTCCTTGTTCTCGGCTCGTTCACGGCCCGAGAAGCTCATTACATCATAGGACACGTACAGGTGGTTACCGTGCTTCATCACCGACGGCCGCCCGCCGCCCTTCAGCTCTTCGGGCCCGAAACTGGTGACCGCGGTCGTGCTCAGCAGGTTCCAATCGCGGTCGTATACGCCCAGCGCGATGTTGCTCGCGCCCTTCACGCTCACGTCGACATACGCCACGTAGAACCGCCCGTCTTCGTAGACCGCGCCTTGCGACCACTGCCCCATCTCCGCCAGCTTCTTCTCGCCGGAGAACTTCCAGTTCTTGTCGTACTGCAGCACGATCAGGTCCCCGAAGAACGCCCGCGAGGTCACGAGGTTGTACACCCCGTTGGCCTCCACCAGCGACGAGCCGTTGATGTGCGGCGTGTCGTCAAGGACCCGCGCCCCCGCCGGCTTCAGGTCCAGCGTGAAGAGCTTCTGGAATGTTGCTTCGCCCTTCGTCGGGTCGGTCTTCTTCTGGTCGAGGGGTCCGCTGCCGATCCCGTCCTTCACATAGAGCGAGCCCGCGATCAGCTGCCCGCCCGCGTACGCGAGCATCTGGTCGTTCATCGCCTCGGTGCGCTCGTCGAGCTTGACATCGACCGTGCCTGTCTGCCGCCAGTTGCTGTCGAACCGGCGCAGCTTCCAGGTTCCCGGTCCGCTGTTGGCCCCGCCAAGGAAGTAATAGCTGCCCCCGGCCATCACCGACGCCGCGTCCCCCGCCGCGCACGACACCGGGAACTCGGCGAAGTAGCCCGTCTTCCCGGTGTCCTTCATCTCCGCCGTGAACTCGCGATAGGCGTACCCCATGTGCGCGTCCTGGCAGCCGCCGGGCTGGCCCATCTTCACCTTCGTGTAGTCGCCGGTGCCGAAGGTGACTGCGATCCGGTCCGTCGCCTCCACGTAGAACGCGCGGATGAACGCCGCCGTCGGGTATCCCTCGTTGACCTTCACGGTCTCGACCAGCCGCGGTGCGACGGCAGGCTCGCTGCTGCCACCGGTCAGGCTGCCAGCCGGCTGCCCGATTTCCGTGCATCCCCCAAGCACGCCAATCGCTCCGATGCCCAGCAGGAAACACGCAGCCACGCTCCGAAAATCAACCATCAAGCGACTCCTTCCCGGACATCATGGCCGACGGTCCCCACAAGGTGACGGCTCAATCATCGAGAACGGGGTACGAGGC